>LNEO01000074.1 GCA_001465015.1 Deltaproteobacteria bacterium Ga0077539 | reverse complement strand
GAGAGACGCGCGGGCGCTCCGCACGAACCGCGATCACACCCCGCGAGTCATTCTCGCTTCAGCATGGCGTCGATGACCCGATCGACTCTCTCCGCGAGCGGCTCGCCGCTTCGCTGCGCGAACCGATAGCGCACCCGCGCCACGGGAATCTCCACGGCCACCACGCGATCGACGCGAGCGGGGCTGCCGTCGACGAGCACCTCGGCGCCGCTGGCGGCGATGGTGGCGCGCAGGTCCTCGCGCTGCTCATCGGAGTAGCCGAGCGCAGGCAGCACCGGTCCCATGTGCGGATATCGCTCGTACGCGGCGCGGATCGAGCCCACTGCGAACGCACGCGGGTCGAGGATCTCTCGGGCACCCTCGCGTCGAGCCGCGACGAGGCCCGCTCCGTGCGGCATCGATCCGTGCGTCACCGTGGGACCATCCTCGATGACCAGCGCGCGCCGGCCCTTCACGATGCCCGGCGGATCGACGTCGATGTCGAGCCCCGCCGTGACCACCGCAGCGCGCGGGTTGCACTCGGATGCGCGCGCCATGATCGCTTCGACGTCGGTCGAACGCGCGTCGTCGACCTTGTTGATCACCAGCACGTCCGCCGCGCGCAGGTTCGCTTCGCCGGGGTGAAACTGCACCTCGTGCCCGGGCCTGAGCGCGTCGCACACGACGATCGACAAGTCCGACGCGAGAAACGAGAGGTCGTTGTTTCCTCCGTCCCAGAGGATCACGTCGGACTCGCGCTCGGCGGCGCGCAGGACCGATCGGTAATCGACGCCCGCGAAAATAGCGTGCCCAGCGGCGACGTAGGGCTCGTACTCCTCGCGCTCTTCGATGGTGCACTGGTGTCGCTCCAGGTCTGCTTCGGAGGCGAATCGCTGCACCGCTTGCGCGCGGAGATCGCCGTACGGCATGGGGTGCCTGAGCACGCCGACGCGCAGCGATCGAGCGCGGAGATGCGCGGCCAACCACTGGGTGACGGGGCTCTTTCCTGCGCCGGTGCGCACGGCCGTGACCGACACGACAGGGCGGACGCTCTTGAGCTGCGTCATCTTCGGAGGCGCGATCGCGAAGCCTGCCCCGTGCGCGAGCGCGATGCTGGCCTTGTGCATCACGGCCTCATGAGAGAGATCCGAGTACGCGAGAAACACCCAGTCCGCGCGGTGCTGCAAGAGCAGCGCGGGGAGCTCTTCTTCGAGCGCGATCGGGATGTCCTCTTCGTACGACGGCCCCGCGAGCTCTTTCGGAAAGCTCCGTTGATCGATGTACGGGATCTGCGCGGCGGTGATCGCGACGACGCGAAACCCTGGATGGTCTCTGAAGAACGTCTGTACGTCGTGAAAGTCCCTGCCCGCGGCGCCCAGCACGATGCAGCGAAACATCGGTTGATCTCCTGCGACCACCGCGGACTACGCGGGGGTCGCGGTCGCGATCATCGCACCCAATGCGCTCTCCTTGTCGTCTGATCGCTCGATGTCGCGCCGAAACCCACGCGACTATTCGGCGCGCTCTTCAGGCGCCTTGGCCCCTTTGCGCAGCGCGAACGCGCGGACCGCGCTGTTGATGGTCGCGAACGCGACGACCCCAAATTCGCCCATCAACTCGGCCCGCTGGAGCGCCGCGAGCGCTCGGTCATTGGCGCGAGCGATGGCCACGGTCATCCCTTTGGCGCGAAGCTCTGCAGAGAGCTCATAGAGCATCTCGAGCGCGGTCGCGTCGACGTCGCCCACGCCCTCGAAGTCGAGCACGATCCACTCTTCTTCACCGGGGTTTTGCTCGAGCATGCGCGCGAGCCGCTCGCGAAACCGCTCGCTGTTCGCGAAGAACAAGGGCGCGTCGAAGCGATACACGAGCAGCCCTTCGAGCTTCGAGCCCTCGCGCACCAGGTCGGGGTCCACCCAGCCGTCGAGCTCGTCGACGCGGACGAGCACCGCGTCGTGCGGCACGGTGATCTTCGCGAAGGTCACGAGCACCGACAGCGCCACGGCGACGAGGACGCCCGTGAGCAGGTCGAAGCTCATCACGCAGAGGGCGGTGACGACGGCGAGCCCGAACTCGGGTTTGCTGACCTTCCACAGCGAGCGGTATCCGTCGACGTCGATGATGGCGAAGGCCGCGGCGACGATGACCGCCGCGAGGCACGGCTGAGGGATGCGCGCGAGCGCAGGCGCGAGCAACAACAACGTCGCGAGGACGAAGCCCGCCGCGATCACGCCCACCAGCTGCGTCTTGCTCCCGAGCGACGCAGGAACAGCCGTGCGGCTCGCGCTCGAAGACACAGGAAATCCCCCCATGGCGGCGGACGACAGGTTGATCACGCCGAGCGCTGCGAGCTCGCGGTTGGCGTCGATGCGATAGCCCAGCCTCGCGGCGATCGAGCGCGCGGTCAGGACGTTGTCGGTGTAGCCGACGAGCGCGATGCCGAGCGCCGTCGGGATGAGCGCGAGGGTGTCGCGCCACGACGCGAGCGGCGCTTGAGGCCGAGGAAGGGTGCCTCGGATCGCGCCGACGACGCGAATGCCGTGACGCTCGAGGCCGAGCGCGGCGACGAGGATCGTTCCGACGGTCACGACGACGAGCGCGCCGGGGACGCGCGGCGCCTTCTTCTTCAGCGCGACCAGCGCGACGAGCGAGGCGAGCGCGACGGCGACCGTGGCGGGACGAACGAGCGGCAGCTTCTGCGCGAGCTCCCACACCCTGGGAAAGAACTCGCCGCTCGTGATCGAAACGCCCGTGAACTTGCCGAGCTGGCTCGACAACAGCGTGAGTCCGACGCCGGTGATGTACCCAACCAGCACGGGCTTGCTGAGCAATTGCGCGAGAAATCCCAGGCGCAACAGGGACGCGACGACCGCGAAGACGCCGACGAGCGCCGCCAGTGCGGACATGAGCGCGGCGTATCGAACAGGGTCCCCCGCGGCGAGCGCAGCGACGCCGGAGGCCGCGAGCACGGCAGTGCCCGGCTCGGGGCCGACGCCGAGGTGACGAGACGTTCCGAAGGCGGCGTAGGCGATCGGCGGCAAGAGCGCTGCGAAGAACCCCGATTGCGGCGGCAGCCCCGCCAGCTCCGCGTACGCCATGCTCTGCGGAACGAGCATCGCCCCCACCGTGAGCCCCGCAACAATGTCCGCTCGAAGCCACCCGCGCTCGTACCGAGCGAGGATCGCGACCCCTGGCAGCAATGATCTCCAGTCCACGCGCGGACAGTATCCTGTTGTCGCCGCAGTGAAGCCCGCAGGATTCGCGGGGCCAACGCGAAGCGCGGCGCGCGGTTGCGTGCGGCGTAGCGTTCCATGGATGAACGGCGTGATCGCGAAACGTGCGACCGCGAAGCGCGGCCCGCGAGGAGAACGACGTTGTGCACAGAGCCGCGAGGCGGCCCCCCGAGTGAGCAGAACGACGTTTGCCACAGAGCCGCGAGGCGGCCCCCGAGTGAGCAGAACGACGTTTGCCACAGAGCCGCAGGGCGGCCCCCACCCGCGCTGCCGCGCGCGAGCGAGTGCAACGACAGTGGGCGCAGTGCTGAAGCCCCCACCCGCGCTGCCGCGCGCCCCGCCCCCGC
>LNEO01000073.1 GCA_001465015.1 Deltaproteobacteria bacterium Ga0077539 | reverse complement strand
CTGCGGTGAGCGCGGCGGTCCATCCGTTTTCCCGCGCTCGGCCGTTGTACAGGGCGATGACCTCCATCGACGCTGTTGCCGACGCCCCGAAGGGAGCGCGCCCCGAGTGGGTGACGCCCGAGCTCTTGCCGTACGCGAGCAACTTCATCGAGCTCGACGGGCACACCATCCACTACCTCGACGAGGGATGCGGCCCGACGCTGCTCATGCTGCACGGAAACCCGACCTGGTCGTTTTTGTACCGACACTTGATCGCGGCGCTGCGCGGGCGATTTCGCTGCGTCGCGATGGACTATCCGGGCTTCGGGCTGTCGACGGCGGCCGAGGGCTACGAGCCGTTGCCCGAGCGTCACGCGTCGGTGGTCGAGGCGTTTGTGCGCGCGTTCACGCCGATCGTGCAGGACTGGGGCGGTCCCATCGGGCTCTCGGTGGCCGGGCGCGACCCCTCGCGCGTCGAGCGCCTGGTGATCTTGAATACATGGGCGTGGCCCGTCGATGACGACCCGCACTTCGTGCGATTCTCCAACATCATGGGCGGCCCGATCGGCGGCTTCGTGATCCGTCACTTCAACGCCTTCGTCAACATGATGATCCCGATGGGAACCCCGCGCCGAAAGCTCTCGTCCGCCGCGATGAACGCCTACCGCCGCCCGATGAGCACGGCGGCGCGCCGGCGCGCGACCAACGTGTTTCCGAGGGCGATCGTGAAGAGCACGGCGTTTTTGGCAGAGGTGCAGCGAGGGCTCGCGGCGATCGCGGACAAGCCTGCGCTGATCGTGTGGGGCGACAAGGACATCGCGTTTCGCGCGAAGGAGCGCGAGCGGTTCGAGTCGGTCTTCGCCTCGCACACCACGGTGCTCGTCCCCGGCGCAGGGCACTTCATGCAAGAGGACGCGCACGACGAGATCGCCTCGGCCATCGACGACTGGTGGTCCCGACCATGAGCGCGCGCGATCGCCTCGCCGAGGGCTTCAAGCTCAACCGTCGCGAGCTCGCGACGTACCTCACGCGCATGGTCGTGCGCGAAGACGTGGCTGAAGAGCTCGTGCAGCAGACAGCGGTGCGCGCGCTCGAAGCCGAGTCGCTGCCCGAGCCTCCGCAAGAGCTTCGCGCGTGGCTCTTTCGCGTCGCCACCAACCTCGCGATCGACCACCTGCGCAAGCGCTCGACGTGGAGAGAGAGCCTCCTCGGCGACGCCCGCGATCGCGCCATCGCAGACAAGGGCTTCGTCGCCGAGTCCAAGCTGCTCTCGGGCTCGCCCGAGATGAAGTCGATCGCCAAGGACCACCTCGCCGTGTGCTTCGCCTGCACGCTGCGCAACCTCTCGCCGCAAGAGTCCTCGGCGCTGCTCTTGAAAGAGGTCTACGACTTCACCGTCCACGAAACCGCCGCGGTGATGGACGCCTCGTTCGGGCAGGTGAAGGCGTGGATCCAGTCCGCGCGCGCCAAGCTCACCGCGCGCTACGCCGAGACGTGCGCGCTCGTCGCGCAGCAGGGCGCGTGCTTTCAGTGCGTCGAGCTCGACCGGTTCTTTCTCGCGGATCAGGGCGACCCGCTGCGAGGCACGCACGGTGATGTCGACGCGCGCATCGCGGTCTTGCGCGAGAAGCGCGAGGCGCCGCTCGGGCCGTGGCATCGGCAGATGATGCGACTCGTCGACGAGGTGCTCGACGAGGGCGTCTCGTCAGGTGACCGCGGACCGAGCGAACGCTGACGGATGACCGCGGGTCACTCTGTAATTTCTCCGGCGCGTACGGCGGTGAGCGTCCCGCCATCGCGCTCGACGAGCAGCGCGCCGTCGTCGGCGAGGCCTGTGACGAGCGTGAGCAGCGGCGCGTCGGCCACGGCGATGCGCGGGCGCAAGAGCACCGAGAGGTAGAGGTTGCTGTCGAGCGGCGAGTGCCAGGCGCGTCCGCTGCCGACGCCCCGATCGCCCGTTGCGTCTTCTTCGCCCCGGGGCGCTTTGCGACCGCGCCGCGATCGTCCACCCCCCCGCACCGTGCGTTTGTCTCTGTTTTCACAGACGATACTGTGTTGGCGCGAGGCGCGACGGATGCGGCTCGTGATCGCGCTTCGGTGGCGGGCTCGGGGCCCGCACTGCATCATCCCGTTGCAACCGACACCCATCATGCGTGTGTCGAACGGCTCGCGGACGCTGGAGCACTGAAGCCCCTCGAGCCAAACTTCGCGTGTCTCATCGCGGACACCCGCCCTCGATCGCCCGCTATCGAATCTGTCCGCCCATTCGGATGCGGTCGCGCGTCACGTTCTCGTCGGACGACGAGGACCAACCAAGGTAGTGAACGCGCACCGTTCCGTCGGGCAGAGGAGCGATCACTCGCGCTTCGTACCAACTGGAGTTCCATCGGACTTGCACGGGCTGTCCAGGCAACACCATCGCGCCAGGCGCCAGCGGAAATCCGCCGGGATCCTGCGTCGAGGACCGCGACGTCTCGCCGCCGACCTGCGGGTTGACAGCGGTCGGCGCCTCGGTCGGAACGATCACTCCGCCGATACGAATGCGAGACCTCTGCACGCTTTCGTCGCTGCCGTTGGACCAACCGAGGTAGTGAACCCGCACCGTTCCGTCAGGCAACGGCGCGACCACGCGGGACTGATACCAGCGATTGCCCCACTTCACTTGCACCGCTTGTCCAGGAATCAAGGGAGTGTCGAAGCCCACCGGCATACCGCCGGGATCTTGCGTTTGCGACGCGCGCACTTCGGGGCCAGCCATCATGAATACAGGGGGCGGGTTGCGCTCCCTTCGACGTTTGCAGCCCACGCCGCCAGCCAGGACAACTAGAATCGCCGCGGCAACGCTTCGCCTCATGGAATGAGCCACTCGAGTCATCGATCGCCTCCGTGTCGTGCTGTGTTGGATGAAGCCCGCTCAGAGAGCGAACCCGCTCTTGGATGTCTGACAGGTGCAATCATGCCGCTCGAAACGCGCGGGGATCGAAGCTTTCGAACAACCTAACGAAGACTTCGATTCCTCGCGTACAGTGCCCAGGGATCCCGCTCGATGGCAGAATCGATCGAGCTCTTCTTCGACCGCGCGATCGTCGTACGCATCGCGAACTCGATCGTCGCGGTGCCTCCCTCGTTCAACCAACGCGCGTTCGTCGCGGAGGCCAGCGACGGGCTCGAGGAGCTCGAGCTCAAGGGACGCGCACAGCACATCGCCGACGGGTGCATCTACTCCCATACGACGACAGCAGGGGCGCGGCAGCGAGCTCTCATCATTCATCACTTGCCTCGAATGCGCTGGATTTTCAGCGGCGAGGCAGCGGACCCAATGAAAAGATGGGTGGCACGCA
>LNEO01000072.1 GCA_001465015.1 Deltaproteobacteria bacterium Ga0077539 | reverse complement strand
CCCGGGTTGACCTTGTCGAGGTTGGCGTACTTGGGCGCGGTGCCGTGGGTCGCCTCGAAGATCGCGTGGCCCGTGACGTAGTTGATGTTGCCGCCGGGCGCGATGCCGATGCCGCCGACCTGCGCGGCGAGCGCGTCCGACAGGTAGTCGCCGTTGAGGTTGAGCGTGGCGATCACGTCGAACTCGGCCGGGCGGGTGAGCACCTGCTGCAGGGTGATGTCCGCGATGGAGTCCTTCAGTCGCAGCATCTTCTTCCACTTGCCTTCGCCGTGCGTCGGCCAGAGCGCGAGGGCCGCTTCGACCTCTTTGTGGAGCTCTTCGCGGAAGTCCGCGGGCGCCATGTCGTAGCCCGGCTCGACCATCTTCGCGTTGCCGACCACGCTATTTGTTGCCGAGGATCCACGACTCGCGCTCGGTCACGACCTTGTCGCGGAACTCGCGCTTACCGAGGTCGTAGCCCCACGCGGCGAACGCGCCCTCGGTGAACTTCATGATGTTGCCCTTGTGCACGAACGTGACGCTCTTGCGCTTGTAGCGGAGGGCGTACTCGATCGCGGCGCGCACGAGGCGCTCGGTGCCCTCTTTCGAGACGGGCTTGATTCCGATGCCCGAGCTCTCGGGGAACCGGATCTTCTTCACCTTCATCTCGTTCTGAAGGAAGGCGATGACCTTCTTCACGTCGTCGCTGAAGGCCTCGTATTCGATGCCCGCGTAGATGTCCTCGCAGTTCTCGCGGAAGATCACCATTTCGACCTTGCCTGGGTCGCGCACGGGGCTCGGCACGCCCTTGAACCAACGCACGGGCCGCAGGCACACGTACAGGTCGAGCATCTGGCGCAGCGCGACGTTGAGCGAGCGAATTCCCTTGCCGATCGGCGTGGTCAGGGGGCCCTTGATCCCGACGAGATACTCTTTGTAGTCCTCGACGGTGTCGTCGGGCAGCCACGAGTCGAACTTCGTCTTGGCCTTCTCGCCCGCGTACACCTCGTGCCAGGCGATCTTCTTCTTGCCGCCGTAGGCCTTCTCGACGGCGCTGTCGAGCACGCGCACGCTCGCGCGCCAGATGTCCGGACCCGTTCCATCGCCCTCGATGAAGGGGATGATGGGGTTGTTGGGAACGCTCAGCTTGCCATCAGCGCCCCGTGTGATCTTCTCGCCCGTCGTCGGCTTCGGAAAAACTCGTCCGGCCATCGTGTCATGCTCCTTGCGATCTGCTTTGCAGAGGGTGGCGCTTATAGCAGCGCCGTCCCCCGTTTGGTACCGCTACGGAGCACGCGAATCGTCGCTGCTGCGCTGCGCCATCGCACTGCGCATCCGTTGCGCGCTCCCCTTGAGATTCCGGCCACGATGACCGAAGAACACAGCCCTGCCGCTGAGCCGATCGACCGAGCCGCCTGGGGCGCTCGCTTCGGGTGGATCGTTGGGTCCGCTGTGGGGCTCGGCGTCGGGTTCGGCGCGGTCTACACCCTCGAGACGGTCGCGCTCGGCGGGCGTCCAGACGCGACGGCGACCGCCGCGCGGCTCGCGAGCGTGCTCGTCCCCGCGTGCTTTCTCGTCGGCGCGATCGGCGGCCACCAACTGGGAGCGCGCCGCGGCGAACGCTGGTACAAAGCGCTCGGCGTCGCGGCCGGCATCACGCTGCTCACGATCGCCTGGGTGCTCCTCTCGATCGCGCGCTAGCGACGGAGCTGGGGCACCGACGACCCCTCCGCACCCGACGAGGTCATTGTGAAGCTCTATCTCGCCATCGGGGCCTGCTCACAGGCGCCGCATATTTGCCTGCGCGAAGCGGGCGCGACGTTCGACATCGCCAAGGTGGACCTGCGTTCGAAGAAGCTCACGGACGGCAGCGACTTCCTGGCGATCAACCCCAAAGGCTACGTGCCGGTCCTCGAGCTCGACTCGGGCGAACGCCTCAGCGAAGTCTCGGCGATCATCCAGTACATCGTCGACAAGCACCCGTCGGCCAATCTCGCGCCGGCCGCGGGCACCATGGAGCGGTATCGCTGGCTCGAGTGGCTCGGGTTCATCAACTCGGAGCTCCACAAGGGCGTCGGCGCGCTCTTTCACGTCGACGAAGCCGGGCGCCCCAAGGCGCTCGCCGCCGCGCAGAGGCATATCGCCACCGTCGAGAAGGCCCTCGACGGTCGCGAGTGGCTGCTCGGCGATCACTTCAGCGCGATCGACGCGTACCTCTTCGTGATCCTGAGCTGGACCAAGTGGGTCAAGCTCGACCTCGCGGAGTACAAGAACTGCTCGGCCTTCGTCGCGCGCGTCGTCGAGCGTCCGTCGGTCAAAGAAGCGCGCGCAGCGGAGCGCTGAGCGCTCAGAGCATCTTGAACATGCGCTCGTAGTACTCCTCGATCGCCTGCGAGCCCATGCGCGCAAAGAACCCGGAGTACGCCATCCAGATCGCGAGGCCGTTCAAGTCGCTGAACAGCGGCGGAAGAAACTTCGGGGGCCTCACGACGCCGTCTGCGACGCGCTCGTACAAGACCGGGACGTCTTCGTGCGCGATCTTTCCGACGAAGAGAAAGCGCACCAGCTCGGGCCGCGCCGCGCGGATCGCCGTGCGAATGAAGTGGTAGTTCGACACAAGGCCCTTGGTGTAGGTGATGTCCTTGGTGAACGCGCTGCCGCCGTCCAGCGGAGCTCCGCGAAACACGCGCCGCGCCGCGCCGAAGCACTCTTCTTCCTCGTAGCCCTCGGTGCGGTACCACTCGAACACGTCGAGAAACGTCGCGCCGTCCTCGGCCTTGTCGACCGCGAGCACCCGCTCGTTGAGCCGCCGTGCGCGACGCGGGTTGGACCGAAACGTCACGACTTCCATGAGCGCCGCGAGCCCCTCTTGCACGGGCGTCGTGCGCGGCGGGCCCTTGGCGAGCCATCGCGCGACGTGCTGCGCCGCGCCGTTGAGCGAGGTCGCGACGTGCACCCACCCTTCGTGCACCTCGAGGATGTCGACGTCGCGCGGCGTAAACGTCGCGCCTTCGCGGACCTTCACGTAGTCGCTTCCCGCGGCGGCGTCCGCGACGATCCCGTCGTCGAGCGTCACGTTGACCGCGGCCTCGCCGAAATAACCCTTGAAGCGTTCGCGCAGGATCTCGACGACCTTCGCGCCGTCGAGCGAGCGCTCTTGAAGGGGCCCGAGCGCGTCGTCCGCCAGGTTGTTGAGCAACCCGTAGAGCGTCATCGAGATCTCGCGGACCTGCGTCGTACCGTCGGGAAACGTGTCCTTCGGCGACCCATACAGCCGTCGCGAGAGCGCGTAGAACTCCGGCGTCCCGCGGGCCAGGAGCATCTTGCACACGTCGCGATACTCGAGGCAGGTCGTGCGCAAGATACGTCCGATCGCGTCGTCCGCGCCGAGGTCGCGCCGCGCCTGTTCGGCGAGCTCTTGAAACTCGGTCATCCGCGCGCGAGGGTCGAACCCAAGGTCCAGCTTCGCGTACGAGTCCGCGTCGGCCTTTGGCATCTCGCGAAAGCGCGACTTGCGAAAGGAGTCCCAGACGGTCGGATCCCACTTGAGCGCGTTGAGCACGCGGATCGGCCGCTGCGCTTCGTTCACTTTGTCCGCGAGCGAGGCGATCTTCTCTTTGTAGGAGCGCCACGGCCCGTCGGGCGGCGGCGGAGGAGGCGGAGGCGGAAGGGACAATGGAGCAATGGCGCCGCGATCAGCAGAGGAAGTTCGCCCGCCGATCCCGCCGCGCCCCTCGGGCCCGTCGTCGCGCTGCGCCGCAACTTCTCTCGACCGCACCATCTGAGAGGCACCGTAGCAAGCCGCGCACACCATCGCCAAACATGTGACCAGCCGACGCCTGTACGGAGATCGGGCGTTCTCTTCTCCTCGCAATCGCGGCAAACTCACGCGCTCGAATGTCGGCCCGACGCGACGCAAGACGATTTTCCGTCGCTTTCGCCGCGTTCGCATGCGCCGCGTGGGCCTCGGGCTGCGCGGCGGTCCGCGCTGTTCCGGCGGGGTTCAGCGAGGTCGAGTCCGTTGAAGTGCCCCCGAATCGAAGCCAGCTCACGCTGAGCGTCGACTCGTCGCGGCGACGGCTTCGCGCGATCGTCCTTCAGGCGACGGGCCACAGGATCACCGTCACGCGCGTCCGCGTGACCTACACGCAAGACGACTACGTCGAGTTCACCGAACCGACTTTGCTCGGCGTCGGTGACTGCACGAGCGTCATGGAGCTGCCCGGCAACTACCGCCCCGTGCGCAGAGTGCTGGTCGACTACCAGATCCGCGCAGGGGATCGTCGCGGGCCGGGGCGCCTCACGCTGTACTCGACTCGTTGACGAAGCGTCGATGGAGCGCTGAACGATCGCTCACCACGTGACGCTCATCAGCAGCGCGTCCTCGCCGTTCGAGTAGTACCGCGTCCGCACGGCGTCATCGATGAAGCCGAAGGACCTGTACAACGCGATCGCCGGACCGTTGGAGGCGCGCACTTCGAGCAACGCTTTGACCGACCCCGACCCGCGCGCTTCGACGAAAAAAGCCTCGAGGAGCGCTCTGGCGACCCCGCGCCGACGCCACTCGCCGTGGGTCGCGACGTTGAGCACGTGCAGCTCGTCGGCGACGAGCCAGCCGTGGACGAAGGCGCATACAGACTCGCCTGCGGTCGCGACGCGGATTCGCGCGAAGCTCTTTCCGAGCTCGTCCGCCAACGCGTCGCGCGTCCACGTTCCCGAGAGGTGCTCGGACTCGATGCGAGCGAGCGCGTCGAGGTCCCGCGTCGTCGCTGGACGGATCGAGAGCGCGTCGCTCGAGGCCAACGGTCAGACCCCCGCGCCGTCGCCGCGCGACGAATCCGCGCCGTGCTTCTTCTTCTCGTCCGCTTCGGCCTGCGCGCTGGAGACGCCCTCGGTGAAGCCTCCCTTCGAGTCGGGCTCGATAAAGATGCGTCGCATGTGAGGCATCTCTCCGCGGACCCGCCGCTCGATCTCGTTGATGCACTCTTCGAGTTGGTCCACCGTCAGACCCTTGGAGAACGCCACCTTGAGCGCGAGGATCACGTCGTTGGGTCCGATGTGGAGCGTGAGGACCTCGAGGACGTCGTCGACGTTGGGGCTGGCGCGAACGAGTCGCTCGGCGCGTTCTCGATCGGCCTTGGTCGCGCCTTCGCCGATGAGCAGCCCGTGCGTCTCGAACGCGAGAAACACAGCGACCGCGCAGAGGATCGCGCCGATGATCACGCTCGCGGCGCCGTCGATCCACGGCGCGTGAAAGATCTGCGCGAAGAACACCCCGCCGAGCGCGACGACCAGGCCCGCCAGCGCCGCGGTGTCCTCCATCAGCACGAGCGGAACGGTCACGTCCTTCGCGTCCGTGAGCACCTCGCGGTACGTGCGACCTTGTCGCATGGCGCGAAACTCCTTGAACGCGACGGAGAACGACATGCTCTCGAACACGACGCTCCCGCCGAGCACGACGTACGCCCACAGCAGCTGCCGCGTGGTGGCCACCTGCCCCGGGTCGTGGATCTTGTGAATGCCCTCGTAGATCGCGAACGCGCCGCCCACGGCGAACAAGAGCAAGCTCACGATGAAGGGCCAGAAGTACTGCTCGCCCGAGCGCCCGAAGGGGTGCTTCTCGTCCGCGGGCCGCAGCGCCATGCGCATGCCGACGATCAAGAGCGCTTGATTTCCTGTGTCTGAAACCGAGTGCACGGCCTCAGCGAGCATCGCCGCGCTCTTGCTGAAGTACGCCGCGGTGAACTTCAGCACGGCGATCGCGAAGTTTCCCGCGAGCGCCGCCATCACGACCTTCATTGAATCAGCACCACCGTGCGACATCGATACTCCCGCTGTTTGAATCGCTTGCTTCTGGACGTAGTGCCATCGCTGGCTCAGAGCCGAATGGGCCAGCGACGGATGCGAAGCCGTCCGCCCATCGCTCGCACGATCGAACGCACGGCGCGCGGCAGGGCCGCGGCTGCCAGACGCTCACGAATTTCGTCGCGCACCTGCGCGAACCGCGTTCCGTCATTGCGGTAGGGGGCGAAGCGTCCCGAATCGAACGCGGCCCTCACCTCGGCGTCCGACGGCTCGAGGAGCCGCGGCTGGTGCGCGCGAAGATAGAGGCCCACGGTCATGCGCCGACGCACCGCGGACTCGACAGTGGCCCGCCCCGAGCCGGTCGCGCGCAGAAAGCTCTCGGGCGTGTTGCCGCCGAGCTGCGAGAAGAACCGCTCGACCGCCGTGAGCACCTCGCTCGTCGGCGGCAGCGGGTCATCGGACCGACGCGCCTCGCGCTCGAGGAGTTTCTCTCCGAGCAGGTCGTTGAGCAGCGAACCGGTCACGCTCTCGTGCACCTCTGCTTCGAGCGCGCCAGGGTAGCCCGAGCTCGCGAGGATCGATCGCACGGCGACGCGAAGCTCGCTCGCGTAAAGGAACACTGGCGGGCCGTCGTCCCCGTCGATCTCGATCGACGCGACCACCTCGTCGATCGCGCGCTCTCCCGCGGCGAGCGCGGACCTGGGGGGCTCGGTCACCTGCGGTTGCGCGATGGCGCGACTCGACGCAGACGCGACGATCGCGAAAGCCCCGAGCACGACAACGCAAGACCGGCGGCGCTTCACGGCTCGCCTGACGCAGCGCCGTGCTCTTCGTCCACCGCAGGAACGCCAGAGATCCGACGCTCTCTGAGCCACTCGAGAAACGCGATCGCGGTCTCGATCTCGCGCGCAGGAACCATGTCCGCTGCCTCGCGCAGCCTTCGACGCAGCCCGTCGACGCCGGCGCGCGCCTTGCGCAACGCCGTCACGGTCTCTTGCTCTTCGGTCAGCGCGGCGCCGCCTTCTTGCGGGTTGGGAGGGTTCCACACGGGGCGCGCGACCGCTTCGATCTTGTGCGCGACGAGCCACGCGTCCATGCACGCGCGCAGCCGTTCAGTGCGAAACTCGAACCAGCGCTCGCGCTCGACGGGGTACGCCATGAGCACGTCTTTGAAGCGGCGAAACGCGCCCTTTCCGTCGATCGCGGCGACGAGCCTGCCGCGCAGGTCGGGCTCGGTCACCGTCGCGATGAACCGCTCCATCCAACGGTACTGCTCGCGCGACGACACGGGATCGACGCGCTGGTAGTTGGTGTCGCTCGCGATGCGCTGGTGCATCGCAGGGTCCGCGACGCCGTCGACGACGCGCAGCACCTCGCCGGTGGAGACATGCAAGTAGCTGTGCACCTCCGGCGCGTTGTTTTCGAAGGCGTCTTCGAGCGCCTCCCAGCTGATTTCGAGGGTACGGACTGGTTCGCTTGCGTTGTTTTCTTCGGTCACGTCTTCACCCACAGCCACCGCTCGAGGCCTGGCGGGGCGCTCGTGCGGACCGTGTCGTTGATCAGGATCAATCGAAAGAGAGCACCGCAAGGATACACGGCTAGCGGAGCGTGCGCTCGATCGCCTTTCGCCACCGCGCGCGAAGCCCCTCGACCGCGCTCGGCGCGCCGGCCGACGCGCCGTCGAACGCACGATCGACGGACGATTCGGGAAGCGCTGAGCGGTTGGCCACCAGGCCCGCGCCGAGCGCCGCGAGCAATCCGGCTCCCAGGGCGGTCGTCTCGACGACCTTGGGCCGAACGACCCGGGCCCGAACGAGCGCCGCCTGAAGGTCCATCAGGAGGTTGTTGGCCGAGGCGCCTCCATCGACCTTCATCGAGGCCACTGGAGCGCCAGCGTCCTTTCCCATTGCGTCGACGAGGTCCGCGATCGAGAGCGCGATGCCTTCGAGCGTCGCTCGCGCGAGGTGCGCTCGGGTGGTGTCTCGACCGAGCCCGGTGATCAGCCCGCGCGCCTCTGGCGCCCAGTGCGGCGCGCCGAGCCCCGTCAGCGCCGGAACGAACACGCACTCGCCAGAGTCCTCGACGGTTCGCGCGAGCGCTTCGATCTCCGACGCGCTCTTGATGATGCCCAGCCCGTCTCTCAGCCACTGCACCGCGGCGCCCGCGATGAACGAGCTTCCCTCCAGCGCATACGCGGTTTCTCCAGGGATCTTCCAGGCCACCGTCGTCAGCAGCCGGTGCCGCGAAGGCACGGGCACAGCACCAATATTCATGAGCACGAACGCGCCGGTGCCGTACGTGCACTTCACGTCGCCTTGGGCGTAGCAGCCCTGACCGAACAGCGCGGCCTGCTGATCTCCAGCGATTCCCGCGATCGGAACGCCGTCGGGAAGCCCATCGACGCCCTTGGTGTGCGCGACGATTTCGGCGCTCCCCGCGATGGTCGGCAGGATCGCGTCGGGGATGCCCAGCGCGCCGAGCAGCACCTCGTCCCAACGAAGGCTCTTCAAGTCCATCAAGAGCGTGCGCGAGGCGTTGGTGACGTCCGTGACGTGCGCGGCGCCGCCGGAGAGCTTGTGCACGAGCCACGTATCGATGGTTCCGAACGCGAGCTCGCCGCGGTCCGCGCGGACGCGGGCGTCCGAGACGTTGTCGAGGAGCCAGCGAATTTTCGTTCCCGAAAAATACGGGTCTAGCAACAGACCTGCCTTGTCGAACACGAGCGGCTCGACGCCCTGATCCCTGAGCCGCTGGCAGATCGCCGCGGTCCTTCGGTCTTGCCACACGATCGCTCGGTGAATGGGGCGTCCGGTCCTTCGATCCCACAGAACCGTGGTCTCGCGCTGATTGGTGATCCCGATCGCGCGGACGCGGGCGCCTGCGTCAGCCAGGCCTGTGCTCGCGAGGGCGCCGTTGATCGCCGCAACAACACCGGACCAGATCTCCTCGGGGTCGTGCTCGACCTGACCCGGCCCCGGAAAGTGCTGAGGGACGTCGACGGTCTTTCGCCCGCGGACCTCGAAGGTCGCTGCGTCGAGCGCGAGGACGGTGGTGCCGGTCGTTCCTTGATCCAACGCGAGGATGATGTCGCTCATAGGCGAACCGTACGGCGGGCCTTCGGCTCTTTGGAAGGGCCAACGTCGATCGTCGTGCGGCGTTCAGCGCGCTGGCGTGACGCGACGTACGAAGGCGAGCACGGCGTCGCACACCTCGCGATGCTCGACGTCCCGCCCGAGCAAATGCGCCGATCGAGGCAGGACCCGCAGCTCGACCTCCGCCCGCTCGGCCTCGGCCACGAGCGCCAGCGACGCCGACAGCGGCGTCGTGTCGTCGGCCCGACCGTGAACCACCAACAAGGGAACGCTGATCGACCGCAGAATCGCCCTCGCCTCCCGTTGTCCACGCAAGATCTCGCGCGCCGCTCTCAACGGCTGCGTCGGATACGCGGGATTGCTCCGCTTGGCCTTCGGGTCCCGCACGTCGCTGCCGCGAAACTTCGGGACATTGACGTTCGGAAGCAGTCGCCCCATCGCCTCGGAGACACGCAGCACCCTTGTGTCGAGCGTCGGGAGCTCGAGCGCCGTCCCCAGCGCGCCCAGCGCGAGCACGCCGCGGTGTTGTCGCGCCGCGCCCGCGACGAGCGCGAGCAGCGATCCCAGTGAAAAACCAAGCACGATCGCCGACCCGTACCGCGCGAGCACGCCGTCCACCGCGCCCTCGACGTGCGCGAGCCATCGGTCCCAGGTCGACATCGACAGCGCGAGCGGCGTCTCGCCGTGGCCGGGCAACAACGGGGCCTCCACCGCGTATCCAGCGCGCGCGAGCGCTTCCGCGAGCGTCCCGAGCTCCCACGGTGTCCCGGTAAACCCGTGGACCAACACGACAGCCGGCGCAGCGCCATCGTGTCGAATGGGCTCGACAGGGGTTCGAGAGGTGGCGTCGGTCACTGCGCTCGCGCGAAGTGTACCTCCGCCGAGTCAGTGGTAGCGTTCAACGCGTGATCTCGAAGGAAGAATTCGCAAAGGTCGTGAAGGCGATGCAGGCCGAGGGCAAGCCTGTGACCGTGCGCAACCTGATGATCCAGACCGAGCTGCCGCGCGCCACCGTCGAGCAATGGCTCGAAGACCTGCAGAGCGGCGCAGACCTCGTCCCCAAGGCAGAGCCCAAGAAGAAGCCCGCCGAAGAGCCTTCCAAAGGCGCCAAGGTCAAGGACAAGAAGCGCGACGATGACGAGAGCATCTTCTCTCGCGCCAGCGCCCTCAAAGACGAAGTCGTCGGCGACGTGGTCAAGAGCCAGCTCGGGTTCGAGGGGAAGGACGCCAAGGCCACCGGCAACGACAAGAAGTCCATCGCGACTGGAGCGGTCCTCGGGCTGATCTTTCCCCCGGCAGCGTTCGCGTACGCGGCGCCGATCGTCGAGGGCGTGATCGCCAGCGTGATCTACCTCGCCATCGCGATCGGCGTGCAAAAGATCCCGATCATTGGTGGACTGCTCGGGATCTACGTCGTGCTCGCGCTCAACTTGCTCGGCGCCGCGATGGGCCTCGCCTACGCGTTTCGCTACAACCGCAACGGCAAGCGCATGCCGCTGTTGCCCAAGAGCAAGAGCGACGACTCGAACGACGAGTGATCCGAGGTCGGCGATCGCGCTCGAGCGCCTCGTGATCGTCCGGCGATCGATCCAGTGATCGCTATCGCCCCACGCACACGACCTGCGCCGCGTCGCCGCTGTTCTCGACGGGGCCGAAGCCGCCATCGAAGCCGCGCGACGCGCAGAAGCGATTGATCGCCGCGTTGCAGTCAGGGCCGACGCGTTGCGCAGTTCCGTTGCACGGCCCGTGCAGCGTCGAGAGCATCGTGAACGTCGTGCCGACCACCATCGAGCCGGCCCCGACGCACGCGACCACCGCCGTGTCGCCGCTGTTTTCGATGGGGCCGAAGCCACCCACCGCGCCGCGCGCCGCGCAGAAGCGATTGATCGCGGCGTTGCAGTCGAGGCCCATGCGCTGCCGCGTTCCGTCGCACGTTCCCTCGCGGTGCAGCGGATAGAGCGCGCTGTACGTGGTCACCACGACCTCGGCCCGCGTGCAGACGATGTTGGCGACGTCACCGCTGTTTTCGACGGGGCCGAAGCCGCTCGTAGTGCACCCGCGCGCGGCGCAGAAACGGCTGATCGCCGCGTTGCACGAAGGTCCATAGCGCTCGGTCGTGCCGTTGCAGCCGTCGTGCTGCGCCGCGAGCGCCGTAAACGTCGATCCGACGCCGGCCGCGCGAAACCCTTCGTCCACGACCCCGTTGCAGTTGTCGTCCGCGCCGTTGCAGGTCTCGGTCGGCCGATTGCCGCATCCGCCGCAGTTCATGGGGTCTGTTCGCGTGTTGACCTCGCAGCCGTTCGCCGCGTTGCCGTCGCAGTCGGCGAACCCTGCGTTGCACGCGAGCACGCGGCACGCGCCCGCCTCGCAGCGTGGTGTTCCGTTGGCCACGGCGCAGCGACGATCGCAAGCGCCGCAGTGATTCGAGTCGGCAGCGGTGTCGATGCAGCTGGCCCCGCAGCGCTGCTGGCCCGCGGCGCAGCCGCTCGAGCACGCGCCAGCGCGGACGTCGCACACCGGCATGGCTCCCGAGCAAGCGCGGCCGCACATCCCGCAGTTGGTGGCGGTGTTCACCATCGTCTCGCAGCCGTTGGACGCCATCGAGTCGCAGTCACCGAAGCCCATCACGCACGAGCCGACGGCGCACGCGCCGGCGACACAGGCCGCCATCGCGTTGCTCACCGAGCACGCGTTGTTGCAGCGTCCGCAGTGAACGACGCTCGTCCTCGTGTCGACCTCGCAGCCGTTGGACAAGTCACGGTCGCAGTCGCTGAAGCCCGGCGCGCACTCTGCAGCGCAGCGCCCGTCGTCGCAGAACGCAGTCGCGTTGGCGCCAGTGCGACAGCGGTTTCCGCAGGCGCCGCAGTGGGCAGGATCCGCCGAGATGCTCACGCACGATCCGCCGCAGAGCACGAGCCCGAGCGGACAGCCTCCGTCTGTCGGGCGAACGTCGGACGGAAGCACGACGTCACGCTGCGAATCGGGCCCGCTTGCGCCGGAGTCTCCTGGGACGCTCGCGTCCATCGAGACGCCCGAGTCCGAAGCGGTCGTGGTGTCTGCGCGCGCGGCGTCGCGGCCGGGCGTCGGGGTCTCGCTGACCGCGCAGCCAGCGAACACCCACAACGATGAAACCACCAGTGCTCGATCGAAGAGGGAAGCGCGCATCGTGCGGACGAGTGTACCGCGCTTTGCGCGCTCGAAAGCGCCACCCTTCTCTCCCCCTCGGTCGCCGGTCTTCCTCGCTCAGGTCTCGATGAAGCTCTTGAGCTGCTTGCTGCGCGACGGGTGACGCAGCTTGCGAAGCGCCTTGGCCTCGATCTGGCGGATGCGCTCGCGCGTCACCTCGAAGCCCTGGCCCACTTCTTCGAGGGTGTGGTCGCTCTTCTCGCCGATGCCGAAGCGCATGCGAAGGACCTTCTCTTCGCGCCACGTGAGCGTCTTGAGCACCTTGCGCATCTGTTCGGCGAGGTTGCTGTTTATCACAGCGTCCGAGGGGGACACGACGCTCTTGTCCTCGATGAAGTCGCCCAAGTGCGAGTCTTCTTCCTCGCCGATCGGGGTCTCGAGCGAGATGGGCTCCTTGGCGATCTTCAGGACCTTGCGGACCTTGTCGAGCGGCAGCTCCATCTTCTCGGCGATCTCTTCGGGCGTCGGCTCGCGGCCGAACTCCTGAACGAGGTAGCGCGAGGTGCGGATCAGCTTGTTGATCGTCTCGATCATGTGCACCGGAATGCGGATGGTGCGGGCCTGATCGGCGATGGCGCGGGTGATGGCCTGACGGATCCACCACGTCGCGTAGGTGCTGAACTTGTATCCGCGGCGGTATTCGAACTTATCGACCGCCTTCATGAGGCCGATGTTTCCCTCTTGGATGAGGTCGAGAAACTGCAGGCCGCGGTTGGTGTACTTCTTGGCGATCGAGACGACGAGGCGGAGGTTGGCCTCGACGAGCTCGGCCTTGGCCTTCTCGGCCATGCGCTCGCCCTCGCGGATCTCGCGGTACGTCGAGCGCAGCTCTTCGAGCGAAACGCCGTGCTCGCGCGCCTTCTCTTCGAGCGTGCGGACCTTGAGCGCGCTCGACTTGGCGGCGTCCCAGAGGGTCTCGAGCTCGACGACGGTGCTGCCGAGGGTCTTGGCGATCTTCTGCTTGCCCTTCACGTCTGCAGCGTCGAAGGCCTTGAGCTGCTTCTTGAGCTCCCTGCCCTCGACGTGCAGCCGACGCGCGGCCTCGTTGACCGGAGCCTCCGCGCGCTCGAGCTGGTCGATGAGCTTCTTCAGCACCGCGACCACGTTCTCGATCTGCTTCTTGTTGAGGCGCAGGCCGATGAGGGCGTCGCGGATCTTTCCGTCGACCTCGGCGATGCGAAGCGCCATCGTGCGGCGCTTGGCGTCCGAGAGCTTCTTGTTCTCTTCGAGCTCCTGCGAAATCGTGTCCTTCTCCTCCCAGAGCTCTCGCACCTGGTTGGTGAGGCGGACGATGCGGCGCTTGACCTCTTCTTCGTCGTAGCCCTCTTCGTCGTCAGTGTCCTTGACGACGTCCTTGAGGCGGGCCTTGCCCTGCGTGACCTTGTCGCCGAGCTTCAAGATCTCTTGCACGGCGATGGGGCTCTTCAAGATCGAGTCGAGAACCATGTTCTCGCCGTCCTCGATGCGCTTGGCGATCTCGACCTCGCCCTCGCGCGTGAGCAGCGAGACAGAGCCCATCTTGCGCAGGTACATGCGCACCGGGTCGTTGCTCTTGCTCGCGTAGCTGTCGTTGAAGTCCTCTTCCGCCTCTTCGGGCGCGGGGACAACGCGCTTCTCCTGGTCGTTCTCCGCGGCGCGCTTGGTCGCGACCTTGACGGTCTCGCTGCCGACGACCTCGATCTCCTCGTCGTTGAGGATGCCCATCAGCTCGTCGATCTGGTCCGGCGAGCCCTGCGCGTCCGTGGGCAGCGCCTCGTGGATCTCGTCGTACGTCAGCTGTCCGCCCTTGCTCTTGCCGAGCTCGATGAGCTGCTGGACCTCTTTTCGATCACGACCCTTCGGGGCCTGCGCACCGGCCGCTGGTGTAGCGGCCGCAGCCTTGGCGCCCTTCTTGGACTCCTTGGGCTCCTTCGAGTCCTTCGAGTCCTTCGAATTGCCGTGACCGTTGGTCCGATCGGACGTCCCGCTTCGAGTCATCCCACACTCCGCTTTGTATTGTTAGGCGTCACCTTCGGGTGACGCTCGCCGACCAAAAGAATCGCTTCACGTTGCAGGGCGGCCGCGCGGTCGCGGTCTCCTGCTGCCTCGGCGCGCGCGCTCTCGTTGCGTAGCTTGCGCGCCTTTTCTCTTCCAACCAGATCACGCAGGCGGCGGATGCACTCCATCACCGCTTGCTTCGCCGAAGCCTCCCTCGTCGGGTCAGGCTCGATCGTGTGTACGAGCCGCTCGCCAAGCCAGGCGCGGGCTCTGTCGTTGGGGCAAAGCGCGAGCAGGGCCGCGCCGTCCAACGAACCTTGGACCGTCCACTGCTCGCGCGCCAGTTCGATCAACGGCCGCGCGAAGTTTGTGCTCACGAACAAGACGAGCTCGTCGACAAATTCGGTCGCGAGCAGCGTCGGGTTGCGCAAGAGCGCGTCGATCGCGTCCGCGGTCGCGCGCGACACGAGGTCGGCGCGAGACGCGGCAGGCGCCGACGGATCCACTGAATCTTGATTTTGTGGGGCCTTGCGAAAGGGCTCGTCCCGCGTCGCCAGCTCCGACGACTTCGGCGCATCGCCGAAGGGAGCCGCGCTGCGCGCCTCGACGACCGCCCGGGTCTGGGCCTCGCGCACGGCCTGCTCGACGATGGCGCGGTCGTTGAACATGAACGCCCTGGCCGCGTGCTCGACGTACGCCGCGCGCTCGAGGGCGTCGCGGACCTCGCCGATCGCGCCTGCCGCGGTGCGCAGCGCCGCCACGCGCTCAGGAACAGTGTCTCCCGCGTTGGCCGCCGCGTCATCGACGAGCCACTCGACCAGGCTCTTGGCGGACGTGATGGACGTGACCAAGAACTCGGGCCCGCCCGGTGTGCGCAGCAGCTCGTCGGGGTCCTTCGCTCGCTCGCGCGGAATGGTCGTTACGCGCGCGACGAGGCCCGCCTTCACGCAGGCAGAGTGCGACTGTCGAACCGCTTTGCGACCAGCCTCGTCGGCGTCGAACAAGATCGTGACCGTCTCGGCGAACCGGCGCAGGAGCTTGGCCTGCGGCTCGGTGAATGCGGTGCCGAGGGGACACACTGTGTTCGTGAAGCCGTGCTGATGCATCGCGACGACGTCGAAGTTGCCTTCGACGAGGATCGCATCGGCGGACTTGACCATCGCGTGCCGCGCGACCTGCAGTCCGTAGAGCAGGTCGGACTTCTTGTAGATCGGCGTCTCGGGCGAGTTGATGTACTTGCCCGCGGTCTCGGGGACGATCCCCTCGGCCATGTCTTCGGTCACTCGGAGCACGCGCCCCGAGAACGCGACGACTCGGCCCTGACGATCGAAGACCGGAAACATCAATCGATGACGAAATCGGTCGTAGACGCCGCCGGTGTTGCGCGCGACGAGCAGCCCCGCGAGCTCGGCGTCCGCCGGAGAAACGCCGCGCGTGCGGAGGTGCTCTGCGAGCGAGCTCCACTCTCCAGGCGCGTACCCGAGGCGAAAGGTCTTGGCGCAGTCGATCGAGACGCCGCGGGCCGCGATGGCCTCGCGCGCGAGCTCGCTGCGCTCTGCGCTCTCGAGGCACTGCTCGAAGAACTGACTCGCGACGTCGCAGGCGAAGAAGAGCCGCTCGGTGAGCTCTTTGGCGCGGCGCTCTTCGGCGATCTTCTGCGGGTCGCGGTCCTCTTCGACGACCTCGATCCCCGCCTTCTCGGCGAGCGCTCGGATGGCCTCGGGGAAGTTCACGCCCTCGATGCGCTGGTAGAAGTCGAAGACGTCGCCCGACGCCTTGCACCCGAAGCAGTGATACAGCCCCTTGTCCCGCGACACGTGGAAGCTCGCGGACTTCTCGTCGTGGAAGGGACAGCGCGCAACGAGGCTCGTCCCCGCGCGTCGAAGGGGAATGTAGTGCGAGACGAGCTCAGCCAGATCGACCCGAGCGCGAACCTGCTCGCGCACCGCGTTGGAGATCACAGAGATCCCTCCGCGATGTTTGTTGTGCGGGAATGAACCGATTCCCGCAGCAGTTGTCCGCACGTAAACAGCAAGGACGCTCCGTCAGTGTTGGCTGGGCGAAGGCGCTCGAACACAAAGCGACCCACGCGACCCTCGAGGGCCGGTCGTGAGAGATGTCGATCGTGGTGGCGACCGAGCCCGAAGGAGACCGCATTTCTCCGTCGCGCAGAGCGCCGTAAACCGCCCGTGCTGTAGCGCGCACAAAATACCGGGTCAAGAAAGGTCTCCCACTTTCGCCTTGCTGGGACCGGCGATTTCGTGCCTCCCGAGGGGGCTGCAACGGCAGGGCCAACCCGCTACAATCCCCCTCCCATGTCCAACCAAGGTGACCGGTTTCGCACGTTCGAGGAGTTCTGGCCCTACTACGTGAAGGAGCATTCCAAGCCGCTCACGCGCTATTTTCACTTCGTTGGGACGGGGATGGCGCTGGGGTGCCTCGCGACCTTCGCGCTCACCCGCAAGGCGCGGTTCATCCCGGTCGGGCTCGTCGCCGGCTACGGCCCCGCGTGGTTCTCGCACTTTTTCATCGAGAAGAACCGCCCCGCCACGTTTACGTACCCGCTCTGGTCGCTGCAGGCGGACTTCAAGATGTTCGAGATGATGCTCACCGGCCGCATGGACGCCGAGGTCGAGCGCGTCTTGCGCGAGTCCGAAGCGGCGAAGAAGTCCGCCGAGACGCCCTCCCCCAACGGTGATTCGACGACCGCCGAGTCGTCCGAGCGAAAGACTCCCAACCCCCTCGCCAACTGAGCATTTGCTCAGAGGGGGCCCAGCCTCGGCGCTCGCTGTCCGAACGCCTCGACCTTTGATCGCGAACTCGACGCATGGATCCACAACGCCGTCGCGCGCTCCGCGACGTGGCTCTCTCGTTCGTCGTCGTCAACGGGCTCGTGTTCGCGCTCTCGCGCGGACCCGCGCAGCGCTACGGCCTGCACGACCTCATCGGCGCCCTCTTTCTCGTGGGCGCGCTCGTGTCCGTGCGAAGGCTCGGCGAGGACGACACGCAGCGCTTCGGAATCTCGCTCGGCGGCGTGTTTCCCGGCGCGCACGGAGATGCACGCTCGCTCGTTCGCGCGTTGATCGAAGGGATCCCCGTCGCGGCGCGCGAGCTCGTCGTCGCGATGGGAGTCGCCGCCGTCGTCCTGCCGATCTACGCGTTCTTCTGGCCGTACGTGAACCCCGTCCCGCCCGTGCGTCGCTTCGCGATCGACGCCGCGCACGTCAAAGACATCGCGACCAACCTCCTCGCCGTCGCGCTCACTGAAGAGCTGTATTTTCGCGGATGGGTGCAGACGCGCATCGCCGACGCGCTCGGCGTTCCGCGGGACGAGCCTGCGCGCAAGAAGCTCCGCGCGATGCTCGCGCCCATCGTCCTGGCGAGCGGACTGTTCGCGATCACCCACGTGACCGTCGCTGTCACCGCGCCGCGAGCCGCCGTGTTCTTTCCGGGGCTGCTCTTCGGCGTCCTTCGCGTGTGGCGCGGCGGCGTCGGCGCCGCGGTGTTCTTGCACGCGATCAGCAACGTCTTCGAGGCGTGGCTCGAGGGTCGCTAGCGCGCACCCGCGCGGTCGGTCGTCGCTCGCTCACCACTCGAGCTCGATCACGCAAGGCGCGTCCTCGAACGCGCGCTCGACCTCGGCGCGCACCGACGGCGACGCGCCGGTTCGCAGCCCGATGACTGCGCACACACAATCAACGGTCTCTTCGGTGAAGCCAGGCAACGGCCGCGGTCGCAGCCCGCGCTCATCGAGGGCCATCACCGCGCGCACCATTCTCCACTCGATGAAGCCTCGCGCCGCGCGAAGCGAGCGCGCGTCGCGACCGTAACCGCGGATCACCGCCGCGAACTTGGGTCGCGCCGTGATCGGCTCGAGCGCCCGATCGAGCTCGCCCTTGCCCGCGAGCGCGTGGGCCCGCGCGAGCTCGTCGCGCACGTGCGTCCTCGTGGCGGGCGTCATCGAGCGCGTCACGTTGCGCGCCGGGCTCGCCGGCGCGAGCACCGGGTAGACGTCGCGACCGCTGCGCACCCAGGGCCCCACCGCGCTGATCGACACGGCGCTGTCGCCGCTCCATCCCGCGTAGCGCGCGAAGAAGCGCGCGAGGATGGCGTCGTCCTCGCCCTCGCCGACGAGCCCGTCACGGGCGCTCTCGACCGCAGAGAGCGCCGCGAGCACGGACCACGCGAGGCCGCCGACCATTCCGTACGCTTGTCCGGCGAGCTGTCGCGCCCGCGCCCAACGCTTCACCCGTCGAACGAGCGTCGCGAAGCGAGCCTCGGCTCGATGCTGGGCGACGAACTCCCTGAGGACGCGGGCGTCCACCGCGGACAAGAGAGCTCGACGCGAATCCGGATCGACCGCGTCGAGCGCAGCTTCGTCCAGATAGCCCGGACCGCGTTCGTCCATCCGCGCGGGTCTCGTCGCCCGCTGCAGGTCCACCGACACCCCGTCGATCACACATCGCACGATCGGAACGTTGGCCGTGTCGATCACCTCGACCGCTTCGACCGTCGGCACCGCCGCGAGCGCCCGCGCCGCTTCGTCGAGAAACAGCGCAGCGTCACACCACGCAGGAACCATCGCGAGCACGTCGAGGTCGCTCTCTTCGTCGGCCGCGCCCATCGCGTGACTCCCGATCGCGTGCGCGATGGTGCCTGCCCCCTCGCCCAGCATCACGTTCAGCGCTCGGTCGAGGGTGGCCACGATGCGATCGCGCGTCGACTCGACGGGAGCATCATCGTCGAGGGCCGTACCGCCCACGAATTCAACGCGGATCGGCCAGTGATCGGACGGCGGCCGATCGCGATCGCCGCGGAGCACCGTCGCCGCGACGATCGGCAGCGCGCCCACGAGGTCGCGCACGAACACCCTGTCGAGCCGGCGAGCGAGCCCCGTGCGGCTCGCGTGCGCGGCGAGGACGTTGCCCGCAGGCTCCCACGTCTCGCCTCGGCCATCGCCGACGACAGACCACGCGTCGACGAATCCAGCGAGCTCGTTGTCGAAGCTCGTCTCGTCGCCTTCGTTGAAATCTCCCGCCAGAACGACCGGGATCGACGGCTCTTCGTCGAGCGCCGCGACGAGCGTTCGAAGGTACGCGCGGCGGATGTCCCTCGCGTCCGTGGCGTAGTCGCTAGGCAAGTGAACGCCCGCCACGAGGGCGGGTCCCGACGCGAGCTCGAGACCGACGACCACCGCGTGTTTGTGCGACGAGAAGCGCAAGTATCCGCAATAGCTTGGCGCGTGGCGGCTCAGGATCACGACGGACTGCGAGGCGCTCTCGGAGAGGGCGTTGACGACCGCGTAGCTCGCTCGAATTCGTGGGTCCGTGGTCAGAGAAGCGAAGAACGCTCCGGTCACCTCTTCGAGAACGACCACGTCCGCGTCTGCCTCGACGATGGCGTCGATCACCCTGCCCTTGCGCGACGGGTCGGCCGCCTCCGGCGGGACGTGCTGCTCGTCGAGGACGTTGAACGCGAGCAGAGACAGCGTCGCAGGCGTCGACGAAGCACGGTCCGCGGGCGAAGACGCCCACGTGTGGCCGTCGAACACGAGCGCCTCGAGCTTGGAGAAGCGCGTCAACGACGGCCAACGAACGGCCGAACGCCCCTCTTCGGCGACCAGCCGATCGACGCCGGTTCGTCGGTCCCAGACCAGCTGCCTGCCGCGACGGAGATACAGGACGCGATGCCAGGGAATCTCGCCGTCGGCGACGAACGCCGTGAGCGCGATCTCTTTGGGGGCGCCCGCATGGTCGTCGTACCCGAACGCGAAATCGCTCGGGTCGAAGCGGGGATCCCAGCGGATCCAGTGATAGAGCTCGCGACTGGTTCGCATGGGCGTCCGCCGATGGTAGGGGCAGCGAGCAGTGTGTCTCGACGCTCGCTCGCGCAAGTGCGCCTTCGACAGCGCGCCGCGGCAGCGAGCTGCCGAAATCACCCCCGCGTCGAAGAACGACGACCGCAGCGCCGCTCAGCGCGCGCCGTCGATCGCAGGGTTGGCGGCCGATCGACGACGACGCGTGGCAGCAAAGCCCGCGACCGCGAGGGACGCCGCCGAGCTGAGCGCGACAGACGGAGTGGTCGCTGGGCGCGCCAGGGTTCGGCGGTCGACCTTGGTCGTCGGGTCGAGATCGAGCGGCGTCGGCAGCGCCGGCGACGCGCCGTTCGTAGACCTCTCGAGAGCTCCGGGATAAACGACGGTGGGCGGGCGCGCCGAGCGCCTGTCGTCGGCGCGGGCGTCGTCGAAGAAGAAGCCAAGGTGGTTGACCACGGGGCGCTCGGGCTCGCCGGTGTGGTTGACGACGCCTCCCTCTTCTTCGATGTAGAGCGCGCTCGATCCGCCGCCGTCGAGGTTGATGGCGTTGTGCGCGCCGAGGTCGCGGAGGACCGTCGCGGCTTCGCGGCACGTCATTCCCTGCGCGCTTCCCTCGCGACCGTCGACGGCGAGCAGAAACAGGGTCGTGCCGTCCTTGTCGACGCCGATCGCGCTGCGGGGATTGCGATAGAGCGCGTGCCTCGGGTGGCGAATGTCGACAAGCTCTCCGTTGCGCACGAGCGCAGGAGAGCCCGAGACCACGACCTGCATCCACGCAGGGAGGTCTCCTGCCTTTCGCAGGCCGCGAGAGTTGAAGAACGACACCTGGCCGCCCTCGCCGAAACCCGCGGACGCAAAGCAGTTCAGCCGACGATCGTCGTAGCTGGATCGCCATCGCTGACCGTCGCTCATCGCGAGCCCGCAAGCCGAACGCCAGCGCGTCAGGTCGTAGTAGTTGCCGTTGATCGCGATGTCTGCGCCGGTCCTGCGAGCCCAGGTGCTCGTTCGCGTCCAGCGGTGCGCTCCCGCATGAGCCGCAGTGGGAAGCGCCGTGGATTCATCGGTGCTCGCGATGCGAAGACCCTCGGTGCGAAGGTCGATCGCCACGACGTGATAGGCGAACGGTCCATCGCGACGAACGAGGTGACGAACGCCGTCGCGAACCTCGGTCCAGCGCTCGAACGCAGACGCAGAGCGACGGTGAGGACGCGCTGTCGCCGACGCAGAAGCGAGGACGACGATCGAGGCGAAGAGACCTGCGAGACGAATCGAAGGAGCCATCGGAGAACCTCCGTGTCCCTCATGAATGCGGCAGAAACAGTCGATGGCGCCAGTTACCTACATCGACTCCTGGCGGGGTTCGTTCGTCGCGGTCTGGCGCGGACAAAAGCTCGTCGAAAACTTGTGTCGCCGAGCGCGTGGTGCTCAGCGCCCGCCGCGCGCTCGCCACACGAACGCGATGAACTCGATCGGCTGGGGCTCGCCCCACGCGCGGCCGCAGAACCGGCGATCGAGCATCGCGCTGCACGCTTCGCCGAGGAGCGTCCCGGGCGCGCTTCGAAGTCCGCGTGGCGAGTACCAGTTGCCCTGCGGATCTCGCGCCCTGAGCCCGTTCGGCCAGTAGAACGAGCCATTGTTCTGAACGATCGTTCCCGTCGGGTAGTACCACTGCCCGCCGGAGCTTCTCGCGGTGAGACCCGTCGGGTAGTAGAGCGTCCCGTTGGGGGCGCGCGCGGTGGTTCCGTTGGGCCAGGACTCGCGCGGAGAGCTCCATCCACGACACGCGCCGGCCATGATCTGTTCGATCCACACGCGGTGTTGCGGATTCACGCGGGACGGGTCGATGTCCGCGAGCGACAGCATCGCGCGGTAATCGTTGCATGCGGGGTTCGCGACCGTCGGCGGCTGTGGCTGCGGCACCACGACCGGCGGCTGTGGCTGCGGCTGAGGAACCACCGGCGCCACGACTGGACCACAGACGCTCGGCTCGAGCGCGCGAAGAGAGCTGTCGTCGAGGCCGCGCTGGATCAACAGCGCCCTCGCGCGACGGACGACGATGCAGTCGTTTGCACGTGCGACGGACGGAGAGAAGAGCGTCAGCGTCAGGATCCACGCGGCCACGAAGGCGCGCACGAGCGGCGGTTTCATAGCGGCAACGACGGGCGCGGAGACGCGGGCATTCACCGCGAGTTGTTTTCTCTTTTCCTGCAAATCATCAACGAGAACAGCAGGACACGGACCTTGGTGTGAACGCTTGGACACAGCGGCCCGGTGTATGCGCTTCCCGACCGGGCGTGGTTTCGGGCACGATCCGCGGCGCCATGAGCTATCGCGACGCACTTCCCTCTCCCGCTGAACTCTCGCCGATCGAGCTCGATCGGATCATCGACACGGCGCTCGCCGAAGACCTCGCGGCGGGAGACGTGACGTGTCGCGCGTGCGTTCCGCGCGAGGCGGTCGCGTTCGGAAAGTTCAACGCGCGCGAACCGATGATCCTCGCGGGCGTCGGCGTCGCAGGCGCCGTGTTTCATCGCGTCGATCCGACGGTCCGCTTCTCGGTGCACAAGAAGGACAGGACCGCGGTGAACAAGGGCGACGTGGTCGCCGTCGTCGAGGGCTCTGCGCACAGCGTGCTGACGGGCGAGCGCGTCGCCCTCAACCTGCTGCAGCGCATGTGCGGAACCGCGACGCGCACAGGACAGTTCGTCGAGGCGATTCCGCCGGGCTCGCGCACGCGCGTCACCGACACGCGCAAGACAACCCCAGGCCTGCGCGCGCTCGAGCGCTACGCCGTCCGCTGCGGCGGTGGAATCAACCACCGCAACGACCTCGGCGCGGGCGTCCTCATCAAGGACAACCACATCATCGTCGCCGGTGGCGTGCGACAAGCCATCGAAATGGCCCGCGCGTTCGCGCCGCACACGCTGCGAATCGAGTGCGAAGTCGACCGCGAGGAGTACTTCGACGAGGCGGTCGCCGCTGGCGCAGACGTCATCATGCTCGACAACTTCGACGACGACCAGGCGCGCGCCGTCATCGCGAAGATCGAGGGCCGCACTCCGCGCCCGATCATCGAGATCTCTGGCGGCGTGACGCTCGAACGCATGCCCAAGATCGCCGCCATCGGCGTCGACGTCGTCTCGGTGGGCTCGCTCACGCACGGCGCGCGGGCGATGGACATCGGGCTCGACCTCGACGTGCGGGCGTAGTGTCGCCCTTGCCCGACGACACCGAAGCGCTCGACGCCCTCGCTCGACACGGAGCGCAGAGCACCCGCTGGGCTGGGCGCCCGCTCGCGTTCGTGCAACAGACGGGCTCCACCAACGATGACGTTCGAGCGGCCGCGCGAGACGGCGCAGAGCACGGATACGCGCTGGTCGCCAACGCGCAGACGAGCGGCCGAGGTCGTCGCGGACGCGTGTGGCACTCGCCCGTCGGCGCCAACTTGTACCTCTCGCTGCTCGTGCGTCCGCGAATCACCGTCGAAGAGAGCCCGATGCTCGCGCTGGTCACGGGCCTCGCCCTCGCGCGCGCGGTCGATCGCTTCGTCGACGCGAGAGGCGTCACCGTGAAGTGGCCCAATGACCTGCGAATTCAGCGAAAGAAGTGCGCCGGAATCCTGGTCGAAGGCGCCGTTCGCGAGGGCGTCCTCGACACCGCGGTCATCGGAATCGGGCTCAACGTCCACCGTCGCGACTGGCCCCAAGAGCTCTCGGGCATCGCCACGAGCCTCGAAGAGCACACCGAGCAAAATCTCTCGCGAGCGTCGGTGCTGATCGCCGTGCTCGAAGAGTGCGAGCGAGCGATCGACGCGATGCTGCTCGGCGGCAGCGCGAAGCGCGCGCTGATCGAGGCCCTCGCCTCGCGTTGCGACACGATCGGAACTCGAGTCGACGTCGACGGCGTCGTCGGGATCGCGTCGGGCATCGAGGACGACGGCGCGCTAGTGGTGCGGTGCGACGACGGCTCCGTGCGCAGCGTGCGATCGGGCGAAGTGCGCTGACCGACGCGTGATCGCGCGAACGCTGTCTCGCGCTGCCGCCGATCAGCGCAGGCGATCGAGCCAGTCGCGCGCGGTGTCGCGCGTTCCCGTCGGGCGCGATGGGTCCTCGGAGATCGCGCGAAACCCCTCGCGCGCCCCGGCGAGATCACCCGTGTGATAGAGGCTCTCTGCGACGACGCGACGATACTCTGCGCGAATGCGAAGCGAGGGGAGATCCTCTGGCACGACGCGCGCTGCAAACGAGAGGGCGTCGCGCTCGCGTCGCGCACGCCACAGCTGACGCACCGTGAGATAGCCCGCCATCGCGCGGCTGGTCGCGTCGCTCGAAGGGTCATCGAGCACCCTTCCGAGCCGAGCGACCGCAGAGATCACGTCGGGCTCGAGCGGCCCGCGACCGATGAGCAGGTCTCTCGCCGCCTCGGAGGCCGCCGTCGTCGGAGTCGCGCCGAGCAAGCCGAGAGCCCACTGGCGCACCTCGATGTTGCGCGCCTCGTCGTCGTCGAAGAGGTCGGCGTTTGCCTGACGAAGCAGCGGTCGAGCGTCATCGGGTCCGCTCCAGCGCCAGACCTCTTGCCCGATCCGTCGCCACACGCGCGCGGCCGCCGAGGGACCGAGCGAGCGAGCTGCCTCTTCGGCCATTTGCGTCGCGCGGCGCACGTCACCCTGTCGCACGAACGCCTCGGCGAGCATCGCGCGAGCCTCGGTGTGGGTCGGGTCGTTGCGCACCGCGCGCTCGAGCGACTCGCGCGCACGGGCGACGTCGCCCGCCATGAGCAGTGTCTCTCCGTGGTCGATCGCCTCGGCGGTCTCGTGGGGACACGCTCGTGCGAAGAGCGACGCGCGTCGAAAACGTGTGCGCGCTCGAACCCGGATCCGCTCGGGGACCTCGATCGAGCGGAGAAACGCCTTCCATCGCTCGGACAGCGCCTGGAGCGACACGCCGTAGACGCGAAGAAAGTCCGCGTCGCGATAGACGTCACGAAACTTCGCGACGCCCTCTCGGTCGACCAGGAATCGCGCGAACGACCCAGCGGCGGTGTACGACGTCGACGAAGCCTGCCCGTAGAACCCCGAGCCCATGATCTCTTCGAGCGGCGGGAGCAGCCCCGCGTCGAGCATCGCCCGCGTCCATTCGTGCGGGCTCGCGTCGCTCTCTCCCTCGAAGGCCGCCGCGACGGCCGCGCCCTCGACGAGGCCGGGCATCGGCAAGCCCCACTTCGACGTGACGTAGAAGGGCCACTCCGCGAAGCGTCGCGCGAGCACGTGCGCGAGCTCGTGCTTGAGCACCGGGTGCGGAAACGCGTCGTGCTGCAGGTACACCTCGCCGCGCCACGGCTTGGCGATGTACGTGTTGGCCGCGCCCATCATCCGCTGCTTCTGCGCGGCGCTGTCGAAGATGTACGCGGTGATGATCCCGTCCATCCTGACGCCGAAGAAGCGCTCGAGCTGCACGACGCGATCTTCGCAGTCGCGGTGATGAAGGCGCGCCTCGTGAGCGCCGATGCTCCGCGAATACACGAGCGCGCAGCGACGGCCGTCGATTCGTCCGCCGAGCGCGCGAGCGATGTCAGCCGCGTCGAGCCTGTGCCCGAGCGACGGACCGGCGAAGTAGATCGAGAGCCCGAGCACCGCGCCGCCCACCATCGAGACCACCGCGGGACCGCTCTGGATCTTGCGGCCGAGCTTGTGGGTCTCGGTGTTCCAGAAGGCGACGAGGGCCGAGCAGAGGGCGATGATCCAGCCGAGCGTTCCGACACGGTAGGTGAGGATCGTGTCGTCGAGGCGGATGTTCTCGTCGTACAGGACGCCCGGCCAGAACCCGAAGAACGGGTCGAACGCGAACACTCCCGGCGATCGATAGAACCGAATCGCGCTCCACAACACGAACGCCGGGATCGTGAATCCGGCGAGCCTGCTCGCCCAACGAACCTTCGGCACGAGCGCCCCCGCGAACACGCCCCAGCATGAAGCCACCAGGGGCCCCATCACCGCCAGCAAGAGCCACCAGAGAGCCCCCTTCACCGGAGCGCACGGAGCTCTCACGGCGCCGGCCGACGCCGTGACGATCGCGAGCACCGCGACGATCGCCAGCGCGTAGAGCCCGGAGACCGCCAACAGTTGACCGGCGGTCATGCTTTGTTTCTTCTGACGAAATGCGTCCGGCACCGCGGATCCGACCACCATCGCCGCGAACGAGCCGAACAGCCCCGCGACGAGCGCGCTCGAGAAACCGAGGTGGTTGCTCAGCGTCGAGAGCTGCAAGAGCCCCGCGACGCCGAGCGTGACGATCGCGAACCCGCGCGCGCGACGGAGCTTGGCGACCGTGCGCAGCGCTTCGATCACGTCGCGCTCGCCTCGTCACCCTCGCCGTCTCTCGGCGGCGGCGGAAGCGACTCTCGCGGCGGCGCGGGCAAGAGCGCGTGCTCGAGGACCTCGTCGATCTTGGACACGAACACGATCTCGAGCTCGTCTCGGATCTCCTTGGGGATGTCTTCGACGTCGCGCAGGTTGCGTGTGGGTAGCAGGACTTTCTTGATGCCCGCGCGGTGCGCGGCGAGCACCTTCTCTTTGACGCCGCCGATGGGCATCACGATCCCGCGCAGCGTGATCTCGCCGGTCATCGCGACGTCCGCGCGCACAGGCCGCCCGGTCAACCGCGAGACGATCGCAGTGACCAACGCGACGCCCGCGCTCGGTCCGTCCTTCGGGATCCCGCCCTGCGGAACGTGCACGTGAAGGTCCGAGCTCAACAGCACGGCCTGATCCACGCCGAACCGCTCGACGCGCGAGCGCACGAGGCTCATGGCGGTCGCCGCGGACTCCTTCATGACCGAGCCGAGCGAGCCGGTGATCATCGCGCCGCCTTTTCCTGGCATGCGCGAGGCTTCGACAAAGAGGATGTCGCCTCCGACCGGGGTCCAGGCGAGGCCCGTGACCACGCCCACTGCTGGCTCGCGCTCGGCGCTCTCGCGGAGGTATCGCGGCGGTCCGAGGACCTTCTGCACGAAGGCCTCGTCGCCCTTCTCTTTGACATCCTCGCCGCCGGCGAGTCGTACGGCGACCGCGCGGCACACGGCGCCGACCTCGCGCGTCAGCGATCGCACGCCAGCTTCGCGCGTGTAGCTCTCGATGAGCATCTCGAAGCCCGAGTCGACCCAGTCCAGTCGATCCGGCGTGAGGCCGTGATCCGAGAGCGACTTGGGCGCGAGGTAGTCCCTCGCGATGTTGAGCTTCTCGGTCCGTGTGTAGCCCGCGATGTCGATCACCTCCATGCGGTCGAGCAGCGGCGCAGGGATCGTCGATCGATCGTTGGCCGTGCAGATGAACATCACCGACGACAGGTCATATGGCTGATCGATGTAGTGATCGACGAACGTGTTGTTCTGCTCGGGGTCGAGCACTTCGAGCAGCGCGTTCGCAGGGTCGCCGCGCTGATCGGCGCCCATCTTGTCGACCTCGTCGAGCACGAGCACGGGGTTGACCGTGCCGGCCTTCTTCATCGCCTGGATGATTCGACCGGGCAGCGCGCCCACGTACGTGCGTCGGTGGCCGCGGATCTCGGCCTCGTCCCGTACGCCGCCGAGCGAGATGCGCACCATCTGCCGACCCACCGCGCGGGCGATGCTCTTGGCGAGCGACGTCTTTCCGACGCCAGGCGGGCCGACGAAGCACAGGATGGGGCCCTTCTTGTCCTTACGGAGCTTTCGAACGGCGATGTACTCGAGGATGCGTCGCTTGATCTTCTCGAGGCCGAAGTGGTCTTCGTCGAGCGCGCGGCGCACGGCCATCACGTCGAACTTGTCCTCGCTCTGCTTGAACCAGGGCAGATCGACGACCCACTCGACGTACTGCCGCGTGACCTGATACTCCGCCGAGTGCGCTTGCATCGCGCGCAGGCGGCCGAGCTGCTTGCGGACGGCGCGCTCGACCTCGTTGGGGAGCTTGGCCTTCGCGATGCGCTCTCTCAGCTGATCGAGCTCTTCTTCGCTCTCGTCGATCTCGCCGAGCTCTTCTTTGATGGACTTGAGCTGCGCGCGCAGGATCTCTTCGCGCTCGCTGCGGCCCATCTCGCCAGAGACCAGCGTCTGGATCTCTTTGCGAACGCGATGAACCTCGTAGACCTTGCGCGCGAGCGAGTGCGACAGCTCGAGCCGCTCCTTGATGTCGAAGGCCTCGAGCACCTTCTGCCGATCGTTGGGCGTCACTTGCGGCGCGGGCAGGTGCAGCGCGACGAGGTCCGCGAGCGCCCCTGGGTCCGCTGCGTTCTCGGCGATGGTGCCGACCTCTCGGGGGACCGGCGGCGAGTGCTCTGCGAGCGCGCGAGCGAGGTCTCGAAGATCCTTCTCGAGCTTGAGGACCTCCGGCGTGCGCACGATCTTCTCGTCGTGCTTGATGATCCTGCCCTTGAGGTAGGGGACCTCCGTCACGAGCGAGTCGAGCGTAAAGCGCCCGAGGCCCTGCAACACGACGCTGTGGTTGGTCGTGCCGAGCTTGATGACCTTGACCACACGCGCCAGCGTCCCGACGCGAAACAGATCGTTGAACGTCGGGTCTTCGGTCTCGGGCTGCTGCTGCGTGACCACGCCGATGATGCGCGAGGTGAGCGAGGGCAAATCCTCGATCAGTCGCACGCTCCGAGCGCGCCCCACGTTGATGGGGACGACAGCCGCGGGAAAGAGCACCGCGTTGCGCAAGGGAAGAATCGGCACCACTTCGATCGCGCCAGGAGGCGCGGACTCTCGTTCGCTCACGGGGCGGAGCCTAACTCACTACCCCGCCTGTCGACAGTCGTCGCGTCGTCGCCGCCCGACCACATCCTGTGGCGGACGATCGTCGCGCCCCGTCGCGGGTCACGAGTGAGCGACTCGGCGCTATTTTTTTGCGGCGACCTTGGGCCTGGCGGCCGGCTTCTTGGTGGGCTTCTTGCGGGCGGCCTTGGCGACGAGCCCGAGCCGTACGAGCGCTTCGTCGGCGAGGGCGTTGTAGTCCTCGCGGCCGCGACCGCCCTCGGACTGATGCTCGAAGATCGTCCGTCGGTGAGAAGGCGCGCTCTTGTGCTGCGTGTCGACGCGGATGACCGTGTCGAAGACGCGCGATTCGAAGCGGTTTCGCAGGAGCTGCTCGACCTCGAGCGAGATTCGCTCACGCTTGTCGTGCATCGTCAGGACGTACCCGAGGACGTCGAACCGCGCTCCGGCTCGCTCGCGCAAGCGGTCGAGCGTCTCGCCGAGCAGCTTGAGCCCCAGCATCGGCAGGTACTCGCACGAGACCGGAACAAGAATCTTCTGCGCGCCGACCAGCGCGTTCACCGTCAACAAGCCGAGGTACGGCGCGGTGTCGACGATCACGAGATCGAACGACACTCCCGGCGGGCTGCAGCTCGCGAGCGAGCGCTCGAAGGCTCGCTCGCGCCCGTAGACGCTCGCCAGGTGAAGATCCACGAGGCTCATTCGCTCACCGGCAGGCGCGAGCCAGAGGTTCTCGACGCGCGTCGGCTTGACCGCGCGCGAGAGCGGAAGCTCCTCGAGCAAGCAACGCGCGACGTCGACTTCGTCGTCGGTCGGGCTCATCCCCAAGAAGGCGCTCGCGCTTCCTTGAATGTCGAGGTCGACCAGCAGCGTTCGAAATCCGCGCGCCGCGCACGCGGCGGCGAGGTTGACGGCGGTGGTGGTCTTTCCAACTCCGCCCTTCTGGTTGGCGACGGCGAGCACGATCGGTGCTCGTTCGCTCGTCGAGGTTGGGTCTGTGGGCGCAGGGGTCGTCGTGGCCATCGTTCGCTCTCGCTGTGCTCGGTTTCACAACGCTCGAATCGGAGCTCCAGAGACGAGCAACGTCCTCGCGTACGTGTGGGCGCCGCTGCCCCATCGCGCACAGAGTGTCAACAAATCGACCGAGGCCATGACAGCAATGTCACGTTTCAGTTGAACTGCATCACGCCGGTTTGCTACGAGTTTGCCCGTTCGACAGGGACTGACGTACTTAGACCTACATCAGCCCCTCGGCCCGAACGACGCCGCGAAATGCGTGAAGACGGACCGGAGGATCACGCAACGCGGGCGCCGACCGCACGACCGACCGAGGAACCGGAATGACGAACGCTCGACTCAACCCGCTGATGATTCTCGCCGCTCTCTCGATCTGCCTCGGCGGATGCCAGGGTATCGCTTGGGCCAACCTCGCAGCGGTCTTTCTCACCGTCGCGCTCTTTCTCGGCACTGTGCAGCTTCGACGTGCTCCGCGCCCTGCCCTCGGCTCGGGCAGCGCGACCACGAGCATGCAGCCTTCGTCGCAGCAAAAGGCTTGAGCTTCCCAAGCTCAACCGCATTGACCGTCGCGGCGGGGAACGCGAACACGGTAGTGTCCCGTCGTGGCTGAGCCGTCATCGAACGACCCGCTCGTCGACTTTCGACGGGCCGCGGACTTCACGCTCGCGGACCTCGACTCGCTTCGAGTGATCCTCCGCGGCGGTTCAGTGATCGACTGGCACCGCCTCAATTTTCGCGACAGCGCGGACATCGCCGAGTTCCTCGCGTCCCACGAGATCGACCTCGACGACCCCGACGACGTCGACCGGATGGAAGACGTCAAATCCGAGGCGATCGACTACCTCCGCCGCAATTTCGATTACCCCGTCCCAGGCTCGATCGAGTCGTCGCCGGCGGTCGAGCTCTTTCGCTTCGCGTCGAGCAGGGGCCACAAGCAAGTCTGCGCCTGCATGATCCTGAAGGTGATGCACATCATCCATCACCTCCAGGGACGCGAGCTGGCGTTCATGTTTCCCGTCTCGGACCAGGAGATCTTTCGACTGGTCGAAGAGAAAGTGTACCGCGTCGTCGGCGGGATGCTCACCTCGGGCCTGCCGATCGTCGAGTTTCTCGGCGGACGAAAGCAGCGCGACTCGCTCTATACCAAGCTGCTCTCCAAGCGAGAGACCATCGCCGCGCAGATCTACGACAAGCTCCGCTTCAGGATCGTCACGCGAACCCGCGACGACCTGTTGCCCGTCGTCAGCTACCTGTCGCGAAAGCTCTTTCCGTTCAACTACGCGATCCCCGGCGAGAGCACGAACACCATCCTCGACTTCGACCGCATCTTCGAAGAGCACGAGCGCCTGCGCGAGCTCTCGCCGCTCATCCAAGGGCTGCCGGGCGACAAGAGCAAGCCGCTCCCCGACAACGTGTTCAGCGCGAAGAACTATCGCGTCGTTCACTTCGTCGTCGACCTGCCCGTGCGAATCCCAGACAAATTCCTGGATGTTCTCCCGCCCGCAGCCGCCGCGCTCGGCCGCGTCGTGTTCGTGCTCGTCGAGTTTCAAATCGTCGACCAGGTCACAGACCAGCTCAACGAGACCGGCGACGCTTCGCACGCCCGATACAAAGAGCGTCAACGCATCGCCGTCATGGACCGCCTCCGGATGGGGTTTCGCGAACACGCGGCGGTCCGCGCGCAAATGGACGAGCAGACCGCCGAGCGCGTCGCGCCCGAGCGAGACCCCGCCCTCAGCGAAGAAGAGTGACCGCGATCAGCTCTCCGGGAGCTCCGCGTCCACGGGCCTCGCGCCAGCGCGGCGAACGAAGAGCCTGAAATCGCGATCACGGCAGAGATCGCTGACCTGCGTCACCTGATCGCACAGCGGGACGTTGATCCGTCTCGCGTTGAGCGTCGTCACCACGCAGTCGCGAACACCGCACGCGTTGGTCACGAACCGAACGTCCGCCGCGAGCCACGTCCAGTTGGCGCTGCCCACCGCTGGATTGTCGCGACAGCTCATCGACACCAGGCCACCCGAGTCCACCGCGCCGAGCTCTGCGCGAACCCCTGCGCCGCAGTACACAAACAAGTGCGGTCGCGAGACGTCGTTGCGAGCGTCCGCGTCCGCGCACGTCCCGTGGTCGCGATAGAAGTTCACCGCGACGCGAAAGGTCACGTCCTCTGGCGGCACATCCACGCTGACGTTCTCGACGAAGCAGTAGCGCGGGTCGCGCGGATCGCGGATCGCGGGGTCGCACTGCGTGGTGTCCGTGTCGAGCCGCGGGTTCCAACAGCGGCCCGCAGAGCGAAAGCGCTCGCCCCACGGCGGGGGCGCGTTTTCGCAGCGCGTGACGTCCATCGTCGGCGCAAACCGAAGGTCCATCGCGTCGCGCGCCCAGCGCACGACTCCGCCGGGCGCCTTGCAGGTCGCGTAGTAACAGTCGTCCTCCGAGAACCACGTCGACGGACGCGCGCGCAGCCGGTCGATCGCCGCGACGTGCAGGTCTAGATCGGCCCCCGCGCTGTTCGTGCCGCCTTGCGTGTCCCACGACAGCTCGACGCGCAGACCCGCGCCGTCGACGTACACAGGGATGCGGCACTCTCCCACAGAGCCGTCCGCTCGGGCCACCTCGACGCGAAGCCCGTAGCGCCCCGACTGCGTCAAGAGCACGCTCAACGTGTTCGTCGTCGGGTTCATGATCGAAGGGCACGTCGTCACCTCCGAAGGGCACTCGAGGGTCCAACGAAAGCTCCGCGCCGTGCGGTCGATCGACAGCCCGTCGACCGAGAGCACGCTCAGCGGTCGGAGCGCGATGTACGCGGGGCACTGAAGCGCGCTCGCGCAAGCGTCGAGCCCCTCGTCGACCATTCCGTCACAGTCGTCGTCGGCGCCGTTGCAGAGCTCTGCGACAGGCCCGACCGCGCCGACGCAATCCGACCACAGCCCGAGCTCGCCGCAGGTCATCGATCCGTCCCGACAACGACCGACCCCGCGACGATCGCTCGCGCCCGGAAAACAAGCGCGCATCGCCCCCTGCGCGCAGAGGCAGTCTTCGTCCACTCGCCCGTCGCAGTCGTCATCGACACCGTTGCCCGAGCCGCGCCCGCCGTCCACCAGCGGTCCGCACCGCTCGGATGGACCGCACACGGCCGGACCACACGGATCGACCGGATCGGCGACCTCGGACACGACGTCGATCGGCCGCCGGACGTCGAACAGGACGTCCTCGGGCGGAGGCGTCGGCGGGCCGCTGGTCGAACACGCGACGCACACGAACGCGACGAACGCGACGAACGCGACGATCACGAAGCTCCGTCGGTCGAGCACCGAAGGAGCATAGCAGCGCGGCGTCGGGCGAACGGAACTTCCCGCTCCCGCGATGTACGTCGCGGGAGCGGCGAAGAGGCTGATACATTCCTCGCGCCGTGAACCGCACTCGATCACTCGCGCTGATCGCGCTCGCAGGACTCATCCTCGAGCGTCCGGCGCTCGCACAACGCCGACCGACCCCGGCCACCACGTCGGGCCCTCGGACAGCGCCGCAACGCATCGACGACGAGCGCCCGCAGGTCGCGTCGCGCCCGCAAGGACCGATGTTTCGCGCGTCGATCAACGGCGAGTGGCAGATTCGGTTGTGGCTCAACCCCGAGCTATCGCTGCCGACCACGCCGGGGCAACTGGCGCCGACGACCTTGGGACAGACCCACTACGTCGAGCAGTGGTTTCGATTTCGCCCTTATCTCAAGATCGGCGACTTCTTCGAGGCGCGCGCGAGCTTCGACCTCACTCGGGCGATCATCGCCGGAGACCCCACGAGGCAGGTCGAGCTCTCGCGAGACAACCGCTCGAATCTGCTCAGCCCGTTTTCCAACGGGATCTTCGACCTCAGGCAGCTCTACGTCGAGTGGACCTCGCGCATCGGAGTCTTGCGCGCAGGTCACCAACAGTCGCACTGGGGCCTCGGGCTCGTAGCCAACGACGGAGATCACCCGCCGGTGTTCGGCGACTATCGCCAAGGTGACATCGTCGAGCGCATCGCCTTCGCCACGCGGCCCGGCGGCGCGCGCTCTTCGCTCGTCATGGCGCTCGCGGGAGACCTCGTGTTTCGCGATCGACTCTCGAGCCTCCTGCGATACGACGTGCCGATCGAGCTGCCCGACCCGAGGTCGAGCTCGACCCGAGGAGAGCAGTCGCTCACGAGGACGATCGGCGGCGACTGGGGCTGGCAGGCGGTCTTGTCAGCGTTTTATCAGGCGCCCGACTGCCGCGAAGGCTGCGAACGAAAGCGCATCGGCGCCTACGTCGTGTACCGCGGTCAGCAGAACGCGCTCGGCGACGCGCTCATGGCGGGGTTCGCGGATTTCTTCGCGCGTTGGGAGTGGCCGACTCCAGACGGCACCGCACGCGTGTTCGCCGCGGTCGAGCTCGCGCTGGCCGCGGGGCACACGACGTTCGTGCGCAACTCGTTTCGACCCGACGGCCACACGGTGCTGCAGCACGGCGGCGCCGCGCAAATCGGCGTCGAGCGAGAGAACGCGTTTCGCGTGGTGCTCGAGGGCGGCTACGCGTCCGGCGACGATCGACCCGAGGACGACGTCCAGTCTCGATTCACCTTCAACCCGGCGCATCGCGTGGGGTTGATCCTGTTTCCCGAAGTGCTCGCGTGGCACACCGCGCGGTCCGCGTCGATCGCGACCGACCCGCGCGCGCTCGCCCAACCGTCGCGGGGCGCCGAGCTCTTGCCCTCGTCCGGCGGCGTCACCAACGCGGCGTACTTCTACCCGACCGCGACCGTGAACATCACGCGGTGGCTCGACGTTCGCGGCGGAGCGGTCGTCGCGGTGGCGAGCTCGGACTTCGTCGATCCCGTGCGCACCAACCTGTACGGCACCGCGCAGAACTACCGCGGCGGAAACCCCCGATCGCGAGACCTCGGGCTCGAACTCGACCTGGGTTTTCAGGGACGAAACAACCTCCCAGGCGGCGCCAAGGTGCTCTGGGGTGCGCAAGGCGCGCTGTTCTTTCCGGGGCGCGCGTGGGACGACGGAGCGGGGCAGGCGCTGCCCACTCGGTGGCTCGCCGTCGTCCGGCTCGGAGCGGAGTACTGATCGATGGTCCTCTCGAAAGTCATCTCGAATATGCGCCCATTTAATCGAGCCGCTTCGAACCAACACCGCGACGATCGTCGTAGTGATCCCGCTCCGCGGCATTGGTTCGACTTGATTTCAACGGCGCTGATCCGCTCGGGCATCTTCGATGCCCGTCGCGGGCGCGGTGTCGTCGGCCTCCTCGCGGCCTCGACGCTCGCCGCGGCCTGCGGTGAGCCGATCCCCCCGCAGGACTACGTCCTCGACGAGGGGCACGGACCCAAGGTGCGATGGGAGCCAGGCGCGCAGCCCTTTCCAGAGGTTCCGCTGCCCAACGACTACGCCACGACGTTCGACCCGCGGTCGCCGACGCGGCTGCGGATCAACGCGAGCCTCATCGCGCCGACGTACTTCGAGCGCAACCTGCGCGTCGCGTTCAGCGAAATGGACGGCTGGGGAACGACCATGCCCATCACCGTCGCGTTCGAGGGAGACATCAACCTCGGCGACCTGGCGAGGCGACATCCCATCGATCCATCGAACTTCAGGGACGACAGCGTCTACCTGATCGACCTCGACACGGGCGTTCCCGTGCCGATCGACATGGGCAACGGGCACTACCCGATGTCGCTGCGGGACGCGCGCAGACCGCTGGCGCTCGACCCGCGCGCCGGCGGCAACAACCTGCTCTTCTCCACGGTCAACGAAGACACCAACGGCGACGGGATCCTCCAGGTCGACGAGGACACCAACTTCGACGGCGTTCTGCAGCGCGCGTCGCCAAACCTCCCGAGCGGACAGCTCGCGGGTCACTGGGACGCCGAGTCGCACACGCTCGTGCTGCGTCCGCTGATCCCGCTCAGAGAGCGACACAAGTACGCGGTCGTCCTCACCTCGAGGCTCGTCGCCGCGTCTGGACCCGTGCGCTCGCCCTTTCCGACCGTGGCCCATCCCAATCAGCTCGAGTCGCTGCGCCCTATCGAGGCTTTTCTCTCGAACCCGACGCTGCAACAGCGGTTCTACGGCGACCTGCGCTGGGCCAGCGGCGGCGGCGCGCGCGTGCAGTTCGCGTGGATGTTTACGACGCAAACGACGACGCAGGACCTCATCGACGCCTACAAGGGTTTGCGCGGCGAGGGACGGCTGCGCGCGCTCTCGACGGTGCCGACCAACTTCAGGCTCGCCCGCGCGACCTCGCAGAGCACAGGAGGCTGCACGCCTTCGCGTACGCCGTACATCGTCACACGCACACAGTTTCAAGCGGTGGCGCGCGAGCTGGTGCCCGCCTTGGGGTTCAGCGGCGCCCTCGCTGACGCGCTGATCGCGTCCTTCGACTGGATCGAGTACGCCGCGGTCGCCACGTACGACTCGCCCTGGCTGTTTCGCGAGCGACGGCCCGGTCAGCCAGACTCGATCCAGTGGGACCTCGACGCGGTCGAGCGCGGCAGCGTCGCGTCGGACAAGGTGCAGCTCTGGGTGTTCGTCCCGCGGACGACGGCGACGGCGCGACCGCCGTTTCCCGTGGCGTTTCACCCGCACGGCTACAGCGTCGGCAACTACGAGGCGCTCGCGTACGCTGGGTACTTCGCGCGCCAGGGGTACGCTTCGATCACGGTCAACGCGCCCTCGCACGGATTTTCGCTGTCGGGGGCGCAGATCTCCGCGGCGCGCGCGCTGTTCGCGGGACAGTGCCTATCGCCGCTCGTCAACGCCGCGCTCGCGGGCCGTGCGCGCGACGCCAACGGCGACGGAACCACCGATTCGGGCGCAGATTTTCTGACCGCGCAGATCTTTCGAACGCGCGACATGGTCCGGCAGACCGTCGTCGATTACATGCAGCTCGTGCGGTACATGCGCGACCCAGCGTGGTCGCAGCCTGGACCCGACGATCACAACGAAGACGGTCGCCCCGACGCGCCCGGTGACTTCAACGGTGACGGCGTCATCGACGTGGGCGGGTTTCGTGCAGACGGATCGCCGGCAGAGTTCGCGCTCTGGGGACCGTCGCTCGGCGGGATCACCTCGTCTGTGCTCGGCGCGGTGGATCCGTCCTTCACCGCGGTCGCGCCCGTGTCCGGCGGAGGAATCCTCTCGGACATCAGCGCTCGCTCGATGATCGGCGCCGTTCGCGGCGCGGTGTTGCTGCCCACGATGGGGCCCGTGATCGTCGGCGTCCGGCCGCAGGATCGCCCGCCGCGCAACGGCAAGACCTACACGTCCTGCACGCAGAACGCGATCTCGACGCGGTTCATCGTGCAGGACGGCAACGACGTCGGCGAGCTCGAGTTTCGTTGCAGCCCCGAGATCGAGGCCGGCGACGATGTGCGTGTATTCAACGAGGCGACGCTGCAGCGTCGTTGCACGAGGGTCGACAGCAACCGGCAGTTCTTCTTGCCGGTCCCCGCGGATCGCGGCGACCCGCTCACGATCGAGATCTTTCGCGGCCGCGCGATGGTCGACTACGAGCGCTGCGACCTGCAGCAGGGCGCGGTCCGCAAGAACGACATCCGTAGCTACCTCGTCTACGAGGGCGACTGCGACGTCGGCTGCGGGCACATCCCGGACGCGCCCGAGTCCGCGCCCGCGCGGATGGCAGCCTTGCGCCGCGGGCCGCAGCTCGCGCGTCTCACGGCGCCAGCCGCCGGCGTCGGCCTCCGTCGACAGACCGCCGCGATCCGCAGGTTCTTGCAGCTCGCGCAGGCGGGGCTCGATCCGGGAGACCCGGCGAACTACGCGCCGCTGTTCTCGATTCGTCCGTGGGACGGTCGCGTCAGACCGCTGTTCTTCTCGACCACCGCGGGCGACGACATCGTCCCGATCAGCACTGGAATCAGCTTCGCGCGCGCCGCGGGCCTCGTCCCCTTCATGACGGAGCGGACCGGCACCGAGCTCGACGAGCACTACATGCCCCAGGCGATCTCGCGAAACTACAACGGCCGATCCGCGGCGCAGCTGTTGGTCGACAACTTCGTCGGCGAGGGAATTCCCGAGTTCAATCGCTTTCCGGTGCCCGGCGGACGGATGGACATGGTGTTCGACGCGTACGACCTCGACGAGGGCCGGCAGCGGTTCGGCGAAGCGACGCTCGCGCCACCGTTGCGCATGGCGCGCGTGGTCTCGAGCACGCGCGGCGCCGAAGACGACCTCGATCAACGATGGAGCCCGCGGCAGGGCGACGGGATGAGCGCGTTCGTCAACGCGTACATCGAGCCCCGAGGGACGCACGTGTTCTTGCCGAGCGACCCGTCGCAGCCGTTCGACATCGGGCTGTACATGACCAACCTCGTCGCGCGGTTTCTCGCGACGAAGGGCACCGACCTGCCGTACGTCACCGATCCGATGGGGCATCACTGCATGGCGACGAGCTCGTGCAGCTGGCTCCCTCGAACGCCGTAACCGTCCGACAGGCACGACGCGTTTTCAGCGACGGAGCGCTCGATACCGACTACACGCCGCCCCCTCGGCGGCGCGGCTCGGTGCGCGGTGGCGGTGGCGGTGGCGGCGGTGGCGGCTCGGGCGCGAGGTCCGCGAACCACTCGTATTGCCGCGGATGATCGAGTCGATTGGACTCGAAGACCACCGTTCCGTCGCTCGCGTAGAGCGTCTCGATTCCGTCGCTGCGCACAGCGCAGACGAACGGACCCTTGCCGGCCGCGACCGTCATCTCGACGGCGTGCACGCCGCTCCCGCCGAGGCTCTCGCGCGGCCTGACGTTGGAGCCGTGAATCGTAAACGTCGCGATCACCAGGCTCTTGTCACGGAGCATCCGGACGCTCTCGGTGTTCCACCGCGTGTACACCACGTCTTTGTCACGGTTGCCGCTGCCGCTGTTCTCCCACTCGCGCAGCCCGATTCGAATATCCGCACCACTTTTCACCGCCTCGACCAGCTTCTCGAGGCTCCCCTTCTCGCGAAGTACGACCTCGCCGTTCTTGTTGTGCACAGCGTTTGCGAAGACGAGTTTCCAGATCATGTGAGCGTGTTTCCTCCGTCGATTCGAGCGAGGCTGCCGACGACCACTGGCTCCAGCGCGCGTCGTGACCGACTGCTCGTACACCGGACGACGCCCCCGCAACAATGCCCCGCCCCGAAGCTGCAGCGGCAATCGCGCGGATCGACGCTGTTTGGTCCATGGACGGGCGTGAGCGACGAAAGGAACGAGTCCGGTCGGACAGAGGGCCGGCGCGGTTCATCACAGCGATCCCTGGGCAGCGCGTGGGCGTTCATCGCCCCAGTGACGAAGGGAGAGCGCTCCGCTCATCGCGACAGACGCCATCATCGCCACCGCGCCGAGCAGCACGAACACTGGAGAGGGGCCGAGGTACACCTCGCCCAAGATGCCCGCGGGCATGAGGAGGCCCGCGATGACGAGCGAAGCCGGGACCGTTCGCGCGCGGTCGCTCCCCGTCGTCAACCTCGCGAGCACGAAGCCGAGGGCGAGGTTGAGCAGTGAGAAGAGCGCGCCGTGTACGTGCGCGAGGCGGGCTTCGAACTGCTTTCCGATCGAGTCGCTGGCGACCCAGGCTGCGCGGTCCGGGGCGAAATCGCGCAGGTCAATTAGCACGAAGCCGGATAGCATGAAGCCGTCCATCACGAGCAGCCGGACGCCAACATTGTAGCGCCCGGTCTTCATTCGTGATGCTCCTCTCCCCGACCCATGCGGTGCACCAGCAACACGAGGTCGGTCTCCGCTTCGGATACGTTCGAGGAGAGCTTCACTTCTACGCGGACTACGTGCGCGGACGGTGCATGAAAACGCGTATCGGCGTGAAGCCAAGCGGAGAATTCGAAATCGAGACCGTGAATCGCGGCGACGCAGCCACGCGCTGGATCGCGCAGCTCACGGCCGTCGCAACTGGCGTTTCGGCCGCGGCGAATTGGGCAAAGCGTGGGGGCGTTGATGAGAGCGCCGTTGACCTCGGACGTGTGGGCGGTGGACGTCGAAACGACGGGGCTCGATTCGCGGGCGCGCATCGTCGAAGTGGCTGCCGTTCACTCGCGTGAGGGCTCGATCGTCGAGCAGTGGAGTGCGGTCATCGGCGAGCCAGACGAGCGCGGGCACCTCGATGTGAGAGCGGTACTGCGGGCGCCAGGCGAACGCGTGCGAGACCTTCCGGTAGTGATGCACAACGCGGGGTTCGACCTGCGCTTGCTCAGCGTCGAAGCGCAGCCCGTGGCGGTCAACAACCCGATTCGCCCCTCGCTTTGCACGCTGAGCGTCGCGCGGCGCGTGCTTGTTGGGCTGCCGTCGTACGACTTCGGCGCCGTCGAGCGCGCGGTCGGGCGGACGTTTGCGATCGAGCACCGCGCGCTGCCCGACGCGTTGGTGACAGCGCGCGGATATCAGCGGCTGCGGAGCATGTAACGACACTAACGGACATAAGAATGGAGGTGTCCGGGATTTCGTTGTTCGCTCTCGGACGAGCGGGTGTACGGTTGCTCTCGGGCTGACGGGATGAAAGGATCGCCAACGCGAGACCAGTTCTGGGGGAAGCTCACGCGAGCAACGAGCTCACGCGATTCTCCGGTGGTCGAGTGGCACCCACTCGTTCATCACTGCGCCGATGTAGCGGCGGTCACTGAGGCGTTGCTGGCAAATACGAAGCTCGGCCGCCGACTCGCTCGCATCGCGGGCGAAGAAGAACTGAGCGAATCCACGATCGCACAACTCTGTGCGATCGCGGCCCTGCACGATATCGGCAAGTGTTGTCATGGATTTCAGAACAAAGCATTCAACAGCGGCGTGCGCGCGGGGCATGTCGGCGAGGCCGCGTGGCTGCTCGTCGAGCGATTGAACAGCCCGACGCTGCAGGCCCAGCTGCCCATCGTCGACATCTGTGGGTGGCATCGAGAGAGCGATCTCGCGCTTTGGTTTGCTGCGATCAGCCACCACGGACGCCCGGTCGATGTTCGAGCCTGCCCCGAGTCCGGGTATCACTGGGACGCCGACGATCAGCGCGATCCCTATGCGGGTCTTCGCGCGTTGAGTGACGCAGTTCGGCGTTGGTACCCGCTCGCGTTCAGAGACGGCGAGCCGCTTCCAAACGCGAACGAGTTTCAGCACGCGTTCGCGGGCTTGGTGATGCTCGCGGACTGGCTCGGGTCGAATCGCGACGCTGCACTCTTCGCATACGCAGACCGCATCGACGACGAGCGGATCGACTTCGCTCGCGACCGTGCTCGACGTGCACTCGCGCTTGTTGGGCTCGACGTGACCGTCGCTCGGACGAGGGTCGAAGGGATCAGCGCTGCGTTGGCGTTCGAGAGAATCAAGCCGCCCGAGGTGGATCGGCCCAACGCGATGCAACAGCAGGTTGGCGAGCTCGGGGGCTCAGCCGGACCAGCCGTCACGGTCTTGGAGTCCGAGACAGGATCGGGCAAGACAGAAGCAGCGCTGCTGCGATTCGTACAACTGTTCTCCGCGGGTGAAGTCGACGGGATGTTCTTCGCACTGCCGACGCGAACGGCGGCGACGCAGCTCTTCGAGCGTGTCCGCAACAGCGTGGCGCGCGTGTTCGAAGACGAAGAGCAGCGACCGCCGACGTTGCTCGCGGTCCCTGGGTATATGCGCGTCGACGACCGATCGGGCCGAATGCTCACGGGGTTCGAAGCGCTTTGGAACGACGACCCCAAACGCGTGTTTCGCTTTCGAGGCTGGGCCGCGGAGAACAGCAAGCGCTACCTCGCGGGCGCCATCATCGTCGGCACCGTCGATCAAGCGTTGCTGTCATCCCTCTCCGTAGAACACGCACACTTGCGCGCGACCGCGCTCAGCCGACTCTTGCTGGTCGTCGACGAGGTGCATGCGTCGGACGCGTACATGAGCTGCCTGCTCGAGCGAGTGTTGGGCGCCCACTGTCGCGCGGGCGGACACGCACTGCTCATGTCCGCGACGCTCGCGACCGACGCGCTCGAACAGTGGATCGCAGCAGCCGGAGCGCCCTCGCCGACGAGCGCACCGAGGGGAAGTCGCGTCCCGCTCGCGGAAGCGCTCGTTCGCCCCTACCCCGCCATCACCCACTGGGAGCGAGGCACGCGCGCAACCCCGAAACAGCTCGTGGGTGCTCGTGACCGTGGTCCGATTCACTGCGCGCTCGAGCCATGGATCGACGACGACGCGAAGATCGCCGCAGAAGCGATCGGCGCCGCACAGCAAGGAGCGCGCGTCGTGATCCTGCGCAACACGGTCAACGCGGCGATCGCCACGCAACGCGCGCTCGAAAGGGTGGCGTCCGAGCGCAACGCGACGGCCGCGCTGTTCTGTATCGACGATCAGCCGACGCTGCATCATTCGCGCTTCGCTCGCGAGGACCGCGAGCGGCTCGATCGCGCGCTCGAAGCGACCTTCGGAAAGAACAGCACGCGACGGGGCGTCGTCATCGTCGCGACGCAGACGATTCAGCAGAGCCTCGATATCGACGCTGATCTGATGTTTACGGACATCTGCCCGATGGACGTGTTGCTTCAGCGCATCGGACGCGTGCACCGCCACGTCCGCGACCGCGTCGCCGGTTGCGAGCGAGCGCGGATCATCGTGCTCGTCCCTCAAGAGGGCAACGTCGAGCGCTATCTGCCCGAACGTGTCCGCGTTCGCCGCAACGGGCTGGGTGGCGGATCGGTGTACACCGACCTTCGCGTGGTGCAAGCCACGATCGAGGTGTTGCGGTCGCTCGACGGCGGGGTTCTCTCGATCCCGAAGGACAATCGCCGACTCGTGGAGAACGCGCTTCATCGGGAAGTGCTCAAGCCCTTCAGTGAGCGAAGCGAGCACTGGAAGCGGCACGCCAACGGCTCGTTGGGCGCGATGCTTGCCGATCGACGCGTCGCGGATTTCGGAGCGCTCAGGAGGGACAAGAGCTTTGGCGAGTTCTCGTTTCCCACCGACAGCGACGACAAGCTGCTCGCGTTTCGAACGCGGCTCGGTGAAGAGGATCGCGAGGTCGAGTTCGACGGCGTCGTGAAGGGCGCGTTTGGGCAGCCGATCAAACGGATGCGGATTCCCGCGTGGATGAGCCGAGACGTCGTGACGAGACCCGACGGGTCGATCGCGGTCGTGGTCGACGATCTTGGCAAAGACCGCCTGCGACTGACAATCGGCGAAGTGCAGTTCGCGTACGATCGGCTCGGCCTTCGCTGGGACGACGAAGCCGACGAAAGGGGTGTCGTTGATGACGAGTGACGTTTCGCTCAACGTTTTGGAGGATCCAATCATCGGCGTCGAGCTCGCGGATGGGAGCCGCGCGCGCGAGTCGCTGACCGCGGTCCTCGCGCGATGTTCGCGCGGAGAGGAACTCGAGTTCACCGCGCTGCAAGCTCACCAGCAGCACGGCTGGTATGCGTTCTTGGTGCAGGTCGCGGCGATCGCGTGCCAGCGAGCGAGCATTTCGGGCGCCGCAGATCACGACGAGATGCAGTGGCGTGAGATGCTGCTCGAGCTCACCAGCGGCGACACTCGCCCGTGGAGCTTGGTGGTCGACGATTGGACGCAGCCTGCGTTGCTGCAACCACCGATGGCGCGCGAACGATTCGCAGACCTCGAGCGCGTCGTGAGCGAAGCGGACGTGCTCGACGTGCTCGTCACCAGTAAGAACTTCGACGTGAAGTCCACGCGAATCGCCGCGCCGACGCCCGAGCACTGGCTCTATGCGCTCGTGTCGCTCCAGACGATGTCGGGATACACCGGGCCGACGTACTACGGCATAGCTCGGATGAACGGAGGCAGCGCGACTCGCGTCGCCGTTGGCCGCGCGCCCGGGCTCGGCTGGGGTCGACGGTTCGTTCGCGACGTCGAGGCATGGCTGCGCGAGCGCGGCCGGCTTCTCGACCAGTTCGGCTTCAGCGACGACGGTCTCGCGTTGCTGTGGCTCGTCCCGTGGGATGGGGCCGTTTCGATCTCACATGAAGAGCTCGACCCGTTCTTCGTCGAGGTGTGCCGTCGGATTCGACTGCAGCGGACAGAGCGCGGGATCGTGGCGCGATACAAAGGCGTCGAAGAGACGCGCGTCGCCGGATTCGAAGGAGGCGCGACGGGGGACCTTTGGTCTGCTGCTTCGGCGGACGGAATCTTCACGCTCTCAGGGCGTGGATTCGACTACGAGATCGCGCAGAAGCTCCTGCTCCAAGCGGACTATCGTTGTGCCGCGCTCGAAGCGACAGGAACCGACGAGGACCCATGGTTCATCGCTCGGGGACTCGCGCGGGGCCAAGGCAAGACCGAGGGCTACCACGAGCGAGCCATCCCGATTCCGCGCCAGATCGCGCCGCGGTTGGGCGTACCGTCAGAGCGGGAGCGATTGGCACAGCTCTCGACCAGCCGCGTGCAGGCTGCGGACGTTGTGCGCCGCTCGGTGCTCTATCCCGCAATCACCCGTCTGCTCGTCGGCGGTCGAGAGAAGCAGAAGGCGCGCAGCGATCAAGCGAGGGAGTGGACGCAGGCGTTCAGCGCCGAGGTCGATCGAGTGTTCTTCGACTCGCTGTTCGCGGCGATCGACCAGCCGAAGGAAGAAGCGAACGCGCAATGGCAGCGTCGCTTGCTGGCCATCGGGTGGGCGGTCCTTCAGCGTGCGATCAACAGCGTCCCGATGGCTGGGGCGACGCGATGGCGCGCGGTGACCGCGGCCGAGTCGATGTTCGCGGGTTGTGCAGCCAAGAATTTTCCAGGCGTTCGCTGGGGAGATTGAGCGATGACAGAGACATCAACGACCGAGCAAGACAAGGCGCGCGGAGGCTACGGCGCGATCACGGACGCTGTGGTTCGCGCGATCCAACGAATGGGCGCGGGCGATCGCGCAGCGCTTCGACGCGCCGTGCACGGAGTCCCCGGGGCGGCGTTCTGGCGAATCGCGTTCGACGTCCTCGAACCGATGCGCGCGCTTCGATCACCGGACGCGAGCTCGCGCGACTCGCAGGAGAGCACGTGGTCCTCGCTGATCGCGCTGCTCGAGCCCGTAGCCGAACAACACTCACCACTGCTGTCTGCGGGCATGGTGCTGGGAGACAGGCTCACCGAAGCGCGCTTCGAAAAGCTGCTGCGCGCCGAAGGCGAAGTGCTGATCGACGAGCTGCGTGGCGCGCTACACCGGCTGCACGCTGATCGCGCACGCTTCGACGCACGGTTCGTCGTCGCGTTTGTTCTCAGCGTCGGTCAACGCGACGAGGAGTCCGTGCGCCGCGCGGTGGCACGGGACTACTACCGGGCCCGTGCCCAGGCGAAGAAGTGATCGTTCACAAGGGAGAGGAGTTCGATTCGATGGCTAGCCGCTTTCTGCAAATTCACACACTCACGTCCTACCCGGCAGCGCTGCTCAACCGGGATGACGTCGGGTTCGCCAAGCGCATCCCGTACGGTGGCGCGATCCGCACACGCATCTCGTCGCAGTGCCTCAAGCGTCACTGGCGGACCTTCGAAGGCCCGCACGCGATACGCTCCATGAAGGAGGTGCAAGACGCGGGGACGGTTCGATCGCGCGAGACCTTCGAGCGCTTCGTCGTGCAGCCGCTCATCGCGCAGGGACTTGATGCGGGCGCGGTGCGCGAGGTCGTTCGCGGGCTCATGGCGAAGGTGCTCACCGCAGGCAAGTCCGAGGACGAAGAAGAGAGCAAGCCTGCGAAGAAGGGATCCAAGACGGAGAAAGTCGCGAAGAAGGGCGCAAAGGCCGCAGAAGAGCCTGCCGAACCTGCGGACGACTCTTCGACCGACGCGCCGTCAGTAGCGACTGCGCGGACCGAGCAAGTCACCGTGCTCGGCGCCAAGGAGGTCGACTATCTCCGGTCTGTCGCGGCTGACGCCGTTCGCGCGATCGAGGGAAAACCACACACAGGCAAGGCGTTCGCAGATTGGTTCAAAGCGCAGGACAAGGACTTCAAGAAGAACCTCGCGGCTGTAGTCCCTGCGGGCGGCGTCGAAGCCGCCATGTTTGGTCGCATGGTGACGAGCGACATCCTCGCGCGCGTCGATGCGTCGGTACGTGTCGCGCACGCGTTTACCGTGCACGAGCAGCAGGAGGAGAGCGACTACTTTTCTGCGGTCGACGATCTCGCTTCACAGGATGGCGAGCTCGGCTCGGGACACATCAACAACAGCGAGCTGACATCGGGGCTGTACTACAGCTACGTCGTGGTCGATGTCCCTACGCTCGTGTCCAACCTCACGGGCGCGCCACAGCGCGAGTGGTTGAGCGCCGATCGAACGCTCGCGAGCAAGCTCGTGGAGTCGCTCGTTCATCTCGTCGCGACTGTCACTCCAGGCGCAAAGCTGGGTTCGACCGCGCCGTACGCGTACGCCCAGTGTGTGCTCGTCGAAGCAGGCGACGCGCAGCCTCGCTCGTTGTCCGGGGCGTTTCTTGATCCTGTCTCGCTTCGCGGCGACGTGCTGCGCAACGCCTATGCGGCGCTCAGAGAGCAGGTCACCGAGCTCGATCGCATGTACGGTCGCGAGGGAGAGCGCTGGATCACCGCGCTCCGCACGAATGGCAGCCTCGACGCGGTCGCCGAGTTCATCAGCGGCGAGGCCAAAGCGCCCGCAATCGACGTCCTCGCAGCGCGCGCCGCAAGCGCGGTGAAGGGCTGAGCTGTGGAACGGGTGCTCATCGTTCGTCTCGCTGCTCCGACGATGTCGTTTGGCGGGGCGTTGGTCGACGCGATCGGCATGACCACCGAGCGCGCGCACCGCTCGATGCTCGTCGGGCTTTTCGGCAACGCGATCGGCTACGACCACGCAGAAGTCGAGCGGCTGCAACGTCTTCAAGAGCGGATTCGTTTCGCGGTTCGGCAAGACCGCGCAGGCGAACTGCTGCGCGACTACCAGACCATCGACTTCGATCAGCCTCACCTCCCCGTGGGTGGCTGGACGACGCGCGGCGCGGTCGAAGAGCGCAAGAACGCCGACAAGAAGACCGGGACGCACATTCGCGAGCGCTACTACCTCGCGGACGCTGAGTACGTCGTCGCGGTTCGGCTGCTCGCGCCCAGCGAAGCGCCGACGATCGATGACCTCGCCCACGCGCTGCAGCGACCAGCGCGTGCGCTGTTCATTGGCCGTGCGTGCAATCTGCCATCGCGCCCGCTGTTCGACTCGATCGTGCAGGCGCCGTCGCTGCACGACGCGCTCGGCATGGTGCCGTTTGTGCCGCGCGCAAACGAACGGCGCGCCACACATGAAGGCATCGACCTCGACCAGTTTTTTCACAGCGATCTATCGCAGGAGGCTGAAGCGCACGAGGGCGAACACGACGAGCACCGATCGCTGCGCGCGTGGTGGTCGCCGGGAGATGGTCCGAACGCAGCGGTGATCACTCACGCGGTGACGGACGAGCGCGACTGGCGCAATCAGATCGTGGTCGGCCGACGCACGCTGTACGAGGGCACCGTTCGGGCGCGTGTCGCCCGCGCGACGCTGCCGAGTCGGTGGCGCATGGAGGCACGCTCGTGAGCAACTCTCTCTCGATGATGCGAGCGACGCTGCGTACGCAAGATGTGCTACGTTTGGCGAAGCTCCGACGGCTCCCGCTCTTCGATGCAGACCTCGGGTACTTCGTGCACTGCGCGCTCGGCGAACTGTTCGGTGAGGAAGCACCGTCGCCGTTCCGATTCGAAGAGCGCGACGAAACGGTGATCGTGCTCGGGTACACCGACCGTGACGCGAGCGCGCTCGCGCTTGCTGCGAGCGAGAGGAGTCGGCTCGAAGGTGCGCCAGCGATCCTCGCATCGCTCGTCGAGCACGCGCAGATCGCGACGCGAGCGCTCCCAGCGACATGGCGGAGCGGCGCCCGGTATTCGTACGCAGTCCGGGCGTGTCCCGTCGTGCGCAACCACGGCGGCGCACGCACGGGGCAACGCACGCGAGAAGAGGACATCTTTGTTTCGGCGTGCCGCGCGCAGAACGATCGCGACGGCGTGGCGCCGACCGACGGCGCGCAGTCGCATTGGAAGACCGCTGTGGACCGCGCGGCGGTGTACGCCGATTGGCTGCGCGGACAGGTGGCGCGACACGGCGGCAACACGACGATCGAGAGCGTGTCGATGACGTCGTTCATGCTCGACCGGCTGATCCGACGAGGGTCGCCTGAGGACAGCGCCCGCCCGTCGACGCGAAAGGCAGCGCACAGCACCCGCCCCAACGCCGTGCTCGAAGGAACGCTCACCGTGGGTGACCCCGACGCGTTCGCGCGGCTGCTCGCGCGCGGGATCGGGAGGCACCGGGCGTTTGGCTTCGGGATGCTGCTGCTGAAGCCCGCGCGGTGAGGTCGTTGCTGAGCGCTGTGATCCAACGTACGACCGAGGCACTGACTCGATGACAACAGACAACGCCGAGGAGTTTTCCGCTCCGCTCACGATTCGCCTCGAGAATTTTCGCGGGGTGCGAAGCGCCTCGTGGACGCCCGAGGGGATGTGCGCGCTGGTCGGCCCCAACGGAAGCGGCAAGTCGTCGGTGCTCGCGGGCTTTCTGTTCATGCACTATGCGCTGAAGCGAACGCTTCGCGACGCGATCAACACCAGCGGCGATCGCTGGACGCTTCGCCACATCGACGCTCAGACGAGCGCTGTTCGTCTCACGCTCTCGGACGCACACGTCTCGTGGTCGATCTCGATCGAGAGCGACAGCAACAACCAGCTTCGTTCGTTCGAAGAGCGCGTGATGGTGGACGGCGCGGTGCAAGACCTTCACGCGAGCACCGGGCTGTACTCGCTGGGGTCGCTCGACAGCGAACTGCGGCTGAAGAACGTGTTTCACGCGGACCCTCCAGTGCTCGCGCGCATCGAGGCGTTTCGCGCGCGTGTGGCGAGCATCTCTGTGTTCAAGCCGTGGCCGACGGAGCAGTTTCGTCGCAGCCCGACGTCCGACGCGCACGATGACAGCAAGCGGCTCGCGCACGACGCGAGCAACGTCGCGGCGGTGCTGAAGTCCTGGGAGGAGTACGAACACCGAGAGAAGCTCGAGTGGGTGCGTGATGCGCTGACCGCGATCTATCCGACGACGATCGGGTACATCGACGCGAAGCAAGAGAGCACGTCCAAGTTCGTGCGGTGCTTCCTCGCTGGCGACAGGACGCGGTGGCTGCCGCTCAGCGCGATGTCGAGCGGAGCGCTGAGCGCGCTGTTCACGCTCGTCGCCGTGGCGGGCGCTCCGAAGGGGGCCACGCTGCTGTTCGACGAAGCCGACAACAGCCTGCACCCCGCGGCGCTGCGGCACCTTCTGCGCGTCGTGAAAGAGCGCGCGGATGCGCAGGACGTCACGGTCTGCTTCGCGACGCACTCCGTCGTGGCGTTGGATTTCTTCAACGATGACCCGGACGCGGTGTGGGTCGCCGATGCGCAGCGCGGGGTCGAGCGATTGACGGATCTGCTCGACCCGCACTGGCTGCAGACATTCAAGCTCGGAGCGATCTACGGCTCAGCGTTCGGCCAGCAGACGCCGAGCGCCGCGTCTTCAGAAGAGAAGCGCGAGCCATGACCGCGACGAGGGTGGGCTTGATCGTGACGGGAGAGGCCGAAGCGCTCGGGTTCGCGGTGGCGTTGCAGCAGTTGTGGCCCGTGGACGTCGCGACATTCGAAGTACTTCGCAACCACGAGGATGAAACGCGCCACAAGTACGAAGCGTTCACCACGAGCAAGGTCTCCATCGAGACGGTGAGCGCGCTGCGTGCCAAAATCGAAGCGGTCGCGGGGACGCGCGCTGCACGCGTCGACGCGCACATCGACCGGCTCGTGCAGGGCGTGTTCTTTCATTGCTTTCCGCTGAAGCGTCGCGGCGCGATGGACTACGTCGTGGTGATCGACGACTTGGAGTTGGTGAACCGCGGCAACGAGCGAGCGGTGCTCGACGTGGTTCGCGCTGCGGTGGAGCGCGCCGCAGCTTTGGGCAAGTGGAGCGACTCCGTGCGGCAGGACGTGCGAGAGAGAGCGTCGTTTCACTTGCTCGATCCGATGCTCGAGGCTTACTTTTTTGCGTCTCCGTCGACGATGACTCCCATCGCAAGTAGCCTGGGCCGAGTCATCCCCCACCCGCAGCTCGTCCAGGGACGAAGCTGCGAGCGCTTCGAGGTGTCGACTTCGGACGCACCGTTCTTCGCGACGCCGGGCGAGTGCCCTCGCTTTCGAAAGTCCGAGGACCGAAAGTGCCCGTGGCGGGCGACCGAGGGACAATCGCTCGCGGAGCACCCGAAGAAGTACCTGCAATACCTGTGTCGCGCGGGTGCGCCCAACGGGTTTTGCACGGACTACCGAGAGACGCAGGAAGGTGCGACGGCGTTGCGCGTGTTGGATTGGGCGGCGGTGTTCGCGCGAGGCGCGCCGTATCTGCACGCGCTGATCGAGGACCTCGAAGCCATGTTGGGACCGCCACCGAGTGGTTCGTTGGTGCCTGTGGGTGAAGCCGTCGCGCTCACGTCGCTCGCGTCGCGCGAGCAGCGGCCCGAGCTGGATCGCGTGTTGCGCAACGTGTGATGGAGGCGGTGAGCGGCGATGTTGAAAGGTCGGCTAGGGCTCGATACGGCGAGGGTTCCGCAGGCCGACCGGCACCGGGTGCTTTGGCTCGGGCGGGGAAACCTGGTGGTGGACGCAGGCACGCTGCGCTTCGTCACGGCGGGCTACGACGACCTGCCGGCTGGAGACTATGCGCTGCCGTTTCAAACGGTGTCGTGCATCGCGCTGCAGCCGGGGGCAACGATTTCGCACGACGCGCTGCGGCTGTGCGCGCGACACGGGACGGGGGTGATCGCGACCGGCGAAGCGGGCGTGCGGTTGTATGCGTCGATGCCGTTCGGGCCGGACAGCTCGAAGCGGGCGCGGCGGCAGGTCGAGGATTGGTCGGACGCACATCGCAGGACGCTGGTCGCGCGGAGGATGTACGCGTGGCGGTTGGGGGAGCTGTTTCCCGATGCGGACATCGAGGTGCTGCGCGGGATGGAGGGCGCGCGGATGAAGCAGACATACAAGCGGCTGGCCGAGCAGTTTGGCGTCGCGTGGGGCGGCCGTCGGTTCGACCGGCAGAACCCTGACAACACGAACATGGCGAACGCGGCGATCAACCACGCTTCCTCCGCGGTCTACGGCCTCTCCCTCGTCGCGGTCGCCATCACGGGAACGATTCCTCAGCTCGGCTTCATCCACGAAGACAGCGGCCACTCGTTTGCGTTGGACATCGCGGATCTGGTTCGCGATCGCGTGACGCTTCCGATCGCCTTCGGCGCGGCGCAGCGACCGCGGCGACCGGACGAGACGCTCGAGCGCGCCGTGCGCAAGACCGCGGTGAGCGTGTTTCGGAAAGAGAAGGTGGTCGAGCTGATGATCGACCGAATCAAGGAGTTGTTCGGTGACGACGATGACGCTGGTAGTGACGCGCAACGTGCCTGATCGCTTTCGGGGTTTTCTCGCGTCGGTGATGTGCGAGGTGACGCTGGGCGTGTACACGTCCGTGCAGATGCGCACGGGAGTTCGCGAGCGCGTGTGGACCGTGTTGTGCGACTGGTTCGGGGCCGAGAGCGAGCCGAACAGCGCCGTCGTGATGACCTGGCCCGACGCGAGCGCGCCGGGGGGACAGGCGTTTCGGACGCTGGGGATTCCCAAGGTCGACCTGCGCGAGCACGACGGTATGGTGCTCGTGCGCTGCGAGCTCACCGCCGAGACGCGCAGGACGCTCGACATTCACGAAGAGCGCAATCGCCCGCGCGAGCCCGCGCGCGAAGTCGTGGGAGAAGAGTAAGAGGGAGGTCGGCGCACCGCGCCGTCGATCTTTGACAACGAGCGCCCCGCGCCTCGCGCCACTGCGGCAGCGAGCGCGAGGCTGATAAGAAACGACCGGCGCGACAACCATGTCGCGGTCGGCGAAACCTGCTATGCAAAGAGGTCTGAGAGGCTGCCCCGCACACGCGGGGATCGACCCGAACGCGGGGACTCCCGCTTCTATTGCGGGC
>LNEO01000071.1 GCA_001465015.1 Deltaproteobacteria bacterium Ga0077539 | reverse complement strand
TCGCCCGTCGCCCGCTGCCCGTTGCCCGCTGCCCGTTGCACGCTGCCCGTTGCCCGTCGCCCGCTGCCCGTCGCCGCGGCTCTCCCCTCGTGCGACACTCGCGTGCCCTTGGATCCCGCCGCGCCGCGCACGCTTCCGTTCACCGCTGATGGCCTTCGCGCGCTGATGACGCCGCCTGCGACCGAGCGGAGCGCTTGCGAGATCTGCCGGGAGATTCCCAAGTGCTCCAGCGTCACCGAGAGCGTGTATGACGGACGCCGCGACGGCGCCCTCCCGCCCGCGACCGAGCGGATCGTGGTGTTTCTCGAGATCCCCGAGAGCAATGTACAGCGCGTCTGCCGCTGCCCCTTGTGCGGTCACTTCTATTTGTACCGCTACGAATACGAGTACCTCGCGACCGGCAGCGAGGACACCTTCTCGTACGAGTGGACCACCGCCGACGATGTGCTGGCGCTCTACGCCGTGAAGAAGAGCAAGCGCGCCGAGCTTCGCTTCGACGGAGCTGCGTGGACCCTGGTCGACCTCGACGCCGAGGCCCGCCGCGCTTCGTGGACAAAAGACAAACCGCGAAAAACGCCCTGAGAGAGCGGGCTTGCGCTGACCGATCGATCGCCGTCGCGCGGCTCGGATGCCCGTACGAAATCGTCGCGAACTGTGCATAATGCTGCCCGACGTTTGACCATCGAGGGCGCCGGACTGCGCTCCGACGGTCACGAATCGTGAACTGCCATGCGAAGACTGACTCTCTCTGCCGCCCTTGTGTTGCTCTCGGCCGCTTGCGCCGACCCGGGTAATCCCGCGCTCACTGAATCCGCCGCCGAAACGGGGCTCGACGAGACCCTCGGGATGAACACCGAAGAGGTCTCGACCTCCACCGTGGGGCCGGCTGTTCCCGCGGGGGCGGCGACGGAGGTGTGGGCGATTCGCAACCAGTGGGCCGAGACCGACACCGTCGAGGCGCGTCGCGCGGGCCCGGCGTGGTCGGCGAGCAGCGGCTTGTCGTGGGAGCAGAAGTTCGACCGCTGGGTCGCTTCGCTTCGGCGAGTTCCGCGCACCTCTGGGGGCGAGACGTTCGAGATCACGACGCCGTACGGCGGTCGCAAATTCGCGGCGCCCACGCTCGAGTGCGCCGAGGTCTCGGTGTTTCTGCGCGTGACGTTCGCGAGCTGGTACGGGCTGCCCTTCTACATTCAGGGTTGGAGCTCCGCGGATCGTCAGCCCATCTTCGCTGGACACTTCGGCTTCGTGTTTCGCACGGGCCAGCGCGTGAGGAATTTTCCGCTCTTCAGGAGCGCCTATCGTGATTCGACCGCGGGTTGGCGCGAGGGCGCGCCGTGGCCCACGGACGCCGCGCTGCGCCGCATGCGACTCGGCACCGACGACGCCGTCCCCTTTCTCACCAACGCCGACGGAACGCCCGCCGGCGCCGGCGCCTACTTCGACGAGATCTTTCTCAACAAGCGCGTCGGGTACTTCATGCGCTTGATCCTCGTGTACTTCGGCAGCGTCAACCTGGCCGACGAGGGCAACACGATTCACGTGCGCGCGACGGGCACCGCGCCGGGCGACATTCTGCTCAAGCGATGGCAGCGCCAGGGCATCGGCCACGTGATGCCCGTCATGCGCGTCGATCGCCCCGTCGAGGGACGGATCGCGGCGAGCATCGCGAGCGGCTCGATGCCGCGTCGCCAGCCGCTCTGGGAGGAGCCCACCGTCGCGATCAGCTCGTTTACCTCGCAGTACACGGGCGGCACCGAGCAAAACTCCGACAACGTCGCGTACTCGACGCTCGGCGGCGGAATCCGCCGTTGGCGCACGACGGTGCTTCGCAATGGTCGATGGACCAACACGACGCTCGCCGCGGACGAGGCGGACTTCATCGCGCAGAGCGATCAGGCGGCGATCGGCGCGAGGCCCGAGCAGTTTCGTGAGATCTGGCAGGTGATCACGCCGCAAGAGCGGCAGCGCGCGGCGCTCGACCGGATCGCCACCGCGCGGTCGCACCTGCGAATGTACCCGGCGAGCTGCTCGGCCCGCACTCGCCGCGAGGACGCGTTCGCCGATCTCTACACGGTGTCCGAAGAGCTCGGAATGACCCGCGCGACGGTCGATCGGCAGCACCGAACGCTCGAGGACCACGTGTTCGCCGAGCTCGAGTACAACCAGTCCAAGACCTGCTGCTGGAACAGCACCAACGCCGCGATGGCCAGCATCGTCCTCGACTACGCGATGCAAGAGCAGGCGAGGGCGCAGGCTCGGATGATGTGCGTTCAGCCTACGGTGTTTCGCGCGAACGGCGCGGGCGACGGCTACGACGTGTGGCGCATGCACGCCGCGTCGATGGGACGCGCCGCGGATTGGCGCGCGTGGAGCGAGGACGAGCCGTGCATGGCGCGCGCCGTGACGATGGACACCGCGACGAGCCGCGTAGGTAACTTCTGCGCTCGCTGAGCGTCGCGCGGGGATAGCGGCGCGGTCGGGGGCGGGGCTCCGATGGCGGACCGCAACCGCTGCACGTCGATGGGAAGATATGGCATACACTCCGCGCGTTTCTCGGAGCAGTCTGCGCCGAGGGCGCGGAGAATGATCATGAACGCTCCTCTCATCGATCGTGCGCGGCGCAGCAAGAGCGCGAAGCGCGAGGTTCTCGAGGACACCTCCCTCGCGCTCGACGTCCACAGCGTGGCGGACTTCTTTCAAGGGTAGAGCGTCCGTGCTGGTTGATCTCCGCGAGTTCTTTACGCTCTGGCGCAGCGATCGCGCCGCAGCTGCAGCGGGCGCTTCCGCGTCGCGCGCAGAGAGGCTCGCGCGCCTCGTCGTGCAGAGAGCTCGCGCGGCGGAGACGCTCTTGGTTCACGGGCACCTCGCGGAGGCCTCGCGCCTCGCCGACGAGTCGCTCGCGCTTCTGCGCACGCTCCGCGAGCAGTTCGCGTCGGTCGCGGCCCTCGTCGGCCCGCTGCCCGAAGAGGGACGAGCGAACGACGATCTGGCCGCGACCGCGAGCGCCGGGCAGGACGCCCCCGTCGACGAAGCGATCGATGAGCACGCGCTTCGCGAGAAAATTTCCACGGTGACAGCGCTCGCGCGCAGCGTCGACGGTCTCGCGCGCGGGCGCGAGGGTCGCAGCTCGCTGCGTTGGCAGCGCATCGGCACGATGGTGTGCATCGCGCTCGTGGCCGCGATCTTCGCGGTGCGCCAGGCGCGGACCATCAAGCTCACCGCGCGGTGCTCGGGCTCGTACGACGTCGCTCACGGCGCGCAAAACGCCGTGGATGGCTACCTCGCGTCGACGTGGGTCCTTCCGGACAACACGCCCGGATGGCTCGAGGTGACGTTCAACCGGCGCGTCGTCCGGCTGCTCGAGGTCGTCAACGCGCAGGGATTGTCCAACTATGGTGTTCGAGACGCGACCGTGGAGCTGTACCAGGGCGCGCGATTGCTGCGATCGATCGAAGTATCGATGGCAGCGACGATCGGCACTCCGAATCCCACGAAAGTTCCACTGCTGCTGGCGCAGCCGATCGACCGGATTCGCATTCAGGTGAAGACATGGCACGGCTACGGCGGGGGCATCGCGGAGGTCCGCGTCGAATGACCCTCGCAGCGCATCCAGTCGTTGTCCGATCGCGCGCGATCCTGGCGTCGTTGTGGGCGCACGCCGACCGCTCTTGGGGCGCCGCTGAGAAGCCCCGTTCGCGGGCGGGCGTCGTGTTGTTGCTCGCCGCGCAGGTCGTGGCGCTCGTGGTGTTCTATCGACAAGCCAAACAGACGCTCGGACCGTTGATCCGGACCCCTGCGCTGCCGCCGATACCCGCGACGACTTCGATGACCCGGTTCGGGATGACCGAGACAGTACGAAGAGAGATCTTTCGAGAGTTGGCTGAGTCCGAGATCGCCGAGCGTCAGCGAGCCATCTCGCAAAACACGTGGAACGGGCACGCCTGGTCGCGCTTCGACGACCTCGGCTACGTGCAGCGCGCGCGCGGCCGAGAGCTCGCGCTGCGGTACTCGGTCTCGTTGACGCAGGTGTATCTCGTGCTCGACGAAGGCATTCGCGAACGATGGCCGGGGCCTGACGGGCAGCCGTTGAGCGCCCTGGTCGAGCCCCTTCAGCTGAGGACCGAATGAGCGGCGCTCGTTGGCAACCGCCGCTCGTTTCGCCGATCGAGCCGAACGGCCATCGCTGGACAGACTGGCTGTTCTCGTTCTTCTGGCTGAGGCTCGCGTTCTTCTTGAGCGTCGTTCACGAGCGGATTCCCGGCCTGTTCGCGAACGGGCGACATCCGCTCGAGTACATGGACGACCACGCGTTCTTCAGCTTCGACGCGTCCAACACGCTCACGGTGCAGCGCTACCATCAGCTTCCCGCGTGGAATCCGTACTGGTGCGGAGGCACCGTCGGGATCGCCGGTCCCGAAGACAACTTCTTCGGCGCCGACATTCTCCTGCGGCTGCTCTTCGACGTGGGAATCGCCAGGCACATGCTCGCGATCGTGGGGCTCTTGCTCGCGGCCGAGGGCACCTACCGCCTCGCGCGATCGATGGGCTCGTCGGGCCTCGCGTCGACCGGCGCCGCGTTGATCTACATGATCAACAGCACGGTGTATCCGTTGTGGTTGGGCAACGGGTTTCTGAACTTCGTGCTCGGGTTCGGGCTTCTGCCGTGGGTGCTCTGGTGCTTCATTCAGGGCATCGAGCGGCCTGGCTATCGCTATCTCGGCGGCTTCTTCTTCGCCTGGATCTTCGTTCACGCAGGAACCTATCCCGCCCCCTACACGCTGCTGACGATCGGGTTTCTCACGATCTCGCTCGCGATCCTGATGCGAAACGAAGGCGAGCGGGCTTGGGCGAAGCCCTTCGTGAGCGCGATCGTGCTGGGGGCGGTGTTTCTCGTGCTCGCCCAGGCGAAGTTTCTTCCGCTGGTCATGTTCTTGAAACAGTTCAGTCGGACGTGGCTTCCGATCGAACAGCTCCCGGCTGGGACGATCCTCGGGGTCTTCTCGGCCGCGCACGTTCCGCTGTTGATCCTGGCGGGCCTCGCGCCGCTCACCCGCGACCGCTGGGCGGTCGTCTGCGCGCTCGGAGCAGGGCTGTTCTTCGTCGTGTCGATGGGCGATTTCGACCCGCTCTCGCCGTACCATTTGCTCAAACAACTGCCGCTCTTCAAGCAGCTTCGGACTCCCGAACGGCACGTGATCCTCGTGCTGCTCTTTCTCGCGTGCGGCGCCGCCCGCTTCGTGACGGTGCTCGAGGACACGGTCGCGAGATTCGTATCCTGGCTCTTCGGAGTCGACTCTGTCGGCGAGCTCCCTGCGCCCATCCGCGTGACATCGGTCCTCGCAGGGACGCTCGCCGTGGCGCTCGCGATCGGACCGCGCTACACGCAGATGCTCAAGGACGCCACGACGCAGTTCGCGAGCGTAGCGTTCACCTTCGAGCCGCCTCGTCACATGGGCGGCGAGTTCAGGCAGCACCGCGGAAACCGCCGAGACGGCCACATCTTTCCTGCGATCAACGCAGGTTCGATCGCGTGCATCACGGGGATTCCTGTGACGCAGTCGCGGCTTCTGCGCGGGGATCTCGCGCAAGAGGAGTATCCTCTCGACCCGGCGCTCGCGACGGTGCGAAGGGTCCGCTGGACTCCCAACGAGATCGAGCTCGACGTCCAAGCGCGCCGCGCCACCCGAGTGTTGATCAACCAGAATCATCACAAGTACTGGCGCTCGAGCGTCGGCGCGGTGGTCTCGCACCAGGGCCTGCTCGCGATCGACGTCCCTGCGGGCCGACACAGGGTGCGCCTTCGGTACGTCGATCGACCGATGCAGATCGGCATCGCGATCTCGCTGCTGGGACTGGCGTGGCTCTCCGTCGTCGCCGCTGCGTATGCTCGTCGTCGATGGCGGAAGCTTCGCGCGACGTTCGCGTCTCCTGCGTCGCCTTCCGGCGGCAAGCCGCCGCTCGTGGCAGTGGCTGTCGCTGAAGAGCCCAAGGAGCCCGAAGAGCCTCCCTCGCCGACCGACGTCGCGTCTGGCCCGGATCAGGTGTCCGCCGTAGACGACGCCGACGTCGCTGTCATCGACGAGCCGCGGATCGAGTCCGCTGGATCGCCCGCGGCCGAGCAGGGCGAAACGATCGTCGCATCGCGAGACGAGGAAGCGGATTCCGAGTCGATCGCCGTGGAGCCGCCTCGATCACCGAGCGCGGAGACGCCTTCTGGAGAGACCACACCGCCCGCGACGCCTCCGCGAGAAGACCATGATGAGTAGCAGCAAGCGCAGCGAGAGTCCCGATCGATTGCCGCGCGATCAGCGCTGGATCATCGCGGTGTTCTTCTTGATGCTGGCGTTTCCGTTCTTCGGAGTGTTTCCGTACATCGGGGTGTTGATGAACCCCAACGAGAACACCCGAACGTACATGACGATCGCCATCGTCGATCACAAGACGTTTCAGCTCGACGAGGTCGTGGGGCGGTTCGGCTGGGTCAACGACATGGCGAGCCGACGCGGAAAGGACGGGGTCCCCCACAGCTACTCCGTCAAGGGACCGCTCAACTCGTTTATGGGCGTCCCTGTATACTGGCTGCAGACGAAGTGGGCTGCCTGGCGTCGCAACCCGTCCCCGCCCCTCGCGGCGCCGCCCGAGAAGAGAGTCGAGTGGTTCGAAAGGACCACATGGGTGCTGCGATTCTTCACAGTGCAGCTCCCGTGTTATCTGTTTCTCCTCTGGTTCGAGCGCTATCTCCGCGGGCACTCGAAGGACACCGCCCTGCGGCTGCTCGCCGTCGCCGCGGCTGGCGTAGGAACCAACTACCTCGGCTACGCCCATATGTTCGTCAGCCACTCGCTCTTCGCGGTGGCGGCGTTCGTCGGGTTCGGCATGGCCGAGCGCGAGCTGCGCGAGAAGCCTGACGCTCGAGAGCGCTCGGTCTGGGCCGCGTTCGCGTCGGGCATGGGAATCGCAGCCGCCACTGGCTTCGAGTACCACGGCTTCTTCATGTCGTTCATCCTCGCGCTGTTTGGTCTGGTGGTGTTCTACCGACCGACCAGACTGCTAGCGTATGGATTCGGCGCGGCGATTCCCATGGGGCTCGTCGCCTTCTATCAGTGGAAGGCGTTCGGAAGTCCGCTGACGCCAGGGCACAAGTTCGTCGAAAACGCGCAGTGGGCTTCGGAGCACGCCCGGGGGTTGTACGGCGTGATCCTTCCGACTTGGAAAGCGATCGGAGCCCTCTCGTTCGACCCTGGCTACGGCTTCTTCGGCATGAGCCCGTACATGCTCTTCGGCGTGTTTTCTGTTGGGCTCGTGCTGGTCTCTCCGCTGGGACGCGGTCGAGCCGCGCGCGTCCAGCGCGTCAGCACGCTCGTGTGGTTCTTCGCGATGATGGCCTTGTGGTTCACGATGGCCGGCGCGATCGAGTGGCGCGCTGGATGGACCCTCGGCGCTCGGCGCGCGGGCGCAGCGCCGCCCTTCTTCGCGATGGGAGCGCTGCTGTTCTTCGAGCGACTCTCGTTGCGGTGGCCCTCGTTTCGCGGCGCGTTTCGAGGCGTCTCTCTCGGAGCCGCGCTCGTCGGCATCGTCTCGCTCGGCGTGGTCGGGATCTTCTTCAACACCCTGCCAGAAGAGCTCACCAGGCCGTTTCGAGAGTTCACGCTTCCGTATCTTCGTATCGGGGGCGTCCCGCACCACAACGCGCAGCTGCTGGGCTTCAAGGGAACGGGCTTCTGGTACTTCGTCGCGACGATGATGGTGCTTGCCCCCGTCGTCGCGGCGCTGGGCGGCCGTGACGCCTCCAGGCCGGGCTTGACCGCGGCTGGGGCGAAGGTCGCGCCGAGCGGGAGGCGGAGCTGGTGGGCTCTCGTCGTGGCGCTGCCCGTCGCGATCGCCGCGGGATATCCAGCGTTTCATGTGCCGAAGACCGCGACGCCGTACCCGCTCGACTACTGGACGCAGGTCTGGCAACCGCCGCGTCGCGACCGAATCGCGGTGCTGGCAAACGAGGTCGCGAAGAACCCGTGCGCGACGCACTACATCGCGGATTGCCAGGCGATCATTCGGATGCCTGCGCTCGCGCAGTACACCCGGACGACGGCGACCGTTCCGCAGTCGCGCTGTTTGCGAGGAGTGCTGCGGGAGTGGTTTCCGTGACCTGCGGCTGACCGCTCGACTCGACTGTGAGCCGTGTACGCGACGCCCCAGGTTGCTCGACGCAGAGTGACCCCCCCACCCGTCATCGGCGCCGAAAACTCCGCGGCTGCAACAGAGCGTTTGGGCTGAGAATCGAGAGACGAAACGACGGTTGACATCGAGCCGCCCGGCGGCCCCCACCCGCGCTGCCGCGCGCGAGCGAGTGCAACGACAGTGGGCGCAGTGCTGAAGCCCCCACCCGCGCTACCGCGCGCGAGCGAGTGCAACGACAGTG
>LNEO01000070.1 GCA_001465015.1 Deltaproteobacteria bacterium Ga0077539 | reverse complement strand
GCCGCCGTACGTCGAAGCGACGCGGTTCGTCGCGGCTCACCCGAGCCATCCGGCCAGCCCGGCTCCCGCTGCGGTGACGAACTCCGGCTGGCTCGACGGCATCGCTCCTGCGCGACCGCGAAACACCATCGCGCGAATTTCAGGCATCGGGTTCGAGTTCAGTTCGTGCCCGATGACGTCGAAGAGGCCGTCGCCATCGATGTCCGTTGGTCCAGCGACTGCGTGGCCGAAGGTCTCCGCCCCCGTCAGCGTTGTCCCCGTCGAGAGGTCCGTGGCGCCGCCTCTCCACAGCGACAACACTCCACGCGCGATGCGCGATCCCCACACGCGACCGCCTGCGGCTGCAATGTCGTCGTAGCCATCGCCGTCGATGTCCCCGACCCCGCTGACCGCGTTGCCGACCTGGCCGTCCGCGAGCGAACCCAGCACCGTCGATGATCGAGTCAGCGCTCGATCGCGCGGTCCGCCATAGCCGATCCACGCGCCTCCGAGGTCGTTGCCCGCGCTCGGCGTTCCCACGACGACGTCTGCATACCCGTCGCCGTTGACGTCACCGGCGCTCGCGACCGCCGGCCAAAACCCACGCCGCAACGCGATGCGCGTCGATGAGCGCCTTCGCGCGTCGATTCCTTCTGCGCCGCCGTAGTACACGGAGACCACCTGCGCGCTCTCTTCACTCTGCGTCGCCACGACGTCGGCGAATCCGTCCGCGTCCACGTCGCCCGCTGACGCCGCGGTCCTAACCCATCCGCCGCTCATCGCCACTCCAATCGACGGCGTCGTTCGCGCGACGCCTTCGGGGCCGCCGTGCACGATGAACATCGCGTGTTGCTCCCCCCGCGCGTCGACCGTCAACGCGATCACGTCGCCGTAGCCATCCCCGTCGACGTCGCCAGCGTTCGAGACGGACGTGACGTTCGGCCTGTCGGTGATCATCGCGAGCGGTCGGAGGTCGGTCGAATCCGACGACGAGCCGAGAATCCTCGGCTGTCGCGAGCACTCTGGCGGCACGACGACGCACGCCCCGACGCCCACGTCGCTGAGCCCATCGCCGTTGAAATCACCCACTCCGAAGGCTGAGTTGACGGGGTTATCGAGCGCTCTCCACGAGGGGGTCGATCCTCCGCGCAAGATCACGAGCCTCGCTTGTTGGGTGAGCGCCACGACGTCGTCGCGCCCATCACCTTCGGCGTCGAAGTACGTTCCCACGACCGCTTCGACTGGCGCGCTGCGCTGTGGAACCTGAAAGCTCCACGTCGCGCTCGTCCGCGTCACGCCTTCGTTGTCCGCCTCGACACGCCAGTAGTAACGCCCCGGTGCCAGCTCGCTCGCGACACGGGCGGACGCGCCCGTGACGAGCGCGCGAAACACCACGTCCGTCGCTGGACACGCGCGCGATCGACACACGATCAAGCGCTGCTCGCCCCGCGCTTGCTGCCAGCGCAACATCGGAGCGCGCACCGAGAGCCTCGAATTGGCGTACGGCGCGATCAGCCTCGGTTGCTCTCCGTGTACCGTCGGAGCGGTCGGAGAGCCGCACCCCACCCCAGTCAACGCCAACGCCAACGCCATCGAGCGGTCCACCATGAACCGACGATAGCTCAGCCGCGTTCTGCACGAAACCCCAGCGCGTCCGTCCACCCCATGAAATCAAGCTCGCGAGACCTTGTTCAGCTCGAGGGCGCCCTCTGGGTGCTCGTCGCGGACACCGGGATGCCCATCTACGACTTCGCGTTCGCGCGGTATTTCACCGCTCGTAGGGACCCATTTCGAGAGGCTCCCGTCACGGCGGTGGCCCGCGTCGGCGCGGCCGAGGACTATGCGTCCTTCTTCGACGAAGCGGCGAAGGACGGGATCACCCTCGTTCACACCCCCGAGCAACACCAACGGTGCTCGACGCTCCCGGGCTGGTATCCGAGGATCGAGGATCTCACGGCCAAGAGCGAGGTGTTCGATCACCCGCCGTCGGCGCTCGAAGTCGAGTCTCGCTTCGGATGGCCGGTCTTTCTCAAGGGAGAGCGCCAGACCGCGCGGCACCGACGAGACCTCTCGATCGTGCGCGACCGACGCGCGTACGAAGCCGCCGTCGCCGAATGGGAGCGCGAGCCGATCCTCCGTTGGCAGCGCATCGCCGTGCGCGAGCTGTTGGCGTTGCGCCCGGTCCCCGCGCCGGAGAGCGAGCGAATCTCGCCGTCCTTCGAGTTTCGAGTGTTTCTCTGGCGCGCAGAGGTGGTTGGGTTCGGACGGTATTGGTGGGAGGGGCCCGCGTATCACTGCAACGCGTCCGAAGAGCGCGAGGCGATCGCTCTGGCGCGCCTCGCCGCGCGGCGCGTCGATGTGCCGTTTCTCGTCGTGGACGTCGCGCAGCGCGAAGACGGGCGTTGGGTCGTCATCGAGTGCAACGACGGGCAAGAGAGCGGCTACGCGGGCGTGGCGCCGATCGCGATGTGGCGCAGGATCATCGAGCTCGAGAGCGCTCGATGAGCGCCGAGGGACGCGCCCCAGCGACGCTGCCTCGCGTCGCCGTCGGCAGACATCTGCGTGTGCCCGCAGCGCGTGAGCTGCCAGCGCTCGGTGTTTCCGACGATGAGCGCGTACCTCGATGCCGCTGGGTGCCGCGATCGCTACGCGCCCGCCACGATCACCGCCTCGCGCGATGGACGCGACGTGGGGGTGTGATTGCAGAACGTGGGGATATCGCCGAGCGTCTCCTATCATCGCAGTTTCGCTGAGAGACCAAGCGCTCGAGTCGCGATTGGCCGCCCCG
>LNEO01000069.1 GCA_001465015.1 Deltaproteobacteria bacterium Ga0077539 | reverse complement strand
CCAATCCGATGCGCTTACGTCGACCGCTGGCTCGCCGTTCACGCCGCCTTCTTCCTCCATTCGGAGCTCCCGATCAAGAGGGGACCTGAACGGTTACGTGTGTGCAGGGTATCAGGCGGCGGGCGGAGTGGGGGTTGAAAGCGCGTGCTCGAACGCCTTGCCCGCAAGGACAACTTTGCAAATCGAGCCGCTGTGCTCGAGGGCGACGAGCACCGCGTTACGAGGGTCGCTGCGGTCCCTTCGCGCCCCCGGAACGACAGGTTTCGACGGAGCACTCGCGGACCAATCGGGCGGAGAGGTGACGAAGACCTTCGAGCCGCTCGCAGCCAGACGCTCGAGGTCGGAGCGCTGCGGAGGCTGCTTGGCTGTCGCATGCTGAAACGGTGTGACGACTGCAATTTCAGGGCGCATTCGCTTCCACAACCCGGCGTCGTGCGCCCCCTCCGAGCCGTGATGAGCGACGTTGACGAGCTGCACGCGGTCGCCGTCCGACAACTTCACGCCGTCACGAAACGGGCCCCACCCGTGCGTCGCAACAGCCGACGCGAGGAGGTCGCCCGCAAGAAGAACGCGCGCCTTGCCCCACGAGAGAAGCAGCGCGCCGCTCGTTTTGTTGGGGTCGGCGCCGCTCCAACGGACGCTAGCGTTGCGTAGCTTGGCGTTGGCGTCGAGCACATCAGCCGGCGGAGGACCTACCGGAATCAGGCAAAATTCCTGGTCGCCGATCGACTCTGCATACCTTCCCGCGTCCCACTCCAGCCTCTTGTGATCAACTTGGTTCGCACGCTTCGCAAGAAACGACTCCAGTTGAGTGAGGACCGTATGCAGAGCCTCGCGGCGCGGGCCGCGCAAGCCTGCCGCGCGTGCCGCGGCTTCGAGGTCGAGGTCGGAAACAACCGAAGTTCGCCACAGTCGCCTCGGTGGATATTGTGCGAGCACAGCATCGAGCCCCAGATAGTGATCCTCGTGCATGTGCGTGACGCACGCGAAGTGGAGCCACTCGTGCCGACGACGACGCGTACGAGCCCAGCTCTGCCATGCCTTCATCCACTCGACGATGAACTCGTGCACCGGATTGCCCGCGCCAGTCTTCGCATCGGTCGAGGGGGCGCAACCATCGACGACCCCGACTTCATCGTTCGGCAACACGACGACGATCGCTTCACCGCGCCCCGGACCGAAGATCAAGACGTTCAGCTTTCCCCGCTCGACATGCTTCGCTCGAAGGCGTTCGACTGACGTAACCCCCCACTCGCTCATGGCTCTGAGGTCCCTTCGATTGCACTGTCGCTTTCGACGAAGCGAGCCTCGAAACGGTGATCGTTGATCGCCGCGTCCCACCATGAGCTCGCCTCGATCTGCGCGGCGATCGAAGGAGCCTCCTTGGTGTACTCACTCCACTCCTTTTTGGTCCACGACGCGATCCACGTTGGCCCGACAGGCTCCTCGAGCAGCTCGACCAACAGCTCGAGTTCTCCGTCTTCGTGGTGTTGCAGCTCGATGATGTGCCCGCGGTACTGAGTGAACTGTGCCCTTCCATCCGCCAGTCCTTCGAGCAAGGAGTCGTCGTTCACTCCCGCGATACAGTACCGCGCCGGCGCGACCTCCACGTGCCGAGGTCCGAGCGCGATCGATGCGTCCCCTGAAGGCTCCGCCGTCCAGTATTTGGGCGGCACGCATTTCGCCGTGACCTCGAGCTTCCAGAGGTCGCTCATGGTTCGGCCTCCAACCAGTCGAACTGTTCATTTGGGATTGCGTCTTCCGCGCGAAAGATTCGCAGCGACGGGTTGTTGGGCACCCAAATCGCCGACGCAAACTGCGGCGCCCAATCGCTCGCGTCGGCGCTCTCCGTCGGCGCATCGAGAACACTGCCGGTCGGTGCTCCACCGAGCGCATCGCGCAGTTCGTCACGCATCTGCACAGCGCTGCCTTCGTCGGAGCGATTCACGATCACGCGAACGCGATCATCGGTCGTGGCGCGGAGCCACCGCGCAGCGGCGCGGAGGTCCTGCAGGTCCCGCGAAGTCACGACGAACGCACGGCCTCGGCGCGTCTCGATGTCCTGAAACACGCGGTCGGTCGGTCGATTGTCTGCAAGATCGACGACCCCGTCACGGGCGCTCAGTCGCATGACGGCGCTCAACACGGCCCGCGATAGCCCGGGAATCGTCGGAGGGACATCGAGCACCACGTGGAGATCGCGGAGCGTTTCGTCCGCTTCATTTCGATCCGACGACAACACGCGAGAGATCAACGTCTCCAGGCGTGCTTCGAGAAACGCCGACTGGTGCTCGTCGAAGATCACCGGGAGAATCCGCTGCAAGTCCCGCGGCAGCGCGCTCGACGGCAACACGTCGAGGTTCTTTGGCGCGCCGTTGTACTTCCAGAAGAGGCTCCGAGGATCCGCATCGAGGCTGCCATCCAACGGCGCAAACAGGAGGTAATCGTTGAGAAACGCAACGTGACGTTGTCGCGGATCAACCTCGTCGCCGCGGCGACGAACCGCGGCGCGAGTGTCGTCCACCGAGCACCACTCAGCGGCCGCGCTATCGAGCGCCAATACGTTGTCCTCGCTCACACGCGGAGCCTGCAGCGGCAGCACGTCTGCGAGGCTCGTCCCGGTGAGGTCCATATCCACAAGCAGCACGCGCGCATCGGGATGCTTCTTCGCGAGTTGCAGCGCGTTGAGCGTGGCGAGAGTCGACTTTCCGACGCCCCCTTTGACCGAGTGAAACGAATACAACGCGAGAACGCTCACCGAGACGCTCCCCTCGCAAGAGGTGTCTTCGTCGGAGGCTCCGCGTGGAGACCCAAACGACGCACGTCGCGCATCAGGTCTTCGCGTTGCTGCACGACGGGCACGCGCGCCATCCCGCGCAGCTTCTCCGTCCACGGATCACGAAGGTCTCGTGGAGCCTCTTCCCACCGACGCAACGCGACGAGCATCGCGTTGAGCCGAAAGGTAGAAGCGACGGCTTCGCTCGTCACGACACCATGGAGGCGTTCGAATACGGCTCGAAACTGCTCGCCGTTCTTGCTCCGCGAGGCGGCCACGCCCAACGCGTCGAGCAGCGCCGAGGACCACTCGTCGACGCGCTCGTCGACCATCGTCCACACCGCGTCGACGTCTGCCTCATCGAGCACATCGAAAAGCCCCGCGGCCATCAGACACGCAAAGTTTCGCGGGAGATCCGCGCGCTGCGCCCGCCATGCCATCACACATCGACCGCGGCGCTCCGACGAGAGCGCTGCACCTTCGCGCCAGACGGTGATCGCAAACCAATTGTAGAACTCAGGCGCGCGCTCGAACGCCTCGATGATCTCTACGAAGACATCGTCGCGCACCCCAACGAGCCAAGGCGTCGCCCACTGCGTGAGGAGTCTCCGCGCGGCGAACGAGGGAGCGACCGACTGGCGCAAGTTCCACGAGAGCGCGTTGTGCTCCGTCGTCGTTGTTGCCCGCGTGGCGTGCAACGCGCTCTCGTGCTCAGCCTCGTTTACGCTCGCGCAGCGGTTGGCAATCGAACGAACGAGCGGCTCGGCGACCGCCGCGATCGCCGCCGGGACTCGGACCTCGAGCACGCCGACCGTCAGCCCCGCGGTGATCGCGAAGTCCACGATCGATTGTGAATCCTCTCGCTCGATGAACCACCGAGGATCGAGCAGATCACGTTCGCCCGCCTCGATCGAGATCTCCTCGTGCGCGAAGAGGTCAACCACGCCCGTCGCCCCTCGAAGCGCGAGCACGCCGTGCAACCAACGCGCTAGCGACCACGTGCGAAGCACCGCATGTGGGTGATTGTCGCCGCAATTGATCAGCATCGCCGCCCGGAGCAGCGCTCTCTCGCGACGCCACAGCAGGTCTGGATCGGGCACGATCGCCGTCGACGGAGCGTCGAGCGAAAACGCCGTCGCAACGCGCGAGAGCAGCTCTTCGCGCAACGCGCGTACCGTGCCGCCATCGACCGAACGATTGCGTTCGCTCGCGACCCGCACCAGCGAACCGAGCGCTACGCCGCGTACGAGCCATAGCGTCCCATCGTCGAGAGCACTCAGGGCACCAGCAGTGCCAGCGGGCTCGGGTCGCCAATGGGTCAGCGGCCAGCCGGGGATCGTGGCGTGCAACGACTTCCAGCCTGGCTCGTGGGCGTCGAACCATGCGTCCAGCGAAGCGCGGTCGCGAGGCAGATCCGCTACGCCCGCAGCGCGATGCAGCGCAGCGAGATCAACGCGACCGAGCGCCGCTCCGAGCGCGCCGAGAGAATCCGACGTCGAGAGCACCAGCCAGCCCGGCGAGGTCGCGAACCCGCCAGGCCAATGGTCGCGCGCCGACGGATCGACTGCCAGCGCGTGATCGATGATCCAGCGCTTCGAGGGGTCGATGGGGTCGATCTGGCCGTCGTGCGACATCGCGTCGTTCAGTCCATGGACGGTACCGCAAGCGATGGAACAGGGCGAATAGATCGAGCGCGGAGTGCTTGCGAGCGAGGCGTGGCGATGTAAGTGTCACTGTCGCGAGGTCAGGCGGGACGAGCAATGAGCGACGACAGGGCAAAGCTGGAGGAGATCGCGGTGGCCTGGGGCGAAGAGCTCGAGCAGCGCGAGATCGATGACATCTTCTCGAAGAAGAACGAGTTTCGCGCCTGGGTGAAAGAGGCGGGAGCGACCCCTGGCGTTGCTCTGCGTATCGGGCAGGCGCTTGTGCTCGACGAAGGCAGCGTCGTGGCAGCCAAAGCACTCGGACGGGCGCTGTCGGACAGTATTCCCGCAGAGTTGCAAGGCAGCCTCGGCGGCGTCGAGCAACGAGCGCGTCGTTTTCGAGTGGTGTGCCACTGGTTGAGCGACGCACTAAGCGAAGGGCGCACAGACGTGATCCTCGCTGCCGCGAGTCCACGTCTGTTTCGAAGCGGGGCAGCAGCCGATACGCTTGCCAGCCTCGAAGGAGAGCCACTCGATCGAGAGAAGCAAGGAAATAGTCTGTCCCAACCGTCGTCGCCGACCAAGCTCACGGTCGGTTTCGCCGCACCGGATGAGGCAGATGCGGCCTTCACCAATTGGGGGGCGTCCCCTCAGCATGCACCATACGCACAAGCGTTCTCAGCTCGATTGTTGCAGTTATTCACATCAGTGAAACAGAGTTTCGATCGAGTCTCTACGCACATCGCAAAGAGCAATTCCGAGCTACATGGCTCGCTTGCAGCTCTAGCTGAAGCGGCCAACGATCTCGCCTCTCAACAGCCACGCGAGTCCCTCCTTTGGTGGGGCCAGGCACGCTATTCGACGTCGACGCGCCAGCCCTATCGACGCATCACAGACCCCGCGCTCCGCATCGTCCTCGTAGCCCACGAAGCCGCGACCGTCGGACACTCGCTCCCTCTCGAGCCCGCCGCTTCGTTCGTCGTCGAGACGCTTCGTTCCATGGGCGTCGATCCATCGGCCCAGCGCTCACTCGCAGAATGGATGCGCGACACATACGGCGCGATCGTCGCGCTGCCTGACGATCAGCGTCCTGCTGTTGGAAAGGAGCTCGCCGCCGCAATCGAGACAGCCCCCGCCGGACTCGCCGCAGCGTGGTGCGCAGTCCAATCGAAGCGAAATGCAGGATTCGACGCAGTGAAGGACAGCGAGAAGCTCGGCCTCGACTTGGACGCCAAGATCGATTGTGGCGATTGGAGTTCGTGGCTCTATCGCGAGTACGTGCTCTCCGCGCTGCTCGAGGAGTGACAGACGTCGTGCCCCTTCCACTCGTTCGAAGACCGCTAGTTTGCCAGCGCAAAGGCTGTGAGTTTCCCAACGGTGGTCGCTGCGCGAGGTCCGCCGAGTTCGACGACCCCGAGGCGCAGTGCATCGAGCTCGTTCGCGAAGAGGCGGAAGTACCAGAGGATCCGTCAGCGCCCGTTGGCGCGACGAAGCCGGCGCGCGAGCTCGGCCCGTTCGAGTGGTCCGGTGTGCACCTGCGCCGAGACGATGCGCGTCGACTCCCGAACCCGCTCACGGTCGCGGTGCTCGGCCATCGCGATGCTGGAAAGACCACGCTGCTCGCGTCGTTCTTTCTCGCGCTCGCAGCCCGCACCGATCCAGATTTTCCGTGGCGTTTCGCTGGCAGTCGCACGCTCTTCACCTTCCTGACCCTCGCAGATCTCGCAGCGAAGTGGCGCGGATATGCGTCGAGCACGACCATCGTTCCTCACACACCCAAGGGGATCGCCGCGCAGTTCGTGCACCTGGCGCTTCGCACTCCGCGAGCCACCGATCCGCGCGTCGTCGACCTCGTCATCAGCGATGTGAGCGGTGAAGATATTGCTGAGTACGCCCTGAATCCAACGCCGGACCTCGAGCCGACGATGGAGTTCGTTCGCAACGCAGATGCATTCGTCTTTCTCGTTGATTGCGTTCGGCTCATGCGCGCGAAGCCGGAAAGCACCGAAGTGATCGGATCGGCGTACGACAGCCTGCTGTCGAACATGCTGCAGATGGTGAGCAATGTTCTGCACAAACCCCGAGAGCAGCGCGCAGTCCCTGTCGTCGCTGTTTGGACGAAATTCGATGTCGTCGCGCAGGACGTGCCGCCACCTGACGAGCCATCGCTCGACAAGACCCGTTGGGGAAAGCTCGGAAAGAAGGCGCTGAGAACGCTCGCTGGCCTGCATCGACTCCGTGATGCGGGCGTGCCGGTCTCTCTGTTTCCCGTCAGCGCGTTTCCTGCCGCGATCGAGCACGCACGACCGTTCAACGTGTGTCTGCCGTTCGAAGAGATCCTTCGTTCGAGAGAAGCAACCGTCGCGCAACGCATCGATCCGCCGATTCCCATGGACCTGCAGCATCCATTCTTTGCGATGCGTCGCGGAGACCTGCCGTGAGCGCGACGACCATCACCCTCCTCGGCACGCGCTCGAGCGGAAAGTCCACCTGGCTCGGGGCGTTCATCGATGCGCTGGACCGCAGCGAAGCGCTGAGGTTCGACCTCGCCCTCCGGCAGGACGATGATGCACGAACACGGATGCAGCTCTCGCAACCGTTGAGCGACGGTCGATTCGCGGATCGAACGCCCGACACCGGCGCGCATGCCAAGGTGCGCCTCGTTCCGCAAGGAACGTGGACAACCCAACGCGAGGTGTCCCTCGAAACCGCAGACTACCTAGGCGAAGAGTTCGAGCGCAGCTTCGAGCGCAAGGACGGATTCTGGACTCGCGATTGGTCGCAGCGGGCGAACGCTCGCGCGTTTGCGCTCGTTCTTCGCCCCAACGACCTCGTTGCTCTCCCACAGATTCCACCGCCATCCGCCGAAGAGCTCCGCCGCGTGCGCGCGCTGTTTGGCGAGAAGGCGATCGAGCCCTCCGTGCGTACGTTGCCATTCGGTCCAGAAGACGTGGCACCGCAACTTGCCGAGTCGCAACAGCCCGTCGAACTGGCGCCGCGGACGCTCCCTCCGACGCTGCCAACGTTGATCGAGATGCTGCAATTCGTTCGCGCCCATCGCGGGTTGTCGATCGGCGAACGTCCAGACCTGCGCCTCGCGCTCGTCCTCTCAGCGTGGGACGCGGTCGAGGCAAGCGTTCAATCCCTCGGACCAGAGCGCTTTCTGCGAGAAAAACTGCCGCTGCTCGCGGACTTCATCTGGAGCAACTTCGACCCGGCCCAAACTCGGTGCTTCGGGCTCAGCGCGACCGGTGGCGACCTCCGGGACGAGTCGTACGCAGAGATGTTTCGCGATCGCGACGGCCCCTTGGGCTACGTCGAGTGGAGCACGAGCGCCGACGAAACCAAGAGAGACTCGGACATCTCGCTTCCATTCGCGTGGCTGATTGCAGGAGACTCCGCGCTCGAACCGCCCGAGCGGTAGACGCATGAAGCCTGTCGCACAGACGCTGCACGGATATCGCGACGGGCACCGCGAGCTCGCTCGCTTCGGCGACCTCGACAACAGCGAGGGGTCGCTGCTCGACCGGCTCAGCGACCTCTCGGGGTACATCCCGACGGGCCACGAGTTCGACCACTATGTTTCGGGATTCCCCTGCGGGCGCTACTACGCGCTCGCTGCAACCTGGCCCGACAAGCTCGCGCCGCGATCGGGCGCTGTGCTCACGCACACTGTCCTCTTCGAGCAGCAGAGCACACGCTTGGAGCTGCTCGAAGAGCTCTCTCGCTGGCTCATCCGTCCGAGTTCGATTCGCGACGCTCAGCGATACGAAGAGCGTCCGTCGGCCCCGACGACAGCGTGGTTTGGCGGCGCCGAGCCAGAATCTGTGTGCCTGCGAGCGATCGTGCGTCGCTTCTTCTCGCGTCCCCAGCGCCCTGTGCTCTGGATCGACGATGCTTCCAGCGAAGACACTGTGGCCCGGTTGTGGGCCATGCTGCCCGCCGCGGACCAACGAAGCTTCGCTTTTTGCACGATGGCGCTCGGTGATCGAACGCTCCGCCAACGTCCTTTCGATCTGCTGGTCGTCCCGTCGAGCGCTCGCGCTCGCGTGCTCGGAGTCACCGACCGCGAAGCGGTGTTCGAGTACGAACTCGACGCTGAGCAAGAGCTCGGTCCGATGCCCCCGTGGTTGCAGGCGCTCGTCGACGGCGGACGCAGCGCGCTCGACTTGCTGGACCGAGCTCTCGCGGAAGAAGGGCTGCGACTTCCCCGAGTCAGTGACTTCGCCAAAGCGTTTCGTTTCGTCGACCTCCGCGCGGATGCCTCGGCAGATCTCGCCGTGGCTCGCACCCGGGCTGATTTGCTTTCGCAGGTATGGCCTCACCTCTCCGTCGAACACCAGGCTGTCGGCATTGTGCTCGACCAACTGCTGCAACTCGTCCCCAGTGCTGGAACCGCGGGACAGCCATGGTGGGAGTGGCGCGATTTTCTCTCGCGTCCGCTCGTGCAGGCGCGGCTTCTCGCCGATGAAGCGTTCTCGCAAAGGACCGAGGCGCTCATCGTCGCTGATGCGTCGCGACGACTCGAGCAAGACGCCGAACGACTGTGGCCTGCATGGGTCGTCGAAGTGTCGAGCAACCGGTGGCGCGCGGTTTCGCGTGGCGTCGGCGCAGCATCGTCGAGCTTCGTAGCAACGCGCCCGGACGCCGAAGCAGCGTTTCACGCGAAGGAGTGGCTAGCGACGCGACGCACGGATGAGTGGAGCGAATTCATCGAGCAACTCACGAGGAGCCGAACGAGCGAAGCTCGCCGCTCGCTTTCGCGATCCATCGCAACGGCACTACCGACGACCGTGCCAGCGTTTATCGCGTGCGCGCAACGGCTGGCAGATGCCCGCTGGTCGTACGAGTTACTGCGAAGCATCTCTGCGGTTTCGGAAATCGATACGCTCAGAGACATCGCGCGCTGGGCGACACCGAAACAGCTCGCTGAGTTGGACGAACTCAGCGACGCAGTGTGGGTCGACTGGATGCTCCGTGAAGCTCCTCGGGAAACCGCGTGGAAATCGACAGAGTGCATCGACCGCATGCGAACGGCGCTTCCGAGACAACGCCTCGACGCGTACACGCTGAGGAGCCGAGTAGGTGACGACGCGCGGCTCGAGTGGGTGCTCGACGCGATCGCGGATGTTCTCGACGAACAGACGCTCTACGAACTGGCCAAGGTGCACGCCGCGCTTGTGCGAAGACTGGTCGAACGGACCACGTTGCACGTGCCCTCTCGCGACCTCGCGGCGCTCGTCCGCGCAGCGCCGAGCGAGACATGGACCGACGCAACGTGGCGCGACGGACTCGACGCGATGCCGACAGCGCGAGCGCACGCGGTTGTCGAGCGCGTTTTGCCTGTGCTCGTAGAAGCCAACGCCGAGCTGCGTGTCCTATCGAGCTTGTTTTCGAGCAGCGCAGTGCGCGCGTGGATTACTTGGGCGGAGAGCGAATCGAGGGCCATCGGTCGAGTCGTCGGCGCAGCGCACCTCCCGTTGCTCGCCGCAGCGGCTGCAAACTCGCTGGAACAAGCGCCCACAAATCAGTTCGGTTGGGTCGCGGCCCTACTTCGGCCTGCGATCGAGCGAGCGAATCTGTGGAGCTCCGCCAACAGCGAGGCGGACCTCACACGGCTGTTCGAGCGGGTCGATGACGCGACGCGTGTGGCGCTGGGCTCCGAGTTAGTGCTCCAGATACGCTGGTCGCCGCGCACCTTTCGGTCCGAACGGATTCTCGCCCTGATCGTCGCCCCGCTGCACCAGCGCTTGCTCGACTACGATGTGTTCGGCTACCGCTGGAGCTGGTTTTCTTGGGACCGCGCAAGAGCGTTTCGAGAGTGGCTGACCGAGCACTGGATCGAGCGCTCGTTTCCTCCGCGAGCGCTCGTGCGAGCGACTCGTGGAGAGGTCGAGTTTCTCGGGCGTATTCTCGAGTGGCTCCGCAGTGAGCGAGGCAAGGACAAGAAGCGCTTCCGACGCGAGCTCGCAGAGTCCACGCTGCTCGAGTTTCCCGATCGAGGGCCGCTCTGTTCGCTCGCGCAGCACATCCTCGACGACTGACCCACGCACGCGCAGTTCACGAGCGCTCATGATTCCGTTCATGGGCGCCCATGACCGCGATCACAGGGGCTCACCGCGGCCCGTACGCAGGTCGCGCGCTGCCGAGCTCGTAGGCGCCCAGGTCCGGCGCCGCGCCCGCGAACCCATCGTTGACGTTGGCGAGCCGCACGCCCACGTCCACCGCGGCGCTCGCCGCGCGCAACCTCACGTCCGGCGCGCTCGCAGCAGGAACCACCGCGCTCGGATACGCCACGCTCGCGGCGAACACCGACAGGTCGACGCTCACCGCGCGACGCTCGGTCGTCATCGCCCGCAGCTCGGCGAGCGAGCTGAACCGCGCGCTCCCGAGCCTCCCGGTGAACATCCCCGTCGTCGACCCGAAGCCGTCGTAGTCGAGGTCGCAGCTCGGCTGCGCAGTGGCGATCGAGAGCACCTGCCCCGTGCCCGAGCTGTAGCCGTTGTACATGCCGCCCGGGCCGCCGATGAAGAGATTGTTGCGGCTGAGCGTGAAGTGAATCGCCTCGCTCGTGTACACGCCGAACGCGTCGCCGTTCTTCACCACGGTGTTGTGCAACAGCACGTCCCCGTAGCTCGTGCGCTGCAGCTTGAACGCGGACAAGATCACGTTGTACGCGACGTTGCGGACGAAATAGTTCGGCCCGCCCAGGGACGGCTGCGAGCTCATCGCGATGAACGTGTTGGTCAATCGATTGCGCACGATCCGACAGTTGTGCGCGCAGAAGTCCGCTTCGATTCCGTCGTCGCCCGCGTTGTCGATGTCGTTCTCGACGACGTCGATCGAGTGTTGATCCACCGCAGCGGCGTCCTCGTGAAACGAGATCCCGTCACGAAAGCCCGTGACGCGGTTGTGCTCGACCACGTGGCCCGGCCCCGTCACCATGATGCCCTCGCCCACGTTGGTCCCCGAGACGCCGAAGGCCGCGAGCTCCCAGCGCGACGCGCCGCGCACGATGTTGTCCGCGATGTAGCTGTTCTCCGAGCGGGTCAGCGACACGATCCCGTCGCCCGTCGTCTCGACGGTGTTGCGCACGATCGTGATGTTGCTGCAGCTGTTGAAGCGCACCCGACCGCGGATCGTCAGCCCCTCGATGCGAATGTCCCTCCGCGAGAACATGTCGATGTTGCCGGTCACCACAGCGCCCGCGCTCGATCGAAGCGTGATGGGACGGCCCGCGGCGCCGTCGCGCATGATCGTAAACGGCGCGTAGTTTCCCGCGGCCATCTCGAGCACATCGCCAGGATTCGCCATGTTCAGCACGGACACAAACGTCGCGGGCGTCACGGGTCGCACGACCGCTCCCGCAGCAACCACAGGCACCGGCCGCGTCCTCGCGCTCAGCGTCCGCACCGCGCAGCCCCCGTCCGGATCGAGCAACGACAGCTCGATCTCGTACTCCGTGTCGGGCTCGAGGTCGAAGATCGATCCCGAGTGCCGATTGGCCCAGGAGAATCCCGACGTCGAGCCCGCAGGCACGCGGCGCAGCGGCATCGCGCTTCGATAGGTCGCCTCGCCCCTTCGCCGATAGCGCACGGACACCACGCCGTTGTTGTTGGCGTCGCCCGTGATCGCCCACTCGATCGAGAGGTTTCGCAGCGTCGGCGACGGCGTCGTCGTCGCGCCAGCGACGGTCGAGTTCGCCGTCATCGGGCCGGGCGGCGGACACATCGGGCTCGCGCTGTCCGCTGGCGAAACGCCGCTGTCCGTCACCGAAGCGTCGGGCACGACGGTGTCCACGACGGGCACATCCATCACGATCGCATCGCGCTCGACGCCGGTGTCCGTCGGGACAGCCACGTCGTCTGGCGCGTCCCGCTCGGAGACATCGTCGGTCGGGCCCGAGACCTCTGCGCGATCAGCCTGAGAAATTCCAGTATCTCCGCGGTCTCCGCCGGCGTCGTCCATCGTCGTCGGCGTCGAACACGCGAGCAAGCAGAGCGCCGCAGGCGCGAGCTTCATGGTACGCATCGAGCTTCGAATTGTCGCACGGCCCGCGCCACCGAGGTTCGACCGACGACATCGAACGGCACACCATGAAGTTAGCAATCCTGGGCGCATCCGGCGGCATCGGCCGACTCCTCGTCGAGCAAGCGATCGCGCGCGGACACACCGTGACCGCCGCGGCGCGACCGTCATCGAAGGCCGCAGAGATCACCGGCGCGACGCTCTTGCGAGGCGACCTCGAAGACGAGGCGTTTCTTCGCAAGGTCATCACCCACGGAGGAAAGTGCGACGCCGTGCTCTCGGCGCTCGGCCATCGTCTGCCGGGGATCGCGCCGTGGCACAAGCCCGAGCAGCCCGAGTTTCTGCGCAAGAGCACGGATGCGCTCGTCCGCGCGATGAAGGCCGAGGGTGTCTCCCGCGTGATCGCGGTGTCCTCGGGCGGCGTCGGCGACAGCCGCGACATCATCCCGGCGGCCTTCAAGCTCTTCGTCGCGATGTCCGCGATGAAGACGGTGTTCGCGAGCCTCGACGAGATGGAGCAGCGCTACTTCGCCTCGGGCCTCGAGGTCTGCATCGTTCGCCCGAGCGGGTTGACCGACGAGCCCGCGACCCACCGCGTCGTGATCGCGAAGAAGTACGTGGGCCGCGCCAGCATCCCGCGCGCGGACGTCGCCGAGTACATGCTCGAGCAGTGCGAGAAGCCGTCGTTCACCGAGAAGACGCCGTCCATCACCGTCACAGGGGCGTGATCTCCGCGCGCGTTCGCGGTACACAAGACGCCATGGCCTCCGCGCGCGACATTGCAGGCAAGCTCGTCGTCGTCGTCATCCTCGGCGCGTCGGGCCTGGGGTTGTACAACATCGTCAGCGACATGGCCCCGGTGCTCAAGCTCGCGCGCATCGCCCTGGCGTGCCCGAGCGAGCAGGCCTGTCAGCTCTCGCGCTACGACCGGCGCCCGTGGGAGCAGCGCTTCGAGATCTTTCTCAATCGACGAGGCAAGGTCGTCCGCTGCTCGCCGCAGTACCTTCTCGTCGGCGCCTACCAGTGCCGCGTCACCGACGAGCAGGCAGCCGCGCCAGTGCTCGCGCGCTGAGACGATCAACGAATCGAGAGCGACCCGTGTCCACTGCGAACGAGCCCGCCGCATCGCGAACGTTCATCGACACCCGAGAGGGGCGCTTCGGCCTCGTGACCACGCCCGCCGTGCCGTCCGCGGTCTCGCCCGATGACCGCGCGAACGACGGGGCCAACACCGTTCTCTATCTCCACGGGTTTCCCGATCAGCCCGAGACCAGCGTCGCGCTGTTCGAAGCGCTGGCGGCGCGAGGATTCACGACACACGCGCCCTTTCTGCGCGGGTATGCGCCGAGCCCCCTGCGCGGGCCCTTCACCCTCGAGCAGCTCACGAGCGATGTGCTCGCGATCATGGACGCCCTCTCTCCGGACAAGCCCGTACACGTGCTCGGTCACGACTGGGGCGCGGTGATCACCTATGGTCTCGCTGCGCTCGCGCCAGAGCGCGTGGCGAGCGCGGTGACGATGGCCGTTCCGCATCCGCTGCGGTTTCTCGGGGCGCTCTCGTCGCCGACGCAGCTCCGTCGAAGCTGGTACATGGCGTTCTTTCAGGCGCCGCTCGTGCCCGAACGGGCGATCCGCGCGAGAGACTTCGCCCTCGTCGATCGACTGTGGCGCGCGTGGTCTCCTGGCTACGAACTGCCTCCCGCGCTGCGCGCGCGACTGCACGAGACCTTCACCGCGAGCGGAGCGGCGCCGCTCGAGTACTACCGCGCGATGACTCGCCCGATCGGCCAGGCCATCGCGCGACTTCGAGGTCCCCTGACGGCGAAGATCACCGTGCCGACTCTTCACCTGCAAGGGGCGCGGGATGGGTGCATCGGCCCCGAGGCGTGCTCGGGCGCCGGGCGCTATTTTTCCGCTGATTTTACAGAGCAAATCGTCGAAGACGCCGGGCACTTCCTCGCGCACGAGCGCCCCGAGCTGGTCGCTGACCGCACAGTCGCGTGGATTCGACACGACTTCGATCGAGCGTCGCGCGACCAAAGCGTTCGTGCCGGCATCGTACCGGACTGAAGATGACACGCCGCACACACCCCATTTCGCCCTCGAAGCTCCTCAGCACGCTGCTCTTCGCCTCGACTGCCGTCATGGTGTCCTGCGGACGGCCGGGCGGACCGGTACCCACGGTGCCGTCGAGAGTGGTCGGCCACTGTATCTATCGCAACAATTTTTCGGGGCGCGACGAGTGTCGCGATTACCTCGGCGACGGATGGAGCGAGACGGCCGTCACGCAAGACTGTCAGCGCCGCAACTCGACTGCGGTCATTGGCATGGCGTGCTCGTACCCATCGACGCTCGGTCAGTGCATCCTCGACGCCAATCGCCCCAACGTGTCGCGGCTCACGTTTCCCGGCAGCGACGTGTCCCAGTGCAGCGGAACGCAAAACGGCTGCGAGTTCTGGGGCGGTGGGTTCTTCGTCCCGAGCATGGTGTGCGGCGGCGTTCCTCCCTCGACCAACATGCCGCCCGCCATGTTGCCGGTGTTTCGCCAGCCCGAACAAGTGTGTCGCATGCCGCGCGCCGGCGAGCCCGCGGGCATGTCCCCGGGCGGACAGGTCTGCACGTGGGCCGCGATTTCGGGCTGCACCGAGCCGGGTCGCAAGTACGCCGAGAACGCGACGTGCGATCCCGTGTTCACGCAGCGTCCGTACTGGCCCGCGCGGCCAGCGCCCGCGCGCACCACGCCCGACCCCCGAATGAACGACGCGACCTACCGCGCCGAGCTCGAATGGGCGCGGAGCCAGATCGAGTCGTGCGCGTGCGTGTGCTGCCACTCGACGCGACTCACGCCGCGAGGCGCGTCCAACTGGGACATCGACGTGGCCGGCAACTTCATGGACACGTTTCACGACACGGGACTCGCGCTCGGCGCGGGCTGGGTCGACTCGGCCTCGCTCGGCGCGTACCCCCGCGAGCAGAACAACGGCTTCTCGCGGGCGGCCGGCGAGGGTTTGCCCTCGACGGACCCCGCGCGTATGGCGCGCTTCTTCGCAAATGAGCTGCAGAACCGCGGCCGTACGCGAGAGAGCTTCGCCAGCGCGACGCCCTTCGGCGGCCCGATCTATACGCAGATGACCTTCCGTCCGTCCGCGTGCGTCGGCACCGACGGCATCGCTCGCGACGGAACCATCAACTGGACCGGCGGCACCGCGCGCTACGTGTATCTCTTGCGCCCCGACTCGACCAACCCCGGCGTTCCGCCGAACCTCGACACGCCCGCAGGGACGATCTGGCGCATCGACATTCCCTTCGACGGAATGCCCATGAACACCGGCATCCGCTACGGCACGACTCCGATGGGCGCCACGCAGCGCGTCCCCGCCATGGGCGCGATGCCGCCCGCGCTGCAAGCCGGAACGCAGTACTACCTCTACGTCTTGCAAGACGTGGGCATCCCGATCACGCGCTGCCTCTTCACCGCGCAGTGATCGCGTGGGAGCCTCGCGGCTCCCTCCATGGCCCTCCCAGAGATTCTCCGCGCGCGCCTGCGGCTCCCCGTCGTGGGCGCGCCGATGTTCATCGTCTCGACGCCTGACCTCGTCCTCGCTCAGTGCAAAGCAGGGATCGTCGGCTCGTTTCCATCGCTCAACGCGCGGCCCAAAGAGCTGCTCGACGAGTGGCTCTCTCGCATCACCGAAGAGCTGCGCGACTACGACCGCGCGCACCCCGACGCTCCCTCGGCGCCCTTCGCGGTCAATCAGATCTCTCACAAGTCCAACGATCGCCTCGAGCACGACGTCGAGCTGTGCGTGAAGCACAAGGTTCCCATCGTCATCACCTCGCTCGGCGCGAGAGAGGACATCTACAAAGCGATCCACTCGTACGGCGGAGTGGTCCTGCACGACGTGATCAACATCGTTCACGCGCGCAAGGCCGTCGAGAAGGGCGCCGACGGGTTGATCGCTGTTTGCGCAGGCGCCGGAGGGCACGCAGGGACGCTCTCGCCCTTCGCCCTCGTCCAAGAGATCCGTCAATGGTTCGACGGTCCGCTCGCGCTCGCGGGCGCGATCGCCAACGGACGATCGATCCTCGCCGCCCGCGCGATGGGCGCCGACCTCGCGTACGTGGGCTCGGCCTTCATCGCCACGAAAGAAGCCAACGCCAGCGACGCTTACAAACAGGGAATCGTCAGCGCCAAGGCCGCCGACATCGTCTACACCAATCTTTTCACTGGTGTTCACGGAAACTATCTCAAACAGAGCATCGTCGACGCCGGGCTCGACCCCGACAACCTGCCCCACAGCGACCCCACCAAGATGAACTTCGGCTCGAGCGGGAGCTCCCTCGCCAAGGCCTGGCGCGACATCTGGGGCTGCGGTCAGGGCATCGGCGTGCTCGACGAGGTTCCCACCACCGCGGCGCTCGTCGCGAAGTGGTCGGCCGAGTACGAGGCCGCCAAGAAAGACCTCGCGCGCTGAGCGTTGAGCGCCGAGCGCTCAGAGCTTGTCGAGCACCGACGAAGGGACACGCACGAGCTTCTTGTCCCGATCGACGCACACCATCTGGACGAGCCCCTGCACGAGCAGCTTGTCTCCGCGGTAGACGTCCTGCTTGAACGACAGCCGAAACTCGCTCTCTTTGCTGGGCGTCGTGCGGATCTCCAACGTGTCGCCGAAGACGGCCCCCTCGCGAAACGTCATCTCGCACTTGTAGACGACGAAGCCCACGCCGTCCTGTTCGAGCAAGCGCACGAGCTCGCTCACGCCGAGCAGGTGCTCGCGCGCGCGCTCGAAGTACTTGAGGTAGTTCGCGTGGTAGACGAGCCCCGAGTGGTCGGTGTCCTCGTAGTAGATCTGAACCAGAAACGACGCGACAAACGAGGCGCGAACCGGGCTGGCCAGGGTCACCTACCGCACTCGCTCCAGCACACGCCGCAGAAGCCCATGCGGCAGCAGAGGGTCGGCGTCTGAGCGCTGCCGTTCGAGCAGCGACGAGCGCGAGGCAAGCGCATCCTTCGCGCGCAGTCGTTGTCTTGCGTACAGGTGACCGCGCCGCGCTGCGCGAGGAGGTTCGTGTGGTTGTTCTCCGCAGCGCACGCGGAGCCAAAGATCGAGAAGAGCGCCAGGGCGCCGAGGGAGAGGATCGAGCGGTTCACACCAAGAACTTACCGCGAATTGGCGTTGCCCGAATGGGGGGTGACAACGCACGCGATGGTGGCATCATCCGCGCCCTTCGCGCCCCCCCCCTACCTACCTACACCCCCAATGGCTCTCGAGCCCAGCTCCCGCGGCGCCGACGAATCGAGCGTCGAGGTCGGATCGAAGCTCTCACCCTCGACACCTCTGCTGCCATGAACACATCGACCAGCTTCTTTCGCCGCCCTGCCAACGTTGGACTGATCCTCGGACTCGTCGCGATCGCGTCGATCACGGGCTGCAAGCGCATGCGCGGCCGCGGCGGGCGCGGAGGCGGAGGAGGCGCCGCGATGGCAACGCCGAGCAACGACACCGAGCGGGCGTTCTACGCGCTCGGCGCGCTGCAGGCGCAGGGGCTCCGCGAGTTCAACCTGACGACGCGCGAGCTCGCGCACGTTCAGCGAGGAATGCACGACCAGCTCACGGGCGCGCGGCTGCTGGTCAACCCGCGCGAGCAGATCCCGCGCCTCCGAGAGCTCAGCGAAGAGCGCGCCCGCGCGGCCTCGACCGAGACGCGCCGCAGGGGACGCGAGTTCGCCGAGCGCGCCGCGCGCGAGCCGGGCGCGCAGACGTTGCCGTCGGGCCTCGTGTATCGCGACATCTCCGAGGGCACCGGCGCCAGCCCCACGGCACAGGACACCGTGACCGTGCACTACCGCGGCACCCTCACGGACGGAACAGAGTTCGACAGCTCCCGCGGCCGCGGCGAGCCCGCGACGTTTCCGCTCGGCGGCGTGATCCCGTGCTGGACCGAGGGCGTTCAGCGCATGAAGACCGGAGGCCGCGCGCGGCTCGTGTGCCCGCCGGACATCGCGTACGGCGACCGCGGACAGCGTCAGATTCCCGCAGGATCTACGCTCGATTTCGAGGTCGAGCTCATCAGCATCGCGCCCCGCCCCGAGGCGCAAGACGGCGGAGCCGCGGCGCCGCTGGGTACGATCACGACCTCGCCGAGCGCGGCCGCGACGGACCCGCACGCGGGCCACGGCCACTGAGCTCGCTGGCGCTCAGTCCACCCTGAGCATCACGGGGTAGTTCACGGTGACGACGCTGTCGGACGGAGGAAACTGCCACCGACGAAACGCTCCCGCCACGCACGCGCCCAGCGCGGCGTCGCCCATTGAATTCTCCGTCGCGCTGGCGCCGACGACTTGCCCATCTGGCGCCAGCACGAAGCGCACCATGATGCGCCCCGAAGCGTCGGCGTTGCGCGAGAGCGCCTGCTCGAAGCAGCGCTGCACCTGACCGATATTGCGTCGAATCACCCGACGAACGATCTCGCGCGAGTACGCCCCGTCCACGGTCATCGGCATGGGGCGCACCGTGGGTCCGCGCGTCGAGAGCGGACGCAGGGCGCCCGAGGGAAGGCGACGCATCCCGATCAACGCGCCGACGCCCTGGCCATAGCCGAGGCTGCCTAGATCGCAGGTGTCGACGCCGCACGTCGAGCCGAGGCCAGAGCCGCCGGAAGAGACCCCGTTGTGACCAGAATTCAAGCGGCCCAGCCCTCCGTAGCCGAAGCTGTCCGCGACGAGGCCCGCGTCGCTGCTTCCCCAGGCGTCGGTCGTGTCGTGTCCCGACGACAACAGACCGCCGAACGGGCTCTCGGGCGCCTGCGTGTCGTGTTGGTCCGAAGGCGCGCCGAGGGCAGAGAAGATCCCGCGCGACGCCACGAGCTCTCTCGCCCGCATCCTCGCCAACTGCGGAACGAGCCCGCGATCTCGCACCGCGGACCGCGAGACCCTGCGCGGCGCTTCGAACGCGCCCTGCGAGCCCGAAGGGCCCGGCGCCGTTCCACGCGGCTGCGAGTCTGTGGCGGTCCCTTCGGCGACCAGCGGCTGGGTCGTGGACCACTCGCGCTGCCTCGCGACCCAGTGGAGGATCATCGCGTCGCGCTCTTCCGAGAGTCCGTCGGACAAGAGCTCTGTTCGCGGCGACGAGAGCCCGTAGACGATCGACCCGACCGAGACGAGCGCCACCAGCGCGCCGAGCAGCGCGCCGACAAACGAGCGATCGAAGCGGCTTCGGCGCACCGCCGCACGAGGCGCCTTCACCGCGCGCAAAGAGAGCTCGAGTCCGCCGAGCTCGCAGCGAACGAGCGCGCCGGGCGCGAGCGCGACGCGCGTCGTGTCGTCGGGCTCCTTCGTGATCGAGAGCGCCGCCGCGTCTCCTTCGACGACGAGCCCCACCGCGGACGGAAAGCGCGCGAAGAGCCCCGCGTCATCGTGGACGGCGAGCGTCCAGAGCGCTCGGCGACCGACGTCCGAAGCGGCGCTCGCATCGAGCTCGGCGGCGTCGACGCACAGCGACGCGCGCGTGTCCGCGGGGTCTCGCCCGACGGTGAAGCGCTCTCCGATCGCGAGGTGCTGCGCGCGAAGCAGGCGATCGCCCCAGCGCACGGTCACTTCGAGGGCGAGGTCTCTGGGACGCTCGACCTCGCTCGGGTCCATGGGCGCGCGCGCGACGAGAGAGAAGACCGGCTCCATGAGCGGAGCCAGACAGCGCGCGGCGCGAAAGGTTCTCCGAAATCGTCATCGGCGCGTGGGCTCGCTCCGACACGCGCAGGCCTCCAACGCAGGGGGCTCGATCGCCGACGTCGGCTCACGAGCGCGTTGTCGCGGCCGCGCCGTTGTGTACGATCGCCAGCGAATCGAGGGACGAGTCGGTGAAGTCGATCTGCCTGTCAACGTTGTTTCTGTGTGCTGCGTGCGCGTCCGAACCGCCGCCAGACGCGGGCGTTCGAGACGTGACGACGCAGGACGCGTCGAGCGAGGCAGGCGCGGACGCGAGCTCGAGCTCGCGAGACGTCGCGCTCGACGCCGCTCCGGCCGAGCGGTGCAACGGCCTCGACGACGACCTCGACGGAACGATCGACGAAGACTGCCCCTGCACCTCCCGCGCGATGCAGAGCTGCTTTCCGGCGCTCACGTTCATCAACAACTGCCCGCGAGGCACGCAGCTCTGCGGAGCCGATCAGCGATGGGGCGCGTGCGATGGGGCGATCTTGCCTCGGCCAGGCCGCGCGGAGTGCTGTCCCGCCCTCGGCCCCAACCCGCCGCACCCTGTCTTCGATGATTTCGTGAGCACTTATCGAGGCTTCGCGATGATGCCGACGACCGCGGCGCAGGTCGGGACGTTCATGCCGCGCACGATGATGCACCGGCTCGTGTTCGGGCGGGTCGTGGTCGGCAACGAGTTCGTCGACCGCACGCGGGGCGGGGTCTCCGCGGCGAACATCCTGGCGGGCCTCGCCGCGGCGAAGATGGGCGCGATGACGAACCTGAGCATTTCGATGGCGAGCGTTCGCAACACGCGCGAGACGATGGCCATCCTCGACGGGAGCGGGAACAACGGTCGCGGCTACGCGTTCGGCTCGATCTTGTACCGCACAGCGGAGGGCGGCGTTCGCGAGGCGGTCTACCTCTACTTCGGCCTCAACCGCGACGGCGACGCCGAAGGCTTCTATCACTCCGAAGTCACGGTCGAGGCGTGCGAGCCCGGATCGATCCCGGGCTGAGCCGAAGCGCGATCGAGCGGTCCGGAAACGCCGCAGCGCCGCCGCTGTCGCAGCACGAATGGACTCGCCACGACCCACGGCCCGCTGGGTGTGATTCCCATCCTGCTCACCAGCGCAGAAGATTCCCGGATCTCCAAGAAGCGCCGAAAACTGCACGGCAGAGACGAAACGTATCGCCGGAGAA
>LNEO01000068.1 GCA_001465015.1 Deltaproteobacteria bacterium Ga0077539 | reverse complement strand
CTGACGGTGGTCGCGCGAAGCGCACCTTCCGCCGTGAGTCTTCGAACGGCGCCCAACACGGGGTTTGTTAACCCCGTGCGAGAAACACCTCTTTTCAAGGGAGCCCGTTGCCCGCCGCTCGTTGCCCGCCGCTCGCTGCTCGTCGCTCGTCGCCCGTTGCCCGCCGCTCGCTGCTCGTTGCCCGCCGCTCGCTGCCCGTCGCCCGTCGCCCGTCTCTCGTTGCCCGCCGCTCGCTGCTCGTCGCCCGCTGCCCGTTGCCCGTCGCTGCGCTCTCTGACGGTGGTCGCGCGAAGCGCACCTTCCGCCGTGAGTCTTCGAGCGGCGCCCAACACGGGGTTTGTTGACCCCGTGCGAGACACCCTCTTTTCACTGAGTCGGTGCTCAATTCCATCACGCGACGTGCGACTCCCCGCTCATTTCACACACCATTCGTGGGTCACGATGGGGCTCGTCTCACGGCCCCGGAGACGGCTGGATGTTTCCCCGCACAACTTCGTATCGATGAGGGTCGCGCCTCCGGCCGCGAGGCGCGCGACTCACTCGTCGATGAGCACGCCGGGGTTCATCACCCACGCCGGGTCGAGCTCGCGCTTGACCGCGCCGAGCGCGCGGGCGAAGAGCTCTGGACGTTGCCTGTCGTACCAGGGCCTGTGCGTTCGGCCGACGGCGTGGTGGTGGGTGATCGTCCCGCCGTTCGCGATGAGCGCCTCGGAGGCCGCGCGCTTGATCTCGGCCCACGGCTCGAGCAGCGCTCCGGCCCGACCGGGCGCGATGAACGTGAAGTACGGCGCCGGACCGTCGGGGTACACGTGCGTCAATCGGCAGGTGATCACGCCGGCGCCGCACACGCGCTTCATCGTGTCCCCGACGGCCCGCATGATCGCCTCGTACAGCGACGGAAACGCGTCCCACGTGCACGCGGTCTCGAAGGTGTCCGCGACCATCCCCATGCTCACGAGCGCGCTCTGCAAGTACGGTCCGCGCAAGAACGACCCGCGCCACGCGGCTCCGTCACGGTCTCGCGCGCCGTCGTCCGTCCCGCGCACGATGGGGCCTTCGATTTCGTGTGCGCCTGCCTCACGACAGCACGAGATCGCCCTCGCCATCCACGGATCGCGCGGCCCATCAGCGCTCTCGAAGCCAAGCAACAACACCGTGCGCCCGCCGGTCGGAACGCCGTTGAGCATCGCCTCGCGCCCGTCGAGCAGCCGACAGTTCGAAGGAAAGAGCCCCGCCTGCGCGACGCGACGCGCCGCCTCGACGCCCTGCTCCCACCGGTCGAACAGCGCGCTCGCGCTCGCGCGCCACGTGGGTCGCTTGTGCACGCGCACCCACGCTTCGGTGACGACTCCGAGCGCGCCTTCGCTGCCGATCACGAGTCGATCGGGCGACGGTCCCGCGCCAGAGCCCGGGAGCCTTCGCGACTCGAACGCGCCCTGCGGCGTGATCATCCGCACCGACTCGACCTTGTCATCGATGTGCGTGTACAGCGTCGCGAAGTGTCCGCCCGCGCGGGTCGCGATCCACCCGCCCAGCGTGCTGAACTCGAAGGACTGCGGAAAGTGCCGCAGCGTGAGCCCGTGCTCGGCGAGCTGCGCTTCGAGAATGGGCCCAGTCGCGCCTGCTTGAATCTTCGCAGACAGCGAGATCGGGTCGACCTCGAGCAGCTGATCCATCGCGCGCAGGTCCAGCGAGACCACGCCCTTGTAGCGCGCGCCGGGGTTGCACTCGACGCCGCCGACGACGCTCGTTCCGCCGCCGAACGGGACGACGGCGACGTTGCTCTCTGCCGCCCAGCCGAGCAGCGTGGCGACGTCCGCCTCGTGCCGCGCGCGCGCCACGAAGTCAGGAGCGCTCGAAAAGTCCCCCTCGAACCCGCGCACGAGATCAGGAAACGCCCTGCCGTACGTGTGCTCGATCCGCGCTCGATCGCTCGGATCGCAGAAGTCCTCGAGCCAGCTCGGGACCGTGATCCTCGGCGGACCGACGCGCGCCTTGTCGATCGTGGGCAGCGGCGCGATCTCGGGAGGTGGGACGTGCAACAGCCCGGCGACCATCTGCGCGAGCTGCGCGCGCTCGTCGTCGGACAAGAGCGCGTCCTCCCATCCCCACGCCCAGAAGCTGCGGCGGCGACCTGCTTCCATTGATCTTCCGTTGAGAGACTCGCACATTCACGAGGCCCTCCGCGAGAGGCATTGTTGCCCCGGCCGCCCCCCCTTGAGCGGGACGTCGCTTTACGCTTCGTCGGGGATCGACCGCATGGCGCCCGGCGTGAGCTCGGCCATCGTTCGCACGATCTCGCGGGGGTCCGCGAAGTTCGCGGTCGGCATCGAGTCCCCTTTGGTGAGCACGAGGACGCGATCGACCCGCGTCGCGCGCCCTTTGTTCTCGCCCCAGATCCTCGAGACCTTGTTCTCGGTCACCAACCGATCCTCGATCACCGTCTGCAGCTTCAACGGAACGCGCCGCTCGATCGCCGCCCACGCGTCGAGCCCGAGGCGCTTGTCGTACTCGCCGTTCTCGACGTCACCGATGGTCATCACGCACACACCATCATCGCGAAGGACGTCGGCCACCCGGCACACCGCCTCTTCGAGAAAGGCAGTGTACTTGCGAAATCCCAGGCGATCCGAGAGCCCGAGCTGCCTGTCGGTGCGCTCGACCTCGAGGTTGGTCCTCGTGCGATCGGCGAGCGACGCGTCGACGCGCTGCACGCTCTCGCGCAGCATCCACAGGCGAATCCAGTTGAACTTTCCGTACCGCACGACGTTGAGGTACGGCGGCGAGGTCACGACCAGCTTCGCGCTGTTCTTGGCGACGTGCTGCCCGAGCGAGAGCGCGTCGTCTTGCACTCCCCGGCCGCGCGCAGGGGCCACGCCCTCTTGGTAGAGGTGCTCGATCCGCTGCGCGATCTTCTCGAACGCGTCGAACGGGTACTTCTTTAGCTTGTTCTCGCGAATGTACTTGCGAAGGTAGCCCGGCGACATGCTGAAGGTGTTGGGCATGCTCACGGACAGGCAGCGAGAATCCCAGGGATTTCGCGGGTGATTTCCGTGCAGGATGCCCGTGATGGCCGCGAGGATGAAGCGGTCTTCTCGGCGATGAGCGGGCTCGAGGTGCTCGCGCAAGTACGAGAGCTGCGGCAGCGTCTTGCGCTGATCGAAGAGCATCGCGATCTCGGGCGGAGGCGCTTCGGTGATCTTCTTCTTCGAGAAGCTCCGCTCGAGCTCGCGCAAGCGCGTGAGCGCCTCTTCGCGAGAGGGAGGGTCGACCTTGGCGCTCGTGAGCAACGCCGCGAGCGGGTTGAGGTCCACGCCGACGCCCTGGCGACCGAGGAGGCAGGCTTCGAGCGCGGTCGTTCCTCGGCCCGAAAACGGGTCGACGACCAGGTCGCCGCGCTGCGTGTACTGCTCGATGAAGTACCGAGGAAGCGCCGGGGGAAACATGCCCATGTACGAGCACATCGCGTGCAACACGTGCCCGTACCGTCGCGGAACCAGCTTCCACCACGGCGCGAGCGGGCCGCCGAGGGACGGCACCAGCTCCGTCTCGCGGGACGTGTGCGTGCTCTTTCGCGTCGTCGGCGCGCGCCGTCGCGAAGGCGCGGTCGGCGCAGTGGGAGCGGCGGACTCTCGTGCCAGATCGATCGCGACTGCCATCAGCAGCGACGCACGTAGCGGAGAGCGAGGTCGAACCCGAAATTTTCTACGGAGCTCCCGCCCCGTTCGCCGCGTCGTTCTCGATCAAGCGTGCAGCCTGCGGCCCACCGAAATGTGATCGGTGAGGTCCTCTTCGATTTCTTCGAACGAGACGCCGACGCCCTTCACGGACTCTTTGCCGACGCGGATGTCCACGATGTGGCGCACGACACAGCGAGCCGTCATCTCCCAGGACCCGTCCGGCAGCGAGAAGGTCACCCGCAGCTCGGCGCCGACCGGCAGCTCGTCCCAGGTTTCAATGAAGAGACCGCGCGAAGAGATGTCCCGCGCGATGCAGCGCCGGAGCCCGAACGGCCCCTCGACCAGCACCGCAAACGCGACCCTGAGCCGCAATTCTCCACGTCGATCGAGTTTCGTCGTCGCAACGCTCACGAGCACAACGGTAGCGGGAGCAAATCGCGGGCAACCACTTTCCTGCGACGATCCTGCGCTTCGGCGCGTGTTCTGAAAACTCGCGACGGGCGCGAGGGCGTTGGATGTACACTCCTGCCTCGCTCACAAGAACCGCGACTTCGCCGTACGACACGCCATGCACGCTCCTCGCTTCACGACGACTGTTCTCGCCGCCCTCTCTGCGCTCGCGATCTTCGCCACGCCCCAACGCGCGCACGCGATTCGTCCCGACTACGACGGCGAGCGCGGCATCGAGGCGCAGCTGCTGCTCGGCCTCGGAGGCTTCGCCAACGGGACGCAGCGGATCTTCATTCAGCAAGGGATGGGCGGAGTCTCTTCGTCTCCGCCGATTCTGGGGCCCGGCTTCAACATCCGCGTGTCCGCGGGCTACCGGATCATCCCTGCGTTGAGCGTCAACGCCACGTTCTCGCTGAGCCCGCTCGGCGCGCTCATCCCGCCGCCGTTGCGCGAGGACCAGTGGGCCCCCTCTGCGCTCACGTACTCCGTGGGCGGGTTCGTGAGGTTCTATTACCTCGCGCTCGTGCCTTCGATCCCTCGCACGAGCCGCGTCGAGTTCGCGTCGTGGGGCGATGCGCGAAGGCTCGACCCGTGGGTGTCCGTCGGCGCGGAGTTTCAGAACATCGCGTACCAGCAAGTGTTTCGCGAGGCTCGCAACGTCAACGCGTCGAGCAGCCGCTCGAGCGCGAGCATCCCGTTCGGCCTCGGCTTCGACTACCGCGTGCTCCCGATGCTCTCGATCGGCGTGGCAGGCACGGTCGCACCGACCGTCGGCAGCGGAACGAACACGAGCGCCAGCTACATCATGAGCGGCAACCTCGTGACCGTGACCAACGCGTACAACTCCGAAGACCCGGTCAACCTCTGGTGGAGCGTCGGGCTCGGCGCGAAGTACACGCTGTCTCTGTAGCGCGATTCACCCGCCAAATAGCCGCGCAAACGCGTGGACGATCCGCAGTTGATCGCCGAGCGACGGCGTTCGCTCGACGCCCACGTGGCGAATCGCCGGCGTGAGCAAGAGCGACACGTTGGCCTCGGGGCGCAGCTCGCGCTCGCAGTCCTCCGCCTCCGTCGGCGGAACAACGTCGTCCGCCGCCCCGTGCAACACCGACACGGTCATGCCGTGCAGATCCCTCGCCCGCCCGACGGGAGAGAGCGACAGCACGCGCTCGCGCTCGCGCGGCTCGGAGAGCACGCGCAGCACCGCGTCGCGTACGGCAGCTTTGTCTCCGCCGATGATTCGCTGAAACATCGCCCTCGCGCTCGGAGACAAGAGCCTCGCTGTGTGCCGCGCCTGATCGCCCGCCACGTGCAGCTGGAGCCGCAGACAATCGCGAAAGATCGCCACCTCTTCGGGCGCGACGAATCGATCCGCGTACATGTACACGAACACGACGAGCCCATAGTCGTGCGCGCGAATCGTCCGCGTCCCTGACGGCGTCTCGACGGTGTCGGTCGCGAGGAAGCGAAGCACCTTGCGCAGGTCGTAGTGCCCGCCCATCACCGCGACGCGATCGATGATCCCGCGCGAAGCAGGGTCCGCCGTCGCGACCAGCGAGAGACCTCCCGCGAACGAGAGCCCGAAGAGCCCGACGCGCTGCCGCGTGACGAGGCCCGAGGTCGCGAGGTAGCGCGAGGCCTCGATGATCTCGTCGACGCTCGAGCGATCGACGCGATAGTCCGCGAGCGCCATCAGCTCGGGCGTGATCACTACCAGGCCAGCGCGGGCGAGGTTGCGCGCGAAGGGGACGAGCCTCGGCTCGTCGACGCCGAGGTAGTGAACCCCGTGCGCCACGACGACGCCGGGCCGCGGGTCGCTTCCGTTCGCCGGGCGGTAGATCCTCGCGCGAAACGCGCCGTGCCGCGTGCGTAGCAGCACGTTCTCGACGCGAATGGGCTCGTCGTACATCCGCGCGAGCGCGTTTTGCGCGCCGGAGGATCGAGACAGAACGGCGGCCGCTCGCACGTGGGCGCGCACTGGCGGACAGGACCCGATCGCGATCGGAGCGAGAAGCAACGACGTCAGCGCGACGATCCACCGCAGTTCGCGCGGGCGCGCATCGTGAGCAGGCATCGAGAGGCCAGAGCGTACCGCGATTGTGTCCGGCGGCAGGGATTCGTTTGTGCCTCGCGCTTCGTTCGTCACCGGACCCGCTCGACAGGGAGATCGCCGGTGCTCACCATCGCGCGATGGCAGAGCCGAGAGAGCCGCTCTACACGCGCTGGCGAGACGAGGGGTTTCGCGCAGAAGCGATCGCGAACGGCACCAACGAGCCGCGATTTCGCGAGGCGCTCGCGCAGTGGCTCGTCGAGGCGACCCCCGAGCAGCGCTCTGCGGTGACGCACGCGATCGGCAAGCGGATCCCGAAGGACTGGACCGCGGCGATCGCCGTCGGGCTTCTCGGCGAACGCTCGTACACGGCCGCGATCCTCGACGCGATGGCGAAGGCGAAGGGGCTCGAGCTCAGCGGCTACGGCGTCGCGATCGAGACGATGCGCGACGAGGGCGCGGTTGCTGCGCTGATGGCGATGCTCGAAGCGCTCGTCCCCGAGCGCGCGTGGGTGCTCGCGAAGGCGCTGCAACGCTCCGCTGGGCGCGCGCCGCTGATCGATCGATACGTCGATCCGAAGCAGTACGCTCGCGCCGTCCTCGACGCGTGGAAGCGACGGCCGTTCGCCGCTCCGACGGTGCGCAACGTCGCGCGCGCCGGGCGCTCGGTCACGTTCGGGCTCGATCACGGCGGGGGAGAGCTTCACATCGAGAGCACGCCTTACAACGGTGGGAGCTGGCCTCGATGGAGCCGCGCGCTCTACGTCAACGACGAACCGCTGTACAACGTGAGCTCGGGCTGCGAGACGTGTCACAGCATCCTGCAGCTCGCGGGAACGCTCGATTTGCCGAGCGCCCTCGCGCGTTATCGCGCGGGGATCGCTGCGATCGACACCCTCGACGAAGCGACGATCGAAGCGCTGCGTCTGCTCATCGATCGCCTGCAAACCGGACACTACATGGCTTGCCTCGCGAACCTCGAGGTCGATCGCGTCACGGATCCCGCGCGCTCGTGGTTGGCAGAGACCGACGACGACTCCTACGCGCCGCGCACGGTGCACTTTCAGAGCAAGCTTCGAGCGCCCGCTGAGAAGCTGCGCAGCAGCGTCTTGCTCGTGCCGTCGCAGGACCTCTCGAAGCTCGACGAAGCGACGGTGAGCGACTACGAACGCGCGATTCGAGGAGGCGCGCGGCCCGTGGCGATCGCCCTCACGTGGGTCGAAGATCGAAGCAACTGGGACGACAACGAGCCGACTCGAACGCTGCTCGGCGCCGTGCTCGACGGGCACCACAAGCTCGCAGCCTATGCTCGCGCCCGTGTCCCAGCGCGCATTCTCACGGTCACGAGCCTCGACGAGTCGACGCCCGGCCGCGACGTCGATCCCATGGATGCAGTGCACGAAACGCTCGATGCGCTGGGAGCGATCGGATAGGGATCGAGGACCTTCGAGTCCGCGCCAGAGGCCCCGACCGTCGTCGCCAGCGCGGTCTCGATGCCTACCGATGCGCGGTTTGTGGCAGGCTCTTCGGTCGTGACCAACGATGGTTCCGTCGACGAGTCGATGGCGGGCGTTGCCGGCAAGGGCCTGCGAGGGGTGTACGGACTGCCGTGGCTGTCGCTCGAGTCGCTGCTCGACCTCTCGTCGCTCGACGCCGTGCACGACGAGGTGTGCGTCGCGCTCGCGTCGCTGCCCACGGGCTACACCGGGGGATCGCATCGATCGATGGGGATCATGCCCGAGGAGCTCCGCGACACGGCGCTCGTGGACTACGTCGAGGTGATTCGCTCTCTCGATGACGCGCAGTTCGCGGCGTTTCGCGCGCTCGCTGACGACCCGTCGCTCGTCGAGCGGGCCAGGCGAGAGGGCCTCGAGTACGGCGAAGAGCGCGAGGTGCCCCTGTCGCGGCGGCAGATGCTCTGGCTCGAGTATCGATTCGGCGTGTATTTTCCCTGGAAAGTATACTACGAGATGATCCCGAACCGCTGGTGGACAGAGAAGCACGACCCGCACGGCAAGCGCTTCACGCGCGCGGCCGAGTCGCTGCTCCCCAAGACCGTCGCGCTCGCGAAATCCCTGCCCTTTTCGCAGATCGGGCGCTGCAACATCATGGGCCTGCGCGCGCACGACTACGGGACGGTGCACCGGGACGGACACCCCGAAGAGCAGTCGCGGCCCGACGAGTTCATCACGCTCTGTCCCGCGCAGAACAAGACGCTCTTTCTCTATGACAGACAGAGTCGAGAGAAGACCAGGGTGTCGGGGCGCGCGTACTGGTTCAACGACTTCGATGACCACGGCGTCGAAGCCGACCCGCACTTTCGCTACTCGATCCGGGTCGACGGCGTGTTTCGCGAGGATTTTCGCCAACGGGTGAGGGAGGAGGCTGAGCGCGTTCGCGCGCAAATTTCCGCGCACCCAGGTACACTCGCCGACCCGTGACCATGCAAGGACAAGGCACCGAGCCCCCCTTCGAGCGCGACGAGCACCTCGACGACCCTGGGATCGTCGGCGCTCGCTGGTGGAACCGCGAGATCAAGGACGAAGAACGCCAGGCCTCTCGCAGACAGGCGCTCGCGTACCTCGCCATCGGCCTCACCGTGACCGCTGGCGTCGGCGGCATGGTCGCAGCAGGCACGGCGCTCGCCACGAAGTACGAGAGAAAACCCAGCCTCGACATGCAGCGCCGCTTCGGGTGGAACTTCGGGGCCTTCGAACAACGCTTGACCTTCGACGGCCGCCGCGTGCTCCCGTTCGACCCAGCCAGGCTCCGTTCGCTGCGAGCGGACTGCGTCGGAGCGCAGCTCCCGTCCATGCAGTCCGCGGCGATCTTCGACGCGATTTTTCATCGACCCAACGAGGCGGCCGGCGAAGACACGGGCGTGCCGTTTCAGGCGCTCGACAGCTATCTGCTCCCGGTCGTGACCGCGTCGATGGCGTTCTCCTACCGGGTGGGACAAGCGCTCGCGCGCGTCCTGAGGCTCGTGTCACGGCGCACGGCGGTGATCGTGGACCTCAACGGCCCCGACGCGGTCGCGGTCGCCGCAGGGCTCGCCGACACGCACGCGCCCGTGTGGATCCTCGACCACTGGCCGCACCCCAACGGGGTCGTCCCGGCGCACATGACCCTCGCGAGCGCGATCTTCTTTCAGCCCAGGTTTGCTGCGGCCAACGCGACGCGACCGAGCGACGCTCCGCCGGTGATCATCACCGATCGCGCCAGGATGCTCTCGTACATCGACGCCTCCGATCGCTTCGACAACCGCTTCGTCCCGAAGCTGCCGCCAGCGAGCGCGCTCGAGTCCATCGCGAGGACGCAAGACATCCTCTACGTCGCGCCCAGCGACGGGTTCGTGCTCGACCCGGACGACGTCAATCCGACGCTGGTCTCGTACCGAACGCGAGGCCTCTCGGTGCGCGCCATCACGGGACACGCGTTCTTCGCGAGCAGCTACGAGTTTCCCACGCCGAGCGAAGACCCGATCGAGTCGTTCTTGCAGCAGGCCAAGCTCTATTACAACGGCGACGTCACGCGCGAGGCGCTCTTTCCCGCGCATTATGCGTTCGATGGCGCGCCCGCTGAAGCGCCAGCGACGCCGGACACCCGCGGGCTCTTGTGGCAACCCGTCGCGCGACCGATCGCTCCAGCCCCGCCGGGCGGCCGCACGCTCGGGACGGTCGAGGTCGTCATTCAGGGAGCCGCCACGATCCTCGGCGCGCGCATCGATCGCAACGGATCTTGGAATCGTGTGTCGTCGAGCTCGAGCTCGTGGGGAGGCTGAACGATGGCCGTTCAACACGCGATCTTCGCCATGGAGCTCTGCTTTCCGATCGTGCCCGGCTCGGGAACGCACGCGACGCTCGTGAGCATGCTTCGAGAGTTTCCCACGCGCTCGACAGCGGACGAGAAGTGGCGCTTCTACGAGCGGGTTCGGCAGATTTTGCTCGCGGAGGTGCCCCGCGCTTACAAGGGCTGCTGGGACTTCTTCAACGAAGACGAGCGCGCGAAGAACGACTTCGAGATGTGGACCAACGGGATGCTCACGCGCGAAGGAGCGCGTCCCAGCCCGTCAGGGCGCCCCGAAGGCGATCCATTTCGCGGAGGGCCGAGCTCGCGCTTCATGACCGTCACCGTCGCGTGGCTGCTCGTGCAGAGCGCGCCGAGCACCATCGACCTCTCGATGACCTGCAATATCCCACAGAGTGCGCTCTGGCACCGCAGCACTTTCTCCTACATCCTGTCGCGGATGGGGCGCGTGCAGTTCTCTGCGATCAAGGGTGACGTGTTCTACGTGATCCCCGGCGACGACGCCTGGGGTCTCACCGAAGAGGACCTGCGGCTCGAGAAGTTTCACTACCTCCGAGCGATTCAGGGTTGAGCAACGGGCAACGGGCAGCGGGCAGCGGGCAACGAGCGGCGGGCGGCGGGCAGCGGGCAGCGGGCAGCGGGCAACGGGCGGCGGGCAGCGGGCGGCGGGC
>LNEO01000067.1 GCA_001465015.1 Deltaproteobacteria bacterium Ga0077539 | reverse complement strand
GATGTTCGTACGGACGCTCGCGTGGATTCGTCGCCCGACGCGCTCGCGGACGTGAGCACGGACACCGGGTGTCGCGCGACGTGCGGCGGACGGTGTGTGGATACCGCGACCGATCCGCTGCACTGCGGCGCATGCAACAACGTCTGTCCGGTGCCGACCAACGGCGCCGCGATCTGCGATTTCGCTGCGTGCTCGGTGCGGTGCAACGCAGGCTTCTATGCGGTCGCGACGCGCTGTCAGCCGCTGCCCGCGCCGCGCGCGATCGCTCCGCTGTCCGGTCGTTGGGTGAGCTCGGCGCGTCCCACGCTGCGTTGGTCGCTCGGCGCTTCAGCGGACGGCGCTCGCGTCGAGGTGTGTCGCGACGCCGCGTGCACGGTGATCGTCCAGACGATCGACGCGGCAGGAACGTCGACGCGCCCCATGACGCTCCCCTCGGGCGTGTACTTCTGGAGGCTCCTCGCGCGGCAAGGCACCAACACAGGAACGCTGGCGAGCCCGGTGTGGACCTTCGTGGTTCCTGCGAGACCGCACCCGACGCTGGACATCGTCACGCATCAGCAATTCGACTCGGACAACGATGGCTCGCCGGAGGCGCTTGTGTTCTCGAGCGAAGATCCGGTGGGGATGACGCAGGAGGCGCACATCGTCTACGTGCGCAGCGGGAGGCTCGTGCAGGGCGCGGCGCCGATCCGTCGCGAGCGCGGTTTGAGCCGACCGATCGGCATCGGTGACGTCAACGGCGATGGATACTCGGACACGCTCGTGCCTGCGCCGGGCGCGGGCTGTCTGTACCTCGGCGGAGCGATGGGGCCGCGGCTCGACGCCTGCGCCTCGGCTGCGAGCGGCGGGGTGGAGTACCAGTACACGGGCGCGACGGGCGCAGGAGACCTCAACGGCGACGGGTATGGCGATCTCATCGTTCCGGGCGGGCGAGGAACGGCGTTCGTCCGCTATGGCTCGAGCGTCGGCCTCGGCGCGCCGCAAGGCGAGTTCAACCGCCCGGCGGATGCAGGGATTTCTGTCGCGCGGATCACCGTCGCGGACTTCGACGGCAACGGGACCAACGAAGTCGTGGTGTTTCGAACGAACGGCGCGGGCGTGGCGAATCCTGTGGTGATTCCGGTCGTGGGAGGGGTCGTGTCCGACGCTGGGCGACGGTTTCTGACCTGGAGTCTCGGGACCTTTCAGCCGTGGATCGGGATCAACCCTGTGGCGTCGGACGTCAACGGCGACGGCTATCCCGACCTGGTGGTGGCGCTTCGATCCAACAACTTTCCCCGCACGGGCGGCAGGATCGTGGTTTGGTTCGGCTCTGCGACGGGGCTCTCGTCGTCGGCATCGCAGCTCATCAACAATCCGGACGGGCCGGACGATTTGTT
>LNEO01000066.1 GCA_001465015.1 Deltaproteobacteria bacterium Ga0077539 | reverse complement strand
GACGTGATCGTCTCGTCGTACTACTTCAGCTCCCGCGCAGGGCGCGTGTACATCTACCGCGGGAGCGCGTCGGGCCTCTCGACGATGCCCGCGCAGTCACTCACGGGGCTCGCGCCCAACGACAACTTCGGCCGCGCGATCGCTGGCCTGGGTCCCGTCGATCGTCGAACGCAGCTCGGCGTGATGGTGGGAGCGTTTCGGGCGAACGGCGGCCGAGGAGCGGTCTCGTTCTTCGTCACCGGCGGCGCTCCGTTGATCGCGACGCCCGCAGAGACGATCACCTCGACGTCGATTCCCGGGTACGGCCACACCCTC
>LNEO01000065.1 GCA_001465015.1 Deltaproteobacteria bacterium Ga0077539 | reverse complement strand
TGCCGATCTGCGGGAGTGACACGTCCATCCCGCAGATCGACGTCGAACGTGATGCGTACGATCTCCGACAAGACGCTGTGGCGAACGAGGCGCGCGAGCAGCGGCGCATCGGTTCCACGCAGGCTGCTCAGCGACGATCGACGAAGCGCATCGATGGATGCCTCGCTCGACTGCGCGAGGTAGTTGTCCTGCGCGCCGAGCGGGGCTGCCTCGTCGTGACCGGTGCGCGCGACGAGGCCGTGCGAAAAGCGGTAGAGGCGCGGGTCGAACATCGAGCGAAGCAGCCGCGGCTCCCAAGTGCCTCGTCCGAGCGTGGTGAGACCAGCGCGTTGTGCGCCATGCGGATCGGAGATCCAGTGGGAGTAGGGGAGACCCGAGTAGCGGAGCAGCTGGACGACGAACTCGGGGCCAACGAGCGTTCGCGCGCCGATCGCGACGCTGCTCGCTTGCAATCCGAGCACACGCAGAAGGTCGGCGTCCGGATCTGCGCGCCCCGGTTGAATCGCCGGCGCGAGCGCGGAGGCGGTGTACCAGATCGGTCGCACGCGACGAACGGCGTCCGCGAGCGAGCGAACGACCCACGATGAGTCCGCCGGCACTTCGAGGGTTTGCGTGCAAACGACGGGAAGCACGCCGTACGGGGTGTTTCCGACGCGAAACGCAGAGAACGGGCCCCGCGCCCGTACCGTCGACTCGAAGAACGCACGAACGCCGAGGACCTCGCTCGGCGTGAAGTACGGCGGTGCGCTCGCGTCGGATGGATTCACGAGCTGTTGGAGGAAGTGCCCGAGCGTGATCGGAAACAGCACGCGCGCCATCGCTCCAGCCGCTGCGTGCTCCTGTCGCTCTGCGCCGGACACGCGTTCGAGCGCACCCGATGGCAATCCCAGCGCTCGCGCGAGTCGTTCTCCGTCGCCGTTCTCTGCGTGTCGCGGCGCGACTTCGACCTCGAAGCTGTTCGCGCCCGAGGGATCGTCGGGAGGAAACGTCGTGCTCTTTCCTCCTGCGTTCGTCGTCGCCGTGCCCTGTGGAACGAACGACACTCCACGCGTGAAGCGCTGCGCCATGAAGAGCTCGTGCACTTCGCGCGCGACTGCCTCTGGATCTCGCCCGGTGCGCACCCCGACGACGAGGATGCGATCGAAGCCGATCGCAGGGTCCCAGTCCTCGTCGCTCAAGCGTGGGATCGTGACCGCCATGCCCACCTGCTCGGCGCGGTCGAAGTCGATTGTCCAGAGGACATCGCTCGACATCTCGATGGGCGCGATGCCCCGCGCCTCTGCGTCCGCTGGAACAACCTCTCTCGCGGCCCGTTGACTCGGGCTCTCCGTGAGCGCGAGCGGTTGCAGGACTTGCGACGAAACCGCGCGGTGGATCATGCGTGGCTCGTACTCGTCTGGGCGCACCATTTCGCTGCCTCGGTAGGCGAGGACGATCCAGCGATCCGGCAGCATCGACGCCCTGACTGCGCGCGTCCACGAGGCCGTCTTCACGGTGCCGATGGGTGGAAAGATCGGCTCGTCAGGTTCCGTGGGCGATGGTGGCGTCGGTCCCGGCGGCGTGTGTGGAACGCTCGAGCGCAATCGACTGAGGTCGGTCATGCGCGCGCTCGAGAGGAGGTCCGTGATGCTGTGCGTTCGATCGCGAAAGTTGCTGGGTTTGGTTGCGTGGATGACGAATGCTGCCCGCGGCATGGGCACGAGCCGCAGGAGTTCGGTCCATGCTGTTCGCTGCACGTCGAGTGCCGCGTTCCAACACGCGCGCCAGAACGCGCACCCCGCATCGTACTCGTCGCGCGTGAGCTCGGGTTCGTGCGAATTCGCGACGATTTCGTCGGGGTAGATGCGGACGCGCAGGACCCTTTCGGTCGCAAATCTGCCGTTGGTTCGCTCGCCGAAGCGCGTCTCGATGCGTACGGGGAGGAGCAGCAGCGGAACGTCCGGCGCGAGATCGTTGACGTCGTACTCAGGCTTCGAGTTGAGCTCTGGACGAACGCTCGTGCTCGCGTCGACACGCAGGTTCGAGAGGTCCGTGGGCAAGGTCACGATCGCACCTCCGCGAGCAGCTGCGCTGCCGGGATCAGAATTCGAACGGGCTTCTGGTGGGTGATGTTCGCGAACGCGGCAGACGTTGCTTGGCCAGGAGGCCAAGGGGGTGTGCGGTCTTCGAGCGCGAGCTCCGATCGCGAGCCATCTCGCTCGACGGATCCGCGGAAGTAACTTCCGATCGCGACGCCAACCGCAGGCCACGACAGGTCGCTCCACGACCGCAGTGGAACTGCGCTCTCGTCGAGACCGAAGCGCGCCTCGATCGCGGGCTCCTCGAACACGAAGTACCAGCCTCCCGAGAAGAGCGTGTCGACGGTGATGTCGAAACCGACAAACACGACGTCGGGTGGCAGTTCACCGCGAAAGAGCGGGTAGTGCGGCTCTTCGCGGGTCGCCCGTTCGCGCGTGATGTAGATCGTCGCGTTGGGGTATCGACGCACGAGCTCTCCGCGCACGAGCAAGACGAGCCTCGTGTCTCCGACGGCTGTGGTTGCTCCGCGTGGGCTGTGGCTGCCAATCGCGCTGTCTTTTTCCCACCGTTCGATGGGTGTGATGTCCTTCAAGAGATCCCGCGCGTCCGCGGCGCTCCATCCTGGAGGAGGATCGATCTTTGCGAACGACGCGGGGTTCCAGAACTGACGGAAGTAGGTCGATCGTTGATCGGTCGGGAACTCGTGCCACAGGAGCTCGCGTCCCATTTCGTGCGAGAGCCCGACCATGTACGCCTCGACGAACTCGCGGTTGGTCTGCAGCAACGCGACGCTATTGTTCGGAACGTGCTCGAGGCCCGGCAAGATCCAGTCTTGCGACAGATCGCGAAGCGGAACCCACATCGGTTGCTCGAACGCGGGCGAGACGAAGAGCGGATCGAGGAGGTCCTCTGGGCTCCACTCGACGTCCGGCGAGAGTCTGAGCCGAAATCGCACCGCGCGAGTGATGGTCTCTTCTGGATCGAGCCCGCGGCTCAAGAGCCCTGCGATCTCGCCGGCCGTGGGGGCAGCAGGAAGCGACGGCGTCACGTCGAGCTGCGCCTGCACTTCGCGAAAGAAGTCGCCCACGGCCTGGCGAAACTCGGCCGCGCCTGCGGCCGTTGCGTCTGCGTCGGTAGGAACCCGCCCTGCGGCGAGATCTTCGAGCGACACTGGAACGAACGCGTCACTGCCCGGCATCTCGTCGAGCACGCGCTCCACGAGATCGTCTCCGACGGGCGTGCGGTGCTTCTGCGCGTCGACGAGCCTCGACCACGCGCGCCGACGCCCGAGCGTTGCACTTTGATCGCCTGCAAACGCGGTGAGCCCCACGAGCAGCGCGGTGCCAAAGGCGGTCGTAGCCGCCTTCTTTTCACCATCTTCGATCACCGCTCGCTCTTCGGGCGTGCTCGCTGCGCGTGCTCCGCTCGTCCATGGCGTGTTGGCGTGGACGAGCAACGGACGACCTCCGCCCGCACGAATCTCGCGACCGTTGACGCGGTCGAAGAGGCCAGGGCGGCGTGGTCCCATGCGTCGATCGAGCGCCCCGCGCGCGCGTGTGAGTCTCCGCCAGGCTGGGTCGATGACTCCTTCGATCCGCGTCCCGCATGTGACTGCGCTCAACGTACGCGTCGGCGAGGTGCGCCAAACGAGGTGACCGAACGCGGGAGCCGCGAGCTGAACGAAGATGTCGTTCGGAGCCGTGACGAGGTGACGCGCGAAGATCGACTTCGCCCCGTGCCGCGCGAGCTGCGCGAAGCGCATCGTGTTGTTGATGGCGGTCATCCCCTCGAACTGGCGCCACGCACCGGTGAGCAGCTCCGTCTGGTTCTTCTGCACGACCTCCGTTGCGAGCCCGGCGGCGATGCGCAACAGGGGGTTGCGATTCAGCTCGCGAAACCACCCTTCGGTTCGTGGAAGCTCGTTGGCTGCCGCGAGCCATTGGCCGTAGAGCGGCGGCACCACCACGGGAGGCTCACTGCTCGCGTTCTCGATTTCGTGTGCTGGCATCTCGAGCAGATCCTCGAGGACGTCGTCGAACGCGGGAACATGCTCGATCGCTGCCCATCGTGGACTGATCGCGCCGAGCGGTTGCAGCGCGCCTCCGACACGGAGGTCGGGCTGCTCTCCGCTCGTCGCGCCGGGAACGCCCATGCCGGGGTCGCGAGCATCGATCGACCGCGAGCCCACTTCGGGCGGCAGCGGCCGCGGCTCGATCTTGCGCACGAGCTCTTCGAAGTCTCCAGTCACTCCGGTGCCGAATCGCCACTCGAAGTACGTCGGCAGCCAAACGAGCGCGGCGTCGCCCCCGGCGCTTCCGCGCTGCCACGCGGGCCGAAGGGCGTCGATGGCGCTATCGAGCGTTTCCCCTGTTCCAGCGCGCCGACCGCGCTCGAACGTCGGTACAAGAAACGCCGTGTAGCTCGTCTTGGGCTTCAGGTGACGCGGGCACAACAGACGCGAGACGAACGCATCCGGGGTCGAGCGAAGCAGCTCGTTCACGCGCGTGTCGTTCGCGGACGAAAGTTCGACCTTCCCGTGCATGTGTGCCCAGAGATAGGCATCGGTCAGGTCCGGCAGATCGTTGACCGATGCCTGAATCGCGGACAGGGGCGCACTGCTTCCGCTCGGCCGTCGAGCCTTGATCTCTTCGTCCGAAAGCACGACGAGGCATAACCACGGCGTGAGCTGGAGATCCTGCGTCGATCCTTCGCGGCGCTTGGGCGATGCGGGGGTGTAGCGCCACGGCAGGTCCGCATCCTCGAACTCGATGAGCGGAAAGAAGTTGGGCTCTGCGTCGAACACATCGCGTGCGGGCCAGTGGCGGACGATCGCGTCCGTGTTGATTCCGCGCACATCTTCGGGGCCGAACAGCCGGAGCGTCGTCGTGACCTCGGTCTCGTTGACCGTGAGTCCAACGGCAACGGCGGCGCGCTCGGCGGGCGCGCCAGGAGCGGCCTCGCCCTCGCGCCGGATGATCTGCGTGGCGAGCCCCTGGCGAATCCACGACATGAACGTGAACGTGTCGCGACTCATCGTCCCTCTCCTCCCGTGGCTTCGAACGCAGGCGCGACCTGAAACAACGACGCGCCGCCGGATTCTTCCGCGAGCAACTGCACGAGCGCGCTCGCAGCTCCCGCGGTCTCGGGCGTGGCCCGCTCTGCAGGCCGAAGTGAGTCGCGACGAACTGCGACGTAGAGCTCGTCGGCGAGCGCGACGCGCGGCGCACTGCTGGGAGGAGGCGCAAATCGGTCGGCGCCCTGCACTCGGAGTCCGCGTAGCGAAGCTGCGCCACTGCGCGACGAGGCGAGGATCTGCTCGCTCGGCAGCGTTGCCGTCGTCGGCGTCTCGTCGTCGCCGAGCTTGATCTGCTCGAAGAGCCCCGCTCCCTGAGCCTTGGGGCCGACCGAGATGGCCTCGCTCGCGAGCAGCGCTCCGGCGTCCATCTTCTCGAACGAGGGTCGGCTGAGCTTCTCGGCATCCGTCATCTGCTCGAACTGCGCCGCAGCGAACAGCTCGTGTGCGGGACGATGAGTGGCTGGGGCGGTTCCCACGCGTGCCGCGCGAACGTCGTACCGTCCTGGTCCGCCGATGCGTCCCTCGGCGTAGCGGTCGAGCTTTCGATTGAGCGGCACGATCGTCTGGCGAACCGCGGGAACTCCGACCGGATCGAACAGAGGTGTATCCGAGTTCGATGCGTCCGAGAGCGAGACCGGGCGTGACACTCCAGCCATCAGCTCACCCTTCCAGCTTGCGGGCGCACGGAGGGCCTCGAGCAAACGGTCCGTGGGATCGACCGCGGGCAGCTCTTCGAGAGACGGCTCGCCGCCGAACTTCACGTCGACATCGACCGCGGCCTCGATGAAGAGGACCGATAGACGGGCCTTGCCCGTGACGTGCCAGGGCTTCGGGCCCTTGATTGTGCCCTCGAGGTGGATCGCGAGGAGCTTGGCCCCGAAGACCGTGACAGACAGGCTCGCGAGGAAGTCGATGCGGAACGAGAACGGCGAGAAGATGACGAGCGCGTCGAACGCAAGCATTCCGTCGATCGAAACGATCTCTACGCGAACCTGGACCTCGATGCGAGCTCCGAGCTGCAGGGTGTTCGAGGTGATCGCGAAGTACGACTCGATGCGGAGGCGAACGGTACGTCCTCGCCGGAGGCCGTCGTGAAGTAGGGTTGTAGTCGGAGTCCCATCGCGTGCGCGCGCAGGAGGCGCACACGATGAATACGGATCACGAAA
>LNEO01000064.1 GCA_001465015.1 Deltaproteobacteria bacterium Ga0077539 | reverse complement strand
CTCAATAACTCAACTATTCGCCGTGAATCGCTGAGTTGTTGAGGACCGTCCCCGGCGTTCGTGGCGCGCCCGCGTCCGTCGATCTCGGCGGATTCGTCCGCGTTTCGCTGCGCCATTTCTCGCGCTGGCCGTGTTACGGTCCGCGCCCGCGCGCCGGTGCACGAAGCACCAGGGCGCGTTTCCGGCGCATCCGCCGTGCATCGCGAGGAGTGCAACAGAGCCGATGAAGATCCACGAGTATCAGGGCAAAGAACTCTTTCGAAAGTACGGCGTCGCAGTGCCGAAAGGCGCGGTCGCGTTTACGCCCGAAGAGGCGAGGCTCCCCC
>LNEO01000063.1 GCA_001465015.1 Deltaproteobacteria bacterium Ga0077539 | reverse complement strand
CACAGATTCACGCCGGCGGTCGCGGCAAGGGCACGGTGTTTCGCGACGGCAAGGACGTCGGTCGCGGCGTGAAGGTCATCACGTCGGGCGGCGGCACCGCCGCGCGAGACGTGGCGGCGTACATGCTCGGCGGGACGCTCGTCACCATCCAGAACGCGCCCAAGGGCAACGTCGTGCACAAGGTGTACGTCGAGCAGGGCATCAAGATCGCGCGAGAGCTCTACCTGGGCATCCTCGTCGATCGCGATACGCGTCGCGTCGTCGTGATGGCGTCGACCGAAGGCGGAATGGACATCGAGAAGGTGGCCGCCGAGACGCCCGAGAAGATCCTCAAGGCCGCGATCGATCCCACGACCGGGGTCACGGGCCACCAGGCCCGCAGGCTCGGCTTCGGGCTCGGGCTTCACAAAGAACAGGTCTCGCAGTTCGTCGCGCTCCTGACCGCGCTCTACAAGCTGGTCATGCAGGAGGACGCGTCGCTCATCGAGATCAACCCGCTGATCGTGACCGACACCGGTCTGGTGATGGCGGGCGACTCGAAGGTGTCGTTCGACGAAAACGCCGAGTTTCGCCACAAGGACCACGAGTCCTGGCGCGACGAGAGCGAAGAGAACGCAACGGAGCTCGAGGCCAAGCGCGCGGACATCTCGTACGTCGCGCTCGATGGAAACATCGGCTGCATGGTCAACGGCGCAGGCCTCGCCATGTCGACGATGGACATCATCGCGCACTGCGGCGGAAAGCCCGCGAACTTCCTCGACGTCGGCGGCGGCGCAGACGAGGCGCGCGTCACCAAGGCGTTCTCGATCATCCTGCGAGACCCCGACGTGAAGGGAATTTTCGTCAATATCTTCGGCGGGATCGTCAAGTGCGACCTCATCGCGCAAGGGATCATCAACGCCACCAAGGCGCTCGGGCTCAAGGTCCCGGTCGTCGCTCGGCTCGAGGGCACCAACGTCGAGCTCGGCAGAAAGCTCCTCGCTGAGTCCGGGCTCAACATCACGCCTGCATCCACCATGCTCGAGGGCGCGCAGAAGATCTGCGAGCTCGTCGCGAAGGCGCCCTGAGCGCGTCGCGCAGCGCAAACGAATACGAAGGACGGACAGACACCATGGCCATTCTCGTCAACAAAGACACGCGCGTTTTGGTGCAGGGCATCACTGGCAGCGCGGGCGCGTTTCACGCGAAGAAGTGCCTCGAATACGGCACGAAGGTGGTCGCTGGCGTCACGCCGGGCCGCGGCGGAGAGATGTTCGAGGGAAGCGTTCCGGTCTTCAACACCGTCGATCAAGCGGTGCGAGAGACGGGCGCGGACGCGAGCGTGATCTTCGTTCCGCCGCCGGGCGCAGCGGACGCGATCCTCGAGGCCGCCGAAGCGAACGTGCGGCTCGTGATCTGCATCACCGAGGGCATCCCGGTGATCGACATGCTCAAGGCTCGCCGCGCGATCGAGCATCGCCTCGGCAAGGACCTGTTTCTCGTCGGACCCAACTGCCCCGGCGTGATCACGCCGGGTGAGTGCAAGATCGGCATCATGCCCGGCCACATCCATCGGCCAGGCTCCGTCGGCATCGTCTCGCGCTCGGGCACGCTCACGTACGAAGCCGTCGGTCAAACGACGGCGGTCGGACTGGGGCAGAGCTCTTGCGTCGGGATCGGCGGCGATCCGGTCAACGGAATGGACTTCGTCCAAGCGCTCGAGCTCTTCAACGCCGACCCGCAGACTCACTCGATCATCATGATCGGCGAGATCGGCGGCTCTGCCGAAGAGCGCGCCGCTGAGTACATCCAGCAGCACGTGAAGAAGCCGGTCGTCGGATTCATCGCGGGCCGCACCGCTCCTCCCGGAAAGCGCATGGGCCACGCCGGCGCCGTGATCTCCGGCGGAAAGGGAACAGCGCAGGACAAGATCACCGCGCTCGAAGCCGCCGGCGTGCGCATCGCGCCGTCGCCCGCGCAAATGGGCGAGACGCTGAAGGCGCTGCTCGCCGAGCGCGGCATGCTCGCGAGCTGAACAACATCGCGTTGTTGTCGGGGGAGGCAACAACGCGAACACACCTCGCCGATGCCGCTCGCGCCGTCTTCTGATCGCGCGACGTGCGCACTCGCGCGTACACGTCGGGGTGGCCTGTTGGAGTAGCGTATTGAGCGTAGACTCGAAGGTATGACTTACCTTCGCAGAACAAACGGGGCTTCTCTCTTCGCGCTCGTCGCCGCGCTCGTGACTGCCAGCGATCGCGCCGAAGCGTTGCGGCCAGAGCCCGTGCCCCCGTTCACCCTCACGGGCCAGTGCTTTCGCAGCGTCGATATCGCGGCGGACTTCGATTCGTATTTCGTCGCGGCGGTCGTGGGACCGTGCGACGGCACGGGCTCGTTCACCGTCAGGCTCGCGAGGTATTCCGCGAACACGATGTCGATGGCTGGTTTCATCGACGCCTTCGGGCCGACGGAAGCCATCGCGTCCGAGTCGCTCGTTCGCGTCTCCGTCGCGAGAGGCTTGGTGTACGTCGTCGTCGCAAATCCCGACGGTGGACCCTCGCAGCTCGTCATGAAGTCGTTCTTCGCGAACCTCACCAGCCCGATGCTGGTCGGGTCCACTCGAACGAGTGCGCGCGTGAGTGCGCTGTCGCTCGACTGCGACGCGAGGTTGTCTGGCTCCCCTTGCGTCGTTGCCGCAATCGAGGAGACCGGGTTTGGGAGTCGGGCTTTCGTGCGTGACGGGGTCATCACGACGGCCAACAGCGGTCCACACGCGCCCATCGCAGGGGAACAAGCGCTGGGCATCGCTGCGATCGCGGGGGCGTTTCCAGTACGAGGTGGAGTGTTCACGACGTCGCGCCCATCGGTGTTCTACGCGGCGTCAGTCCCGTCGCCGTCGGTCAGCATCGAGCCCGTTCCAGCAACGGGGCTGTTCAGCGCGGTGTCCGCGCTGTCGTTCAACGATGGTCGGATCGGCGCTGTCTGGAGCGCTGGCTTGTCGATCGTCTTCGGTTTCGGTCCATCGTGGTCGATGTTGAGTTATCGACGAATGACTTCTTCGTCGATGATGCTGACAGCCTTCACTGCAGAGGACGCTGTGCAGGTCGGTTCGACGGTGCTCGCTGTTGGGCGCGGAGCGCGTGGGTCGGCGGGCTTCAACGGAGCGGGTGCGGCGTTCGCGGTGTTTCCTGTCGTGGCCGGTTCAGCAGCACTCGTCATCAACCCGATTTCGGCGGCCCCGATCGGCGCTGTCCGCGTCGCGTCTCCGAACTCGTGTCGAGCAGCCGGCCGCGCAGCCGCGGCGTTCGCGTCGAACTCGACGGGATTCACGGGTCCCAACCAGTTGAACCTCGTTTCCTTTTCTTGCTCCGAGCGAACAGATTGCGTCGACGTGACGGGCACCATGGGCACGTGCAGCGCGGGGGGGCAGTGTCTGTTCATGACGGGCCCCTGCGCGCCTGACTCCGGCGTCGACTCCGGCGTGGATGCTTCGGGATTGCGTGACACAGGAGTCGACACAGGCGTCAACGTCTCGATGGACTCTGGCGTGGTCGACAGGGATTCGGGGTTCGCTCCGCGAGACACCGGCGTGCCGATCGACACCGGTGTCTCGGACGTCGTGACCGTCGACCGACTGCCGATCGACGAAGGCGTGCTCGACGCGCCGATCGGGACGGACGTTCCCGAGCCAATTGACGCGGACAACGACGGTGGCCGCGACGGATCGACGTCGAGCGGCGACGCTGGCCCGAGGCCTCCGACCATCAACGGAGGCGCGTGTCAGTGTCGTACGCCTGCCGCCCCGGCGCAGCATCGTCCGCACGGCGCGCTCGTTCTCGCGGCGATCGCATCGATCGTCACCGTCGCGCGTCGTCGGTCTCGCGCACGCTGAACGCGATCGCAGCGCGCTCAGTTCGTCTCGCTGCCCTTGCGGCCGAGCGCTGCTTGCGCCGCCGCGAGCCTCGCCGTCGGAACCCTGAACGGCGAGCAGCTCACATAATCGAGCCCGATCTCCGCGCAGAACGCGATGCTCGCAGGGTCTCCGCCGTGCTCGCCGCAGATGCCGATCTTGAGCTTGCTCTTGGTTCCGCGTCCCTTCGCGACGGCCATGCGCATCAGCGCTCCGACGCCCACGGTGTCGAGCGACGCGAACGGATCACCGGGGATCATTTGTTTCTCGACGTACGCCGGCAAGAAGCGCCCGGCGTCGTCGCGCGACAAGCCCCACGTGGTCTGCGTGAGGTCGTTGGTGCCGAACGAGAAGAAATCAGCGACCTCCGCGATCTGGTCGGCGACGACGCAGGCGCGAGGCAGCTCGATCATCGTGCCCACGAGGTACGCGACGCGCACGCCGGCGCTCTCGAACACGGCGTCCATCGTCTTTTCGACGAGCGTTCGCAGCGCCGCGAGCTCGGTCCTCGCGCCGACCAGCGGGATCATGACCTCGGGCAGCACCGCGACGCCAGCCTTCTGGCAGCTCACGCAGGCCTGCGCGATCGCGCGCGCCTGCACCTCGTAGATCTCGGGAAACGTGATCGCCAGCCGACACCCGCGGTGTCCGAGCATCGGGTTGAACTCGCGCAGCGCCTCGTTGCGCCTCGAGAGCACCTCGAACGCGACGCCCATGTCCTTGGCTAGCGCGCGAAGGTCCTCTTCGTGCTCGGGCAAGAACTCGTGCAGCGGCGGGTCGAGCAAACGAATCGTCACCGGAAGCCCAGCGAGCTCCGTGAAGATCCCCTCGAAGTCTTGCTGCTGCATCGGGAGGATCTTCTCGAGCGCGCGCCTGCGCGTCGCCTCGCTGTCCGCGAGGATCATCTCGCGCACCGCCGCGATGCGGTCGGCCTCGAAGAACATGTGCTCGGTGCGGCAGAGCCCGACCCCCTGCGCGCCGAAGCGCTTCGCGTTGCGCGCGTCCGTCGGCGTGTCGGCGTTGGCGCGCACGCCGAGCGTACGCACCTCGTCGGCCCACTGAAGCACCTGCTCGAAATGGTCGTCCGTCGCCGCGGCGCTCACCGGCAGCTCGCCGCGATACAGCCTGCCCGCGGTGCCGTCGAGCGTGATTTTGTCGCCCTTTTTCAAGACGACGGTGTCGCTCGCGCGATGGACGGTCAACGTCTCGTTGGCGTAGTCGACGGTGAGCGACGAGCAGCCCGCGATGCAGCATTTGCCCATGCCGCGCGCGACGACGGCGGCGTGCGAGGTCAAGCCGCCCGTCGCCGTGAGGATGCCCTTGGCGGCTTTCATTCCGTGGATGTCCTCGGGCGACGTCTCGCGACGCACGAGGATCACCGCGCGGCCTTGGTTGGCCATGCGGTCGGCTTCGTCCGCGGTGAAGACGATCTCACCTGCGGCGTAACCCGGAGACGCGGGCAGACCGTGCGCGAGAAAGAGCCCTTTCTTCTCGGCTTCTTTCGCGTCCGTCGCGTCGAGCCTCGGCAAGAACAGCTCGCTCAGGCGGCCGGCTTCGACTCGCAGCACTGCGTCGCTCTTGTCGATGAGCCCTTCGCTGACCATGTCGACGGCGATGCGCACCGCGGCGCGCATCGTTCGCTTTCCGTTGCGGCACTGCAGCAGCCACAGCTTGCCGTGCTGGATCGTGAACTCGATGTCCTGCATGTCGTGAAAGTGCTTCTCGAGCTTTTCTTGCATCGCGACGAGCTCTCCGAAGCACTCGGGCATCGCGGACTCGAGCGAGCTGTCGGCGCCCGCAGCGCGCGCGTCGCGCGCGGTGATCTTGAGCGGCGTGCGGATGCCTGCGACGACGTCTTCACCCTGCGCGTTGGGCAGGTACTCGCCGAAGAACCTGCGCTCGCCGTTCGACGGATCGCGGGTGAAGCACACGCCCGTCGCGCAGTCGTCGCCCACGTTGCCGAAGACCATCGCCTGCACGTTGCACGCGGTGCCCCAGTGGTCCGGGATCGCGTAGGTCTTTCGGTACACCTTCGCGCGATCGTTGTTCCACGAGTGAAATACCGCGCCGATGGACTCCCAGAGCTGCTCCCACGGGTCTTGGGGAAACGGCTTGCCAGTGCGCTTCTGGAAGTACTCTTTGCCGCGGGCCACGACTTCGCGCAGCTGCTCTGCGGGGATCGTAGCGTCGTCGCGCGCGCCGCTCTTGTAGCGCGCCTCCGACAAAAAGTGCTCGAACGGCTCGCGCTCGATCCCCATCACGACGTTGGCGAACATCGTGATGAATCGTCGGTACGCGTCGAGCGAGAAGCGCTCGCTCCCGCTCTTCTTCGCGAGGGCCTGCGCGGTCTGGTCGTTGAGCCCCAGGTTGAGGACCGTGTCCATCATTCCGGGCATCGACGCGCGCGCGCCCGAACGAACGCTGAGCAGCAGGGGGTTCTCGTGGTCGCCGAACTTCGCGCCCACTGCAGACTCGACCCTCGCGAGCGCCGCGCGGGCCTCGCTCTGCACCGCCTCGGAGATCGCACCTTTGTGCATGAACGCCGTGCACTCTTCGGTGCTGATCGTGAATCCCGGCGGCACCGGGATTCCGAGGTGCGTCATCACGTGGAGGCCGAAGCCCTTGCCGCCGAGCAGCTCTTTGCCTAGCTCGTGCCCCTCCGCGACGCCGTTGCCGAAGTAGAAGACCTTTCGCTCTGTCTTAGCCACCATGAGTGGCGAGAACGTTACGCTACTTCTTGCTGCCCGACAGCAGGTCGAAGCGGCATACGAGCGCGCTGGTCGTGGCGACGAGCTTGAGCAGCCGCAGGCGCGCGTCGCGCTTGGCGAGATCTTCGTCCATGACGAACACCTGCGCGAAGAAGGTGTCGAGCGGCGCGGTGAGGCCGTCGGCGATGACCGAGACCGCCCCGACGAAATCCCGCTTCGCGACCGCGCCGGTCACTTGCGACTCGACGTCGAGCACCACGGTCTGCAGCGCCTGCTCTTCGGGCAGCGCGAAGCTGTGCTCGCTCACCCAGCGCACGAGTGCCGAAGACGTCTCGGTGCCGAGGACGTCTTTGGTGATGTTCGTCGCGCGCTCGATGCACGTCGCCGCCAGGCCGAGCTGCGGGTTGCCCCGGAGCTTGTGCAGCGCCTCGGCGCGCTGGAGCGCGTCGTACGGGTCGCAGTCGTCGCCCTGCGTCGCCATCGCGGCGCGTACGACGTCGATCGCAAACTGCTGGGCGAGGGCGACCTCGAGCCGCTCGCGAAGAAAGCTGACGAGCTCCTTGCGCGTCTGCTCGCGGTCGACCGCGGCGAGCTTTTCGCCCTTGTGCTGGCCGAGCGCCGTCGCGACCAGAGACGAGAGCGACACGCGCGCCTCGTGGTGAAGCAGCGTTCGAAGGACGCCCAGCGCGGCGCGGCGGAGGCCAAACGGGTCGCCGCCGCCAGAGGGGCGCTGCCCGATCGCGAAGAAGCCCGCGAGCGTGTCGAGTCGATCGGCGATGGCGAGCGCCGCGCCTTCTTTCGAGAGCGCCACGGAGTCCTCGGCGCCGCGCGGCAGATAGTGCTGCGCGATCGCCTCGCAGATCGAGACTTGGAGCTTGTCGTTGCGCGCGAGGTCTCTGCCCACGAAGCCTTGCAGCTCGGGAAACTCGCCGACGGTCAGCGAGACGAGATCGCACTTGCACAGGCGCGCCGCGTCGGTGACCGCCGCAGCGTCCGCGGCGAAGACCGCTGCGCAGTCGGCGCCGAGCGCGGCGACGCGCAGGACCTTGTCCGCGTAGCTGCCGAGCTTCTGGTGGTAGACGACGCCCTCGAGGCGGGCGAAGCGCGACGCGAGCGTCTCGGCGCGGTCCTTGTCGATGAAGAACTTCGCGTCGGTGAGCCTGGCGCGCATCACGCGCTCGTTGCCCTTGCGAATACGATCGGGGTCGAGCGCGGTGTTGACTGTTGTGATGAACAGCGGCAAGAGCCGCCCGTCCGCGTCGCGCGCCGCGAAATAGCGCTGGTGAAAGCTCATCACGGTCTCGATGAGCTCATCGGGCAGGGTCAAGAACGCGTCTTCGAAGCGCCCGACCACGACGAAAGGCCACTCGACCAGGCCGAGGACCTCTCCGTCGAGAAAGTCATTGTCGACCAGCGCGCCTCCGTGAGCCTTGGCGGCGGCGACGAGCGCCTCGCGCTGAACGGTGCGACGCTCGTCCTGGTCGACCAGCACTTTGCGCGAGCGAAGGGCGCCCACGTATTCATCGGCGGACGCGACCTCGAACGCCTCCGGCGCGAGAAAGCGGTGCCCGTACGATGTTCGACCGGCCTTCACGCGGACGAAGTCGAACTCGACGACCTCTTCGCCATAGAGCGCGACGAGCCACTGAACGGGTCGTCCGAAGGGCGTCTCGATGTCCGCCCAACGCATGCTCTTTTCGAACGCGAGCTTCTTGCACACCGCGCCGAAGATGTCGGCGAGCTGGTCCTTGGCGGCGCCGCCCTCGAGCAGGCGCGTCGCGCGGAGGTAGCGGCCCTTTTCGTTCTCGGCGATCTCGAGCGCGTCCACCGAGAGCCCGTTCTTCTTGGCGAAGCCTTCGGCGGCGGGGGTCCACTTGCCGTCCTTCTTCGCTGCGGATTCAGGGGGGCCCCAGAGCTCTTCGCTCTTGGAGGCGATCGTCTCCTCGACCGCTTCGATCAGCACCGAGAGGCGCCGCGGAGTGCCGAGCGCACGAACCGCGCCGTGCGTAATCCTGCGCAGCGCGAGCTCGTTTTGGACGAGCGAAGGCAGCTGCGCCAGCGCGCCGTTCACGAAAGATGTTGGGAGTTCTTCGCAGCCGATTTCGAGGAGGAGCGTCCGAGCCATGAGAGGGCGCGGACCGTATCACAGGACCTCAGCGGCAAGCGCCCTCGCGTGCGACGTTGACGCGCGCGGTGAGCGCCATGCACGCGTTGGTGTACGTCCGGCCGTCGCAGCCGCACACCGGGAGGTACTCGGACGAGCAGCGAACCGCGACCACGCGGCAGGTTCCCGGCCCGTTGCACGAAGACTTCGCGCACATCTCGTTGACGCCACAGTCCGAGTTCTGCTGGCACGAGGTCGGCGCGGGCGCGCACTCGCCGCTCGAGGCGACGCGAACGCCCTGGTTCGCCGCGTTGCAGGCGCTGCCGTAGGTGCGGCCGTCGCAGCCGCAGACCGGCTGATAGAGCGCGATGCACGCTTGCGGGCGAGTCGCGCACGTCCCGGCGCCGCCGCAGGTCGCGCCGCTGCAGAACTGATCGGCGCGGCAGTCGCGGTTGCTCTGGCACGAGGTCACGGGAGAGCCGCAGCGGTAGGCGCAGCGGTTCGCGGACGAGCAGGTCATGTACCCGAGGCAGCGCGGCGTGATGAGACGCTGCTCGTTGCAGTCCGCGACCCGCGCGCAGTAGCTCACCGCACGGCGCAGGCGGTAGACGACCGTGTGGCCCTGGCGAAGCGTCAGCTCGCTGTTGTCTGCGTTGAACGTCGTCGAATAGCGCTTCGTCTCGCCGTCGCGCTGGAGGTATACGAAGCGCGACGTCGCGCGAAACGCGCCCTCGACGCGCACCGGCCGGCACGGCGCGCGAACGCAGGACACGGTCTGGTCCGCGAAGAAGCGTCGCGAGTTGGGCGACTGCAGCGTGTCGGTGAAGACGATCGCGCGCAGGTCGCCCTCGACGCCGTCCCACGCTCCAACGAAGCGCTCGAAGGCCGTGCTGCCGACTTCGTCCACGCTCGTGCCGTGATCGTCTTCGGGCAGCTGCTCGAGGCCGGGCTCGGCACAGGCGCCGAGCGAGACCAAGAGCGAGACACCGAGAGCGCGGAGGAGAGCAGAGGCCGAACCGTTGAGCGACATGGACAACACTCCGAGGAGAGGCGTTTCGAGAAGGAACCCGGCGAACTCCGCCGGGTAGTCTCGTGTAGGTGCGCCGGGGGATACCCGGAGGGCATGTAGGTGTCAATGCCCCCTTTCGTCGCGCGCCCCGAACGCGACGTTTCGGGAGGGAGGGGTTGAAAGTCGTCGTCGGTCGAGAGGGGCTTCGGGCTATGCTCCGTCGCGCAAATGGCGCAAACGACGTTGCCGGGGATCGCGACGCCTGCGGCGCTCCGCGAAGGTCAGATCGTCGCGGGGCGGTTCAGCATCGGGCGAATCGCGACGAGCTTTGGAGCCTTGTCGGTCTACTCAGCCAAGGACACCAAGACCCAGAAGGCGGTGTCGGTCTGGGCGGCTCCGCCAGGGCTGGTGCGGCCAGAGATTTCAGCGGCGGTTCGCGGCGCGATCCGCGCGGTGAGCGCGATCAAGTCGCCCGACTCGCTGTCGGTGTTCGGCATCAGCGTCGAGCCTGCGACGGGCGTCTTGCTCGTCGCGACCGACCCGCTTCCGCCCGACAGCGCGGATGACGTGATGGCGCAGAAGCTGGGCGAGGGCGGGGCGGTCTCGCTGCCAGACGCGTACGCGATCTTGGCGCCCATCCTCGACGTGATCGCGATCGCGCACGCGCAGAACATCGTTCATGGCGCGATCGGGCCGAGCACCATTCGCGTCGAGAACAACAAGGGAAAGCTCTCGGGCCTCGGCCTCGGCGCCGTCCTCCTCGCGACCAAAGAGATCGCCGACCCGTTCATCGCGCCCGAGCTGCGAAAGGGGCTCAGCCCCAACGCGCGCAGCGACATCTACGCGATCGGCGCCGTGCTGTACTGGCTCTGCACGGGCAAGCAGTTCAGCCCCGACGTGCCGGCTACTTCGCTCGTTTCGGCGCTGCCGATCACCTTCGACGTGATCGTCGAAAACAGCACCGCGGAGGCGCCAGACGATCGCTTCAAGTCCATCGCGTCGATGCGCGCCGCGCTGGCCGCGCTGATCGCGCCCGCAGAAAACACCGCGCCGCGCGTCGCGCCGCCCCCGTCGAACACCGCTGAAGCCGAGGGCCTGGACGTGGTGGTCGACGAAGAGCCCGTGCAGTTCTCGGCGCTCGACGTCGCGGTCGACATCGACACGAGCGGCCTGATCGCGCAGCCCGCGGGCGCCGCTCCGTTCGAAGGCGCTCGCCCGAGCATGGTCGGCGTCGCGCCCACGGTCGTGAGCAACGACCTCAAGGGCCTCGTAAACGAGGCGACCGCCAACGACGCTCCCCGCTGGATGTTCGTGCGAAACGGCCTCGATCACGGGCCGCTCACGGCGCGCGAGCTCATTCAGGCGATCATTCGCCACGAGGTCCACGACGAAGACATCGTCTTCAACATGGACTCGAACGAGCGAAAGAAGCTCTACGAGTGGCCGCAGTATCGAGAGTTCTCGTCGCAGGCGCGCGACAAGCGAAAGCGCGATCAACACGAGACCGAAGTGAAGAGCGCGATCGCCGAGGACACCGTCAACGCGCGCGCCAAGGTGCTCGTCGGGATCGCGAGCGTCGCGGCGGCAGGCCTGCTCTTCTTCGTGTACTGGAAGACGCTCGGGCCCGGAGCGGCGTCCCGTCGCACCGCTGAGCTCGACGTGCCCAGGCCGAACGCGAGGGCCGTCGGCGGCGCCATCGAGGTGCTGCCTCCTCCGCCCGCGGACGAGCTTCGTCGCGCGCGCTCGGGCGGCGGCGGCGGCTCTGGCGGGTTTACCTCGTACGAGTCCGCGATGGCCGCGCCGATCGAGTTCAACATGGCCGGCGGCGGCGGCGGCGGCGGCACGCTCTCGGATCGCGAGATCGTCGGTCCGCTCAACGCGTCGCTCGGTCGCTTCGCGGGATGCGCCGCGCTCGGATCGCCCGGAGATGTCCGGCTGCGCATCGCGGTCGGCGGCACCGGCGCGCCCATCGGCGTGACCGTCGCCAACGGATCGGGCGCGTTCAAGGGCTGCGTCACAGGCGTCGTGCGCTCGCTTCGATGGCGCGCGTTCGGCGGTCCGCGCGTGGGGTTCTCTTGGGGCTTCTCGGTGCAGTGATGACCGACTCGCGTGGGGTCGAAGCGCGGGCGCGCAGGACGGTCTTGATTTCCTGTGCGCTAATCGCGCTCGCAGGGTGCTCGCAGGTTCCGGTGCTGCAAGGCGTGGCTGAGTCCGAGGCCAATCGCACTGTCGCCGCGCTCGATCAGGCAGGGATCGCCGCGCGCAAAGAGGCGGACGAGGGGACGGGCACCGGCGGCCCACAATTTCGAGTGCTGGTCGGACCCGACGAGGTCGCCCGCAGCGTGACCGTGCTGCACGGGCACGGGCTTCCGCGCCGAGAAGAGCCAGGCTTCGCCGAGTCGTACGGCGCGCAGCCGTCTCTCGTGCAGAGCGCTGGTGAAGAGCGCGCCCGCTCGGCGCAAGCGATGGCGGGCGAGCTCGCTCGAACGCTCGAGTCCATCGACGGCGTCCTCGACGCTCGCGTTCACGTCGCGCTCCCGTCAGCGGAGGATCGTCCGCTCGACGGGCGAGAGTCCCCGCGGCCGACCGCCAGCGTCCTTTTGCGGCACACCGGCGCGCGGCCGCCCATCGACGAGGCTGCAGTGCGCAGGCTCGTGGCCGCCAGCGTCGTGACGATGCGCGCGGACGACGTCAGCGTCGTCAGCGTCTCGCGACCGCCGCCCACCACCGGCGAAGCGCGCCTGTCCTACGTCGGACCGATCGCGGTCGCTCGCGGAAGCGCGAGCACCGTGCGAGCCGTGCTCGCTGGCTCCATGGCGATCAACGTGCTGCTCGCCGCGGGACTCGCGTTCATGGCGCTGCGTCGACGAAAGAGCGACGAAGAGCCGAGCGAAGGCGACGCGAAGCGGTCCTGACCTGCGAAGGTCGCGCGCACGCCTCGCGATGGTCAGATCAGATCAGCTCCATGCCGGCGAAGAAGTACCCCAGCTCGCGCGCGGCCGACGCCGGCGCGTCGGAGCCGTGCGTCGCGTTCTCGCCGACCGAGCCGCCGAAGAGCTTGCGAATCGTGCCGTCCGCCGCCTTCTCGGGGTTGGTCGCGCCCATGGTCTCGCGCCACTTCGCGATCGCGTTCTCGGACTCGAGGCAGAGGATGAAGCAGGGCGAGCGGGACATGAACGAGACGAGCTCGTCGAAGAAGCCCTTGCCCTTGTGTTCGGCATAGAAGCCCTCGGCGACCGCGCGGGTCATGTGGAGCTTCTTGATCGTGACGATGCGGAAGCCCGCCTTCTCGATGTGAGCGACGATCTTGCCGGTGTTGTTCTTCTCGACCGCGTCAGGCTTGATGATCGCGAAGGTACGCTCGAGCGACATTGCTGAAATCTCCTGTGTTGGCTGGGCGAAAGCGCCAGCGGGCGCGCGGCGTATGCCACGAGCGCCGTGGAGATTCAATGGTCGCGCCGCGAGTAACGTCCCGCCGAACCGTCGGCTGGACGCTATTTCGGGAGCTTTCCCGCTGCGTCGAGCGCGACGAGCTCGGCGTTGCCGCCGACCAGCACCCCGTCGATGAACACCATCGGAAACGTCGGAAACCCCGCCCAGATCTTGAGCGCGAGCCGCTCTTTCCACTGCGAGAGGTAGCTGCCGTACTCGAGGTATGTGAACTTCACGCCCCGGCTCTCGAGGAGTTTGCGCGCCTTCTTCACGAAGGGATTCTGAGCCATTCCGACGACGACGATCTTGTCGCGCGCCACCGTCGTAGCGACCTCGTCGACGACGTTTCGATGAAAACTGCCGACGAGGCTCTTCACTTCGTCGCTGACCTTGTCTTCGCTCAACCGCGGGCGTTCGCTCATGGACGCGATGACTAGCACCACGCCGCGCCGCTTGGGAGGGTTCGCGCCGTGAAGAACGGTGAAGAATTCGTAGCTCAGTGCTATTCTCTCGGGCCTCGTGAAGGACAGCACTGTGGGGACTCCGTGGCGGGAGAAGGCCATTCGCGCGGCGCTTCTGGCCGCCGGTGGTGAGTACTCGAATCCGACCGACGTTTTGTTGGCGCAGGTTCGCGCGCACTTGCCGGGCTACGCGACGTTGTTCGCCGTCGGCGACGCGCAGCGGCTCGGTGACTTCGTGCGCGCCGAGTGCTCCGACCTGCAGTCGATGCTGGACGGCTCGCATCATGGCGTGACGTGGAGAGGTGATCGCTGCCCGACGGTCCTCTGGTACGTCGGGCGATTTCAGGGCGAGCGCGTCGAGATCACCACCGTACCCAGCGCGCAGAACGCACACGGGCTTCTTCTCGCTGCGACCAACGCGGAGGTCCTCTGCGCGCTCGCGGACAAATGGGCGGCGTTCAACCTGCGTCCGACCGGTCGCTGCCTCGTGCATTCGCACGGGTGGCAACAAGCCCCTGAGCTCGACGCCGAGATCGGTCGAACGACGTGGGACGACATCGTGCTCGCGCCGCAGCTCTTCGAGGACCTGCGCCGAACGATCGACGGCTTCGTCAAGCATCGCGCAGCCTTCGAAGCGCTGGGATTTCCCTGGAGGCGCGGCGTGTTGCTCGTCGGCCCGCCGGGGACGGGAAAGACCCTCGTGTGCCGCGCTGTCGCCGCGCAGCTCAGTGAGTTTCCTTTCTTGTACGTGCGAGATCTGCAGGGCAACGAGTACGGCAAGAACCCGATCACAGCGATCTTCGACCGCGCTCGAAAGCTCGCGCCGTGCGTGCTCGCGTTCGAGGACATCGACTCGTTTATCTCCGACGGCAATCGCGCGGTCTTCTTGAACGAGCTCGACGGCTTCTCCGCCAACACCGGGCTCTTCGTCATCGCCTCGAGCAACCACCCCGAGCGCATCGACGTCGCGCTGCTCAAGCGTCCCTCGCGCTTCGACCGCGTGTTTCACCTGGGATTGCCCGCGGAGCCAGAGCGCGCCGAGTACGGTCGTCGCCTGCTGTCCCGCGGAGCGCTCGCCGCGAAGCTCGAGCCCGAGCTCGACGTGACCGCGCTCACGGCGCACATCGCCAAAAGGAGCGAGGGCTTCACGCCCGCGTATTTGAAAGAGGTCTTTCTCGCAGCGGCGCTCGCGCTCGCGCAGCGAGGGGCCGAGCGGCTCGGGCAGGACTACGCCACCGAGTGCAAAGAGCAGCTCGACGTGCTCCGCGAGCAGATCAAGAAGACGCGGGACGCCGCGGCGCTCGGCGAGCTCGACGCGCAAGAGATCGGATTTCGGCGCTAAGCCACGGCGACTTCCCTGTCGCGGACGTCAATCCGGGTCTTCTACGCGCCACACGCCGTCTTCGCGAACGAGCTGCATCGTGAATCGGTTGCCGACGCCGTAGGTCATCGTCGCGCGCTCGCCGCTTACTTCGATGGGCCGCTCGGTGCTCTGCCTCAGCGCCGTCAACATGCGCTGAACGTCGTCTGCGTCCGCGCCTCGCTCCCATGCGTCGCGCAGCTGTTCGGGCGTGAGCCCTTCAGCGATTCGCCGCGGCGCGAACCGCACGAGCACGTCCCATCGCCTTCGATCCAGCGCGCGCGTAAACGATCGCACCGTTTGTCGCGGCGATCGCTGGCCGTAGAAGTCCAACACCGTCGGGTCGAGCCTCCAGCCGCCGCCCTCTTCGACGAGCTGAACCGTCTCGCCGTTGCCGAGGTCGAGCCGCGCGGTGACCGGCGCGTTGGGATCGACCTGCTCCAGCCAGCGAACCGTCTCTCGGACTTCATCCGGATTCTCGCGTGCCACGCGGTCGAACTCGTCGAACGTCGTCGCTCGTCGCGCGTCCGCGGACAGCAGCTGGTACGCCTCGCTGAAGCGGCCCTCGCGCAATGCGCTGTGGTAGGACTGCACGACGTCGAACGGCGCCTGCCGGCCCGCGCTGCACGCGACGAGCATCGGGAGGAGTAGCGCGACGAACCGAGCGGGAGCCCTCATGCGCGAACCCTACAACGAATCATCGAGCGAACGCAGCACGGCCGAGCCGCCGGCGCCACGCGAGGTGCGCCGCTACCCCAATCGCAGGCTCTACGACAGTCGGTCGCGGTCCTACGTGACGATCGCGCAGATTCGCTCGTGGATCGAGGCTGGTGAAATCGTTCGCGTGATCGACCTCGCGACCAACGAGGATGTGACAGTGACCACGCTCACGCCGCTGCTCGTCGCGCTCATCGAGCGAGGGCTGCAAGGTCCCGATGGAGTCGCTGCGCTGAACGCCGCCATCCGGCAACGATCGCTCGCAGAGCTCGTCCCGAAACCGCCCGACGTCACGCCCCCCGCTGTGACATCGGCCCCCCGTTCGCTGCAAGAGCGCCTCGAAGAACTCGAACTTCGCGTTGCTCGACTCGAGCAACGCTGACGACTACTCGCAGCGACCTCGGCTGCCGCAGGTCGGCGCGAGCGCCCCGCACGCGGCCATGCACTCAGCGCTGTTCGTGCAGGTCTGAAGCCCGAGCAAGCAACCCAAGCCCCCGCCTCCATCGCCACCAGTACCGCCGTCGGTCGGTCCGGGGCCGCCGCCGCACGAGGTCGCCATCTCGATGCAAACGCCCCCCGAAGCGCAGCACTGCACCCAGCCCGAGCGTGGCGGCGCGCACGTCGCGGCGCACTGCTCGTTGGTGGTGCACGGCTCGACGCACATTCCACCGCCGCCGCCACAGCGGCCCGCGGTGCACGATTGGCCCGCAGGGCACGCGTTGCCGCAGGAGCCGCAGTTGGCGTTGCTCGACTGTGTGTCGACGCAGCTGGTGCCGCACATCGTGTTGGGCGCGGTGCAGCCTCCAGCGCGGCACATGCCCATCTGGCAGGTCTGGCCCGAGGGGCACATCCGACCGCACATCCCGCAGTTGGCGCTGTCGGCGTTGACGTCCACGCACCGACCGCCGCACGCGATCTGGCCGCCCGTGCACATCATCATCGGGCCTTCACAGCGGCCCATGTTGCACATCTGCGGCGCGTTGCAGCGCGAGTTGCACGCGCCGCAGTGCACGGTGGACGTGTTGAGATTCACGCAGTCTGTGCCGCAGCGGACCGCGCCGGTCGGGCAGCCCCCACCAGTGCCGCTGTCGATGCCGGAGTCCACGCCCCCACCATCGGTGCGCACGTCTGCGCGCGCGTCGCGCGGCTCGAGCATTTCGCGGTTGGGTCCACAGGCTACGAGAACGAAACAGGCGGCGGCACCAAGCAACCAGGGCGAACGCATGGGGTGTGTCTCCGTCGAACGAGTGAAGGGCGGTATGCGCGAAGAGTACTTGGTGGGACGGTGTGTTGGCAAGCTGCGAACAGTCGCATGTCGCGCTCGTGTCCCGTCGAGAACCGAGAAAATCCCCGGTCATCGCGCAGCGCGTCGAACTGTCGTCTGTGAAGTGACGCGCGTCAGTTGATAGGCGAGGAGGACAGCGCCGACGGCGTGCCTGGACGGCGAGCCCAAACGGTCGAATTCCGCGGCTAGCGCACGGCGGTCGCCGGTTTCTCGCCGAAATGCTCAGGGTGCGCTAAGCAGCGCGCCCACCTACGGACGTCGTGGCCGTCGCTCGACCAGACGTCCCCTCGGCACCTGCTCGGCCCATGAGGGTCGATCGCGCGTCGAGACACTCGTCCTCGGACCGAAGATTGTTCTGGAGTCGAAGCCATGTTCGAAGAGCCCCTCCGCGAGTGCCTGACGTTCGATGATGTGCTGCTCGTGCCCGCGATGAGCGACGTTCTGCCGAAGGACGTCGACACGCGAACGAAGCTCGTTCGGGACATCACGCTGCAGGTTCCGCTGATCTCGAGCGCGATGGACTCGGTCACCGAGGCGCGCACCGCGATCACCATGGCCCGCGAGGGAGGCCTGGGAATTCTGCACAAAAACCTGCATCCCGAGGATCAGGCCCTCGAGGTCGAGAAGGTCAAGCGCGCCGAGAGCGGCATCGTGGTCGACCCCGTCACGATCGGGCCCGACGACTCGCTGCAGAGCGCCGTGCAGATCATGAAGCGCGCGAACATCTCGGGCCTTCCGGTGGTCGACGGCGATCGACCCGTGGGCATCTTGACGTCGCGAGACATTCGCTTCGAGACCAACCTCGGACAGCCGGTCAAGAACCTCATGACCCCGCGCGAGCGGCTCGTCACCGCACCTCCGACGATCAAGGCCGAAGAGGCGCGCGCGCTCTTGCACAAGCACCGCATCGAGAAGCTGCTCGTCGTCGATCCGCCGACGGGAAAGCTCATCGGCCTGATCACGATCAAGGACCTCTTGCAGGCCGAGCGCTTTCCCAACGCGATCAAGGACAGCAAGGGGCGACTTCGCGTCGGAGCCGCGATCGGCGTCGGGCCCGATCGCGAAGAGCGCACGCGAAGGCTCGTGGACGCCGGCGTCGATCTCATCGTCCTCGACACGGCCCACGGCCACTCGAAGGGCGTGCTCGACGCGGTCCGCTCGACCAAGCGCATCTGGCCCGATCTGTCGGTCGTCGCGGGCAACATCGCGACCGCCGAGGCCGCCGAAGCGCTCATCGAGGCGGGCGCCGACGGCATCAAGGTCGGGATCGGACCGGGATCGATCTGCACGACGCGCGTCGTGGCAGGCGTCGGAGTTCCGCAGATTACGGCGGTGTCCGACTGCGCGAAGGTCGCGAAGCGGTACGGCGTTCCTGTGATCGCGGACGGTGGAATCAAGTACTCGGGCGACGTCGCCAAGGCCATCGCCGCCGGCGCAGACGTCGTGATGATCGGCTCGCTCTTCGCCGGAACCGACGAAGCCCCCGGAGACCTGGTTCTCTTTCAGGGGCGCTCGTACAAGATGTACCGCGGGATGGGCTCGCTCGGCGCGATGCGCAAGGGCAGCAAGGATCGCTACGGCCAGGCCGGAACGGCGGACGAAAAGCTGGTGCCCGAAGGCATCGAAGGGCGCGTGGCCTACCGCGGCCCGCTCTCGAACATCCTGTTTCAGCTCGTAGGCGGACTTCGATCGAGCATGGGCTACGTCGGTTGCAAGACGATCGCAGAGATGCAGACCAAAGCGCGCTTCGTGAAGAGCACCCCGATGGGGCTGCGCGAGTCGCACGTGCACGACGTGTACATCACCGAAGAAGCGCCCAACTACCGCCGCTCCGAGTAATCGAATCGAGGAACTCATGCTGCTCGTGTTGAAGAACGGCCGCGTCATCGACCCGTCGCGAGGGCTCGACGAAGTGTGCGACGTCGTGATCGAGAACGACCGCGTGACGCGCGTCGGAAGGGGCGCGGCAGACGCGCTCGACGTTCAACGAGATGGTCGCGTGATCGACTGCTCGGGCAAGTGGATCCTGCCTGGGATGGTCGACATCCACACGCACATGCGCGAGCCAGGCTTCGAGTACAAAGAAGACCTTCGCTCGGGCACCCGCGCGGCGGCGATCGGCGGGTTTACGACGATCTGCGCGATGCCCAACACGAGCCCCGTCAACGACAACCGCGCGATCACCGAAATGATGGTCGCTCGGGCCAGGGAGGTCGGCGTCGTCCGCGTGCATCCCATCGGCGCCGTGACCCGCAAGCTCGACGGAAAAGAGCTCACCGAGGTCGCCGACCTCCGCGAGGGCGGATGCGTCGCGATCAGCGACGATGGCAAGTGCGTCCTTCACTCGGGCGTGATGCGCAGGGCGCTCGAGTACGCAGGGACGTTCGACGTTCCGCTCGTGCAGCACGCGGAGGATCACCACCTGACCGAGGGCGCGCAGATGCACGAGGGCGCCGTCTCGACGCGGCTCGGGCTCAGGGGCTGGCCGCGCGTGGCAGAGGATCACATCGTCGCGCGAGACCTCATGCTGACGGAGATGACCCGCGCGAAGTACCACGTCGCGCACATCTCGACCAAGGGCGCAGCCGCGCTGGTTCGCGAGGCAAAATCCAGGGGAATTCGCGCCACCGCCGAGGTCACCCCCCACCACCTCACGCTCACCGACGAGGCCGTGCTCGGCTACGAGACCGCGTGCAAGGTCAACCCGCCGCTGCGCGAAGAGAGCGATCGCCAGGCGCTCATCGACGCGCTCGCGGACGGGACCATCGACTGCATCGCGACCGACCACGCTCCGCACGCCGCCAGCGAGAAGGGCTGCGAGTTCAGCGAGGCACCCAACGGGATGATCGGCCTCGAGACCGCGCTGCCGCTCATGCTCGACCTCGTGCGACAGGGCAGGGTGAAGCTCCCGCGCCTCATCGAGGCGCTCACCGTCGCCCCGGCGCGCATCTTCGGCCTCCCGGTCGGAACGCTCGCCGAGGGCGCCCTCGCCGACGCGATCATCGTCGATCCCGAGGTGCAGTGGACCGTCGAGACCTTCGCGAGCAAGAGCCGCAACTCGCCGTTCGTCGGCCGGACGGTGACAGGCCGCGTGCTCGCGACGATCGTCGGCGGTCAGGTCGTGTTCGAGCGATGACCACCGCGGGACACACAAAGCCAGCGCACGGAACGCGCTTCGAGTTCGTCCTCGTCGAATCGCGCGACGATCGTGCGCGCTACGAGTGCTCCGTGCTCCGCGAGACCGCCGAGTGGAAGGTCACGATCGAGCTCGCGTCCGGGGAGGTTCAGCTCGTCGCGTCAGCCGCTGACTTGCCCGACGACGCCCGCGCGCAGCTCGTGTCCCTCGCGCGCGTGCTCGCGAAGCACGCGTCGGACGAGCCGTGGCCGCGGCGCGTTCTGCGCTGGCGGCAGCCAGGGGTTCGTTGAACCGATGACCGCGACGGGGGCGTCGCGACCGTCTCGCAGCTCGCTCGCGCGCTCGCGCTGAGCCGCGATTCAAACAGGTTCGGCGCCGAAGCGTCGCAGCCCGAAGCGCTCGATGGCGTTGTTCGTGGTCTGCCTGCGCAGCGCCTCGTCGCTCATCGAGAGCGTCGCGGCGAGGTGCTTCGCCGTGTGGGCGAGGTAGCTCGGCTCGTTGCGCTTTCCGCGCATCGGAACGGGCGCGAGGTACGGGGCGTCCGTCTCGATCAACAGCCGATCGCGCGGGACGATCTTGGCCACCGACCGCAGCGACTCGCTGTTCTTGAAGGTCACGATCCCGCTGAACGAGATGTCGAACCCCAGGTCGAGCGCCGCGCGAGCGAACGCCTCGTCCTCGGTGAAACAGTGAATCACCCCGCCGACGTCGCGCGCGCTCTCTTCACGCAAGATCGCCAGCGTGTCCTCGGGCGCCGAGCGCGTGTGGATCACCAGCGGCTTTCGGACGCGCCGGGCCAGGGAGATGAACGCCCGCAACGTCTCTTGCTGCGCCGCGCGCGGCGAGTGATCGTAGTGATAGTCGAGCCCGACTTCGCCCACCGCCACGACGCGCGGATCGACCGCCAACCGCTCCATCTCGCGCAAGACATCGTCGGACGCCACCGACGCGTCGTGCGGATGAACGCCCACCGTCGCCAACACATCCGCGTGCTCGTGCGCGAGGGCCACCGCCGCGGGAGCGCTGTCCGCGCCCCGGCCGGAGCCGATCGTGACGAACCACTTGATTTCTTGTGCCCTCCCGCGATCGATGACCGAGCCGCGCTCGGCGCCGTAGTCGTCGAAGTCGAGGTGGCAGTGGGTGTCGATCAGGGGGGTGTTCATTTCACCGGCGTTCCCGCGGGTTGATCCTTCTCGATGGTGGTGATCGAGAGGGCGTCGGTCGGGCCGCACGCCAGCACCATCCCGTGCGACTCGTGGCCCATCAGCTTTCTCG
>LNEO01000062.1 GCA_001465015.1 Deltaproteobacteria bacterium Ga0077539 | reverse complement strand
ACAAGCCGATGCCCGCGATGATCTGCCGCGGCCCCGAAGGCTCGCCGAGGTCGACCTGAAGCTTGAGCAGCTTGTCCGACTTCGGCACGCGCTCGGCGCTCTTCACCTCGCCGAGCTTGAGCTCGACCTTGGCAAAGTCGTCGAACGCGATGGTCGCTGGCGTCGCTGCGGTCGGCGCGCTCGGCTTCGCGCCAGCGTCCGCAGCCTTCTCCGCCGGCTTCGCGACGGCGAGCTCGGGCTTCACGGGTTTGTCGCTCGCATTGGCGTCAGTCACTTGGGTATCTCCGTCGGTGACGGCGAAGTCCGCCAGGATCTTGGCTTCGTCGTCCTTGGTGATGTTGCGAAAGAGCGGCGCGCCCGGAGCCACTTTGCTCCCAGCGACGAGTCCGCCCCACTCGAAGGGCCACTTGTCCACGCCGACCACGGGCAGCAAGGGGTCGAGGCCGAGCTGCGCGCGAAGGGCGTCGCACTTGTCCGGAAGCGCCGCCCACAAGAGCACCGAGCACGCCCGTAGCACTTCGAACACGTGGTAGATGACCGTCGCGAGCTCGTCCTTGCGCGAAGGGTCCTTCGCGAGGCTCCAGGGCGCGCGCGCGTCGAAGTACCCGTTGCACTCCATCGCGAGGGCGATGGCGCACTCGAGCGCTCGATGAGGCTCGAGCGCGTCCCACGCCGCCGCCGCCTCGTCGACGAGCGACCGCGTCTTTGCCCGCAAGCTGCGCTCTCGATCGGTGTCGAGCGCCGCGCTCGGCGCCGGAACCGTGCTCTCGAAGTGCTTCACCGCGAACGGGATCGTCCGGTTGAGCAGGTTGCCCAACGTCGCCGCGAGGTCCGCGCGGATGCGCGCGATGAGCTTCTTGTGCGAGAAATCGCCGTCCTGTCCGAGCGCGATCTCGCGCAAGAGAAAGTACCGAAGCTCGTCGGCGCCGAAGTACTCCGCGAGCCGCAGCGGCTCGACGGTGTTGCGCAGCGACTTGCCCATCTTCTGGCCGTTGATCGTGAGAAATCCGTGGGCGAAGATCGTCTTCGGGAGCTCGTCTTCGCCGAAGCCGGCGCTCAGCAAGAACGCCGGCCAATACACCGCGTGAAAGCGCACGATGTCCTTGCCGACCAGCTGGAGCGTCGGCGGCCAGAAGCGCTTCTCGGGCCCGCTCGCGACCGCCGAGAGGTAGTTCGTCAGCGCGTCGAACCACACGTACATCACGTGCCGCGCGTCGTCGGGGACGGGGATGCCCCATTGAAAAGTCGTGCGTGAAATCGAGAGGTCTTTGAGCCCCTCCTTCACGAACGAGATCACCTCGTTGCGACGCCCCTCGGGTTGCACGAACTCCGGGTGCTGCTCGTACAGTTCGAGCAGCTTGTCCTGATAGCGCGAGAGCCGAAAGAAGTACCCCACCTCCTTGGTCCACTCCACGGGCCGCTTGTGCGTCGGGCAGAGCTTGCCTTCTGCGAGGTCTTTTTCAGGGTAGAACTGCTCGCACGAGACGCAGTACCAGCCCTCGTGCTCGCCCTCGAAGATGTCTCCGTTCGCCTTGCAGCGCGACCAGAGGTCTTGCACGACCTTCTTGTGGCGCGGCTCGGTCGTCCGAAGGAAATCCGACGGCTCGCAGAGGAGCTTCGGCCACGCGTCGCGAAACCTCGCGGAGATCTCGTCGACGAAGGCCTGCGGCTCCAGGCCCTTCTCCCGCGCAGAGCGGTCGATCTTCAGCCCGTGCTCGTCGGTCCCCGTGAGAAAGCGCGTCTCCATGCCACGGAGGCTCCGCTGTCGCGCGAACGCATCGGCCGCGACCGTCGTGTACGCGGTGCCGAGGTGCGGCACGTCGTTGACGTAGTAGATCGGAGTCGTGACATAGAATCGGTTGTTCATCGAAACCTCGCAAACGCAACGGCCCCGCGAAAGCGGGCCGCGACAGTTAATCGCGAACACGCTCCGTGGCAACGGCTTCGATGCGCGCTCTGCGTCGTTAGCGCACGTCCCGCAGGCGGACGAGCATGGACTCGACGGCCATTTGAGCCTTCAGGTTCGAGTCGAGCGAGGCGATCGTCTGTCGAACCAGCTGCGAGCGCGCTGCGTGGATCGACGACCTTCGCGCGTCGGTCGCGGCGGAGATGGCCTCGTCGCGAAAGTACCGCTCGAGCATCTCGAGCACGACGAGCACCTCGTCGCCCTCTCTCGCGGACGCGTCCTTGCTAAAGGCCTCGGCGACGTCGACGATGGCGCCCGGCTTCGACGCGCGAAGGGCCTGGATCAAGCGATCGAGCCAGCCCTTGCGCGAGGCGAGCAACGCAGGGTCGGACATCGCGACCGCCCGCCCCGCAGAGCCCTCTGCCCATTTCGCCGCTTCTTTCGCGAGCGCTGGTTCGACGCCGTTCGCGGACAGAATCGAGATGACCTCCGCTTCGGGAAGGGGCGCAAATCGCACCCGCTGGCAGCGCGATCGTACGGTGACCAGCAGCTCCGACGGCCTGTGCGTCACCAGGACGAAGTGCGTGTTGGCCGGAGGCTCCTCCAAGGTCTTCAAGAGCGCGTTGGAAGACGACGCGTTGAGCTCGTGCGCGTCGCGCACGATGATCCACCGCGTCGAGCCGTGCGGCAGGTACACGAGCCGCTCGCGCTGAAGCTCGCGGATCTTCTCGACGACGATCTCGCTCTTCAGCTCGTTGCCGCTCTGCTCCTGCTGCGTCAGCACGTCCAACGTGCGCGCCAGGACGATCACGTCGGGATACTTCTCGGCGTCGATCGCGCGACACGTCGCGCATCGGCCGCACGCGTCGCCGTCGGGCAGGCGCGAGAGACACACCGAGCACTGCGCGAGCGCCCTGGCGCAGCGCTCCTTTCCGACGCCCTCGGGGCCTTCGAAGAGCAGCGCCGTCGCGAGCCGCCCGCTGACGAGCGCGTGCTGCAAGAACTCCTTCGCCGAACCTTGGGCGCGGACCGAGCGAAGTCCCTCGATCGGCTCGCGCTTGCGTGGCTGTGGGTCGAGCATCGCCTGTGGGGTACGACAGCGTCGCGCCCACGAGCAAGTTCTCGCAGGCCCCGGAGCGGCGCTACGCTCGCTCGGACGAATGAAGGACGCACGATCGAAGCACGATCCCTGGATCCTCGGACACCGCGGCGCTCCGAAGGCCGCTGTCGAAAACACCATCGCGGCGTTTCGCGCGGCGCTCGCCGAGGGGGCGGACGGCGCCGAGTTCGACGTTCGCCTCGCGCGATGCGGCACGCTCGTGGTCGGGCACGACAGCGATCTATCGCGCTTCACGGGGCGCGCGACGCGGGTGCGAGCCTCGAGCGCGTGGGCGCTGTCGCGAGAAGAGCTCGGCGGAGGCGAGGGCGTTCCGTCGCTCGACGCGACGCTCGCGGTGCTCGAGGGGACGGTCGTCAACGTCGAGGTGAAGGCGGACGACGGCGACCCCGAAGCGCTCGGCCTCGCTGTCGCGGACGCCGCGCGACGTTGGCGTGGAAAACACCGACGATTTATCGTTTCCTCCTTCGAGCCGCGCGTGCTCGTCGCGCTTCGCGCCGCCGCGCCCGAGGTCGATCGCGGTCTCTTGATCGACCCCGATCCCGCCGAGAAGCGCCGCGCGCTCTCTGCGCTAACCGCCGTCGCGCCGAAGGCCATCCACCCGCACTGGAGCGAAGGCGCCGAGGCGATCGGTCGTTGGCGCGCCTCGGGCTATGAGGTTCACGTCTGGACCGTCAACGACCCCGCGCTCGCCGTCGCGCTCGCGAACGCCGGAGCGACCTCGCTGATCACCAATCACCCAGGCGCCCTGCGCGCAGCCCTTCAGTGATCTTCGACGAGCTGGGACAGCAGCTCCGTCTTCGATTGGCGACACGCGCCGAGGTACTCGGGATATTTCCTAGGCGTTAGCTCGTGGCGTGTCTTCTTCCAAGCTCGACTTCGCTACGGGTAGTACTCGTCGCGATCGAACGGGATCACCGTCGTCGAATCGAGACCGCGGATCGACTTCTCCAGCGCTGCTCGTGAGTCGCTCGCCGTCGCGGTGACGCAGAGCAAGAGGTTGCGCGGATCGAGTCGCTTCTCGAGCGCGCGCTGGCACTCTTCGAGGGTCACCTCTTGGGTCTTGGGAACGAACTTCTCGTGGTAGCCCGCGGGCATGTCGCCGCACGCCTCGTCGAGCCGCTGCGAGAGTCTCTTGCTCGCCGTGTCCGTGTCGAAGACCGCGCTCTCCTTCAGGTACTTCTTCACGAAGGTCAGCTCCCGCGCAGACACACCCTTCTTGCAGAGCGCCTCGAGCAGCGACAGCTCGACGCGAATGCAGTCTGGCGCGTCGGTGGCCTTGGGAAACGTCCACATCGTGAACGCCTCGCGGACGCGCTCGCGTCCGAGTCGGCTCGAGGCGCCGTAGCTCCACCCTCGCTTCGATCGGATCTCTTGCGTCAGTCTCGACGTGAACGTCCCGCCGAAGACGGTGTTGGCCACGTAGAGCGCGTGGTGATCGCGGTCCTTCGGGTGCGTGCCCAACGTTCCGATGAGGATCTGCGACTGCGTGCGGGCGGGCTTGTCGATGATGACCAGGTGCCTGCCCTTCTTTCGCGCAGGCTCGGCGATCTCTGCGGGACGCTCGCGGGTCGGCGCCCAACCCTTGCTGAAGTACTTGTCCCAGAGCGCGCGGAGCTGCGCTTCGGTGATGTCCCCGGCCGCTGCGACGACCATCTCTTTCGTGGACCAAACGCGCTTCCACGCGTCAGAAGCGTCTTGGTGCGTGAGCGTCGCGACGGTGGCGAGCGTGCCGGCCGAGGGGCGACCCAACGGATGACCGGCGAAGAGATTGCGGCGAAAGTACCGCCCGCAAAGCGTTCGATCGTCGTTGCGCGCGTCGATGAGCTCGGCGGTGATCTCTCGACGAACGCGCGCCACCTCGTCCTCTCGAAACGTCGGGCGCAGCGCGATCTCTGCGAGCAGCGCGAAGAACGGCTCGAGGTTGCGCGCGATCACCGTCGCGTGCAGCGAGCACTGCAGCGCGTCGCAGCCCGTCGAGAGCTCTGCGCCCAAGCGGTCGATCTCGTCGTCGATCTGCGTCGAAGTCCTGCCGCCCGCGCCGCGACGAAGCGAGCGCAACGCCAACACCAGCGATCCCTCGCGACCTTTGGGGTCGAGCGCCGAGCCCGCGGGCATCGCGAACACGAGCTCGACCAGCGGAACGGTCGTGAAGCTCTCGACCACAAACTTCGGCGTCCCGCTCACGCGTCACCTCCGTCGCTCGCCGAGTCGCCGTCATCTCCCTCGGGTGCGTCGCTCGACGCGGGCGCGGGCTCGACGAGCACGACGGTCCGTCGGCTCCGCACCAGATACTCTCTGGCGACCCTCTCGACGTCGGCCAGGGTCACCGATCGCAGCGCGGTCAGCCGAGTGAGGCTTCCAGCCGGGTCGTCGAGGACCGTGTCGTAGAAGCCGATCTGCTCTGCGCGCCCGCCGACCGACTCGAGCCCTTGCAAGAACCCGAGCTCTTGCCGGGCGATGGAGCGCTCGAGCTCCTGCGCGGTCACCGGGTTGGAGATCACGCTCTTGATTTCGTGGTCGATGCCCGCGAGCAGCACCTCGACCGTCACGCCTTCTCGCGCCGTCGCGTACAGCTCGAACAGACCAGGGTCGCGAAACTGCGAGACGCTCGCGGCGAGGTCCGTTGCGAGCTCCGCTTCGGTGACGAGCGCGCGAAAGATCCTCGCCGATCGGCCGCCGAAGAGCGCCTCGCAGAGCACGCTGAGCGCGGCGTTGTCATGGTGGGCGAGGGCGGGGCTCTTGTATCCGATGGCGACCTTCGCTGTAGGCGTCGGTTTGACCAGGCGCTCGACGCGCTCTTCGAGCTGCTCGGGCTCCGCGTCATACCCGTCCGTCGGAAGCTCGGCGCTCGCGAGGTCGCCGTAGTGCTTCTGCACGAGCGCGAGGAGCTCTGGCGCCTTGGCGTCTCCGACGACGATGATGCGCGCGTTGTTCGGCGCATAAAACGTGCGGTAGAAGCGCTTGCAGTCCTCGGGCGTGAACGCGAGGATGTCGCTCATCCAGCCGATCGTCGGGTGGTGATAGGGGTGCTTGTTGAAGGCGGTCTTGTAGAGAAGCTCGTTGACCGTGCCGTCGACGTCGTCCTCGACGCGGTATCGACGCTCGTTGGCGACGACACCGATCTCGTTGTCGACGACGGACTTGCGGAGCACGAGGTTCTTCATCCGTTCGCTCTCGAGCGCGACGACGAGCGCGAGGGCGTCCGAGGGGAGGTCTTCGTAGTAGTAGGTCCAGTCGTTCCACGTGGCGGCGTTGGTGGACGCGCCGATGGACTCGAGCTTGCGGTCGAAGGTGCCGGCCGGGAGGTTCTTCGTCTCGTTGAACATCAAGTGCTCGAACAAGTGCGCGAGCCCCGTCTTGCCGTCGCGCTCGTGCCGCGAGCCCACGCCGAACCACGTATGAAACGAAACGACCTTGGCGTGATGGCTCTCGACGAGCAGCACGGCCAGGCCGTTGCCGAGCCGAAACCGTTGGATCGTCTCGGCGCCGAACGCAACCGAGGGCTCGCGCGTCACGCGGGCGCGTTTGCTCTTGGCGCGCGCGTTGAGCCGCTCGATCCAACGGTCGTCGTCCGCCGTCTCTACGCGCTTCTCGCTCTTCTTGACCCCCGCGACCTTCGAACGCCTTGCACTGGTGGCTTGCATCAATGAAGCGTGGAGACTTACGCCCTTGCGCGCCGATCGCAAGCGAATCTCCCGCCGATCACCGAGGTGACCGAGAACCCCCCGTTTACGCGAGCGATCGCGGCGCGAGCCAGTCGCTGGTGCGCTGCCATACGTCTCTCGGCGCGCTCGATCCGGCCACGACCCCCACGTGCCCACCGGGAACCTCGACGAACGTCTTGTCCTCGCTCCCGACCGTCGCCAGCACCGCGCGGGTCGACCCGAGCGTCGCGATGTTGTCGTTGCGACCGGCGAGGGCCAACAGCGGAACGTTGATCGAACCGAGATCGATGCGCTTGCCGCCGAGCTCGAGCTCGCGGCGCAGGAGCTTGTTCTGCCCGACGACGTCCTTGACCATCTGCTTGAACGCTTCGCGCGGGTACGGAAGCATGTCGTTCACCCAGGTGTTCACCGCGTCGAATCCGCGCACGTACTCCTCGTCGTAGAGGTTGTTCGCCAGGTCGACCCACTTGGTGATCGCGCGCGAACCGCTCATGACCTTGAAGCCGAGCTCGGCGCCGATCGACGGGACGTTGCCGAGGCGATCCATCAGCTTGTCGACGAATCCCTGACCGAAGCGCGCCGCCCATGAAATAATACCCATCTTTTCAAAGTTGATGGGCGCGCCGATCGTCACGAGGTTCGCGGTGCGCGCTTGCTGCTGGTACGCCGCGGTGTAGAGCAAGCCGAAGATCCCGCCCATGCAGTAGCCGACGATCGAGACGCGATCGGAGCCCGCGTGACGACAGACCGCGTCGACGGCCGCGGGCAAGAACGTAAACACGTAGTGGTCGAGCGTGAGCGTCTCGTCGTTGTCATCCGGCACGCCGAAATCGAGCACATACGTGCGAAACCCGCGGTCGCGCAGGTGCCTGACAAACGAGTGATCGGGCCGCAGGTCATAGACGTACGGGCGCACCATCAACGGCGGCACCAACAGCACCGGCGTGGGAAACTGCGTGTCGAGGTCGATGTCGTGCTCGTCGCCGAACGCGTGCTCGTCGCCGCCCCGCGGAATCACGTGCGAGACCTCGAGCTTCCACTGCTTGAAGATCTGCTCCTTCGCGGCGTTGCCCATCTGACCGCGGGTGCTGCCGTCGATGAGCAGCGAAAGACTGTCGAGCACGCGCACGATGCGGCGCGCGCCGCTTGCCTCGTCGGTCCCAGAGTCGCGCGTTTCCATGGGTGGTCGCGCGAGTGTACCGCAGTCGCCGATCGATTCGTCCCCGCCCCGAATCAACCGCGAGGACTACGACGATCGGATGAGGTTCAGAACCGACCGCTCACGACCACGCCGTCGGGGGCGATGTCGAAACGCACATCACGAACCGCCGTCGCGCGATCGGAGCTCTGCGCTGCCGGCGCAGGGCGGCCTCGCCCCACGAAGTTCAACGCCACTGCCGTGGCCTCGAGCCCGACGCCCGCGATCACGCCGAGCAAGCCGACGATTCGAAAGGACTCTCCGCGCGGCCTGATCTCCATGCGAAGCGCGACGCTCGCGTTCTGGCTGTTGTACGCGGCCGAGTCGGCGAGGGCGTGACCGTAGAAGCCAGCGCCGACGCCGAGCACGACGCCGCCAGCCAGCCCGAGGATCATCGGGACGAGCGGCGCTCGCTCGACGACTTGCGCCGCAGGACACACGGGGCACTCCTGGCACGTCGGGCATGTCTGGCAACGCGGACAATCCGCGGTGGTGCTGCGCTGAGGTGTCGGCGAGAGGTTGGGCTCGCCCGCTTCGCGCGCGAGCGTGCGCGCTTGTTCGGTGAGCTCTGGCGACGGCGCCGGATCGGTCATCGCGAGAAGATCTCGCAGCGCCGTCAACGAGCCCTCGGGATCACCACCACGAAACCGCGCGTTGGCGATCTCGTACAGCGTCTGCGGGTGAGCGCGCTGGCGAAGCGAGCGCTCGAAGGCGAGCACCGCTTCACCCCAACGACGACCATCGCGGGCTCGCATTCCGTTCGCGAACTGCGTCCGCGCTTCTTGCGTGCGGGCGTCATCCGCGGGTTGAGCAAACGCCGACGTCGTCCCGAAGAGCACGCCGAGCGCGATAACGAGAGGCAGTATGGACTTGCGCACGGGCGGATCGTCGGCCGATCTCCGCCCTCGGGTCAAGCGACGATTCGACCCCCCGACGATCTGTGCTCAGAACGGGACGACGGTGGACGTTCCGCCGCGCTGGGGCCTGGTGCGGTTGCGCGTCGGCGGGGTGGCCGGCGTGGTCTGCGGGGCCGGACGCGTCGTTTGTGCTGGCGGCGTATCGAACGGGTTGGAGCTCGGCCGGGTTGTCGTCGGTTGCGGGCGAGTGTTCGCAACCGGCACAGGCCGGGGCGCAACGTTGTTCACCGGCTGTGGGTTGCTCGGCGGAGGGTCGAAGGGCGTCGCTTGCGTGCCACGCGGCCTCGTTGTCGGAGCGGGCGCAGCCGGCGCAGTCCGCTCGACGCGGTTGCCCTGCGCGGCCGGTTGGCTCCCTGCCGCGGTGCTCGGAGCCGGCGCGCCGCTTGGTTCGGGATTGCTGTTCGTCGGCTGCATCTGTGGCGCGGGCTGCGGTTGCTGCGCGGGCTGCGCTTGCGCCTGCGGCGCCGGGTTCGCCTGCGGAATCGGCGCCACGGCGTTGCCGTTGGCCGTCCCAGCGTTGCTCTCGGCGTTCATGGTCGGCGATGGCTGCGCGCCGACGTTCTGCGCGGCGCCGCCTTGCGCGCCCTGCATGGGTTGCGAGGGTTGCGCGCCCGCGCTGTTCTGCGGGCTTGCGCTGCCCTGCGCGCCGCCGGCGCTCGTGTTTGCGATGGACTGCACCTGCGGTGTGGAGCTGTTGTTCATCGAGCGCGCGACGAGCGCTCCAGCGCCGCCGAGCGCCGTGAGCCCCACGGCCGAGAGGAGAATCACGAGCCCAACCTTGCTGCTCTTTTGCGGAGCGGCAGGGGCAGGCGCTGCGACGGGCGCCGCGTGAAACTCAGGCGCGGCGAGCATCGTCGTGGGCGGGGGCGCGAGCCCGGCGCCGATCGGCCCGAACGGGTCGTGCTGCTCGATGGGAGCGGCCACCGGCAAATGCGACGGCACTGGCGCGGGCAGCGTCTGCGGGGCGCCTTGGGGAGCAAACGACGACTGCAATCCGGCGACCGGCATGTTTTGCATCGTCGGCGGAGGTGGCACTGCACCAACGCCCATCATCGTCTGCTTCGCGGCGGTCGGAGGAGGAGGCGCGCCGCCGATTCCCATGTTGGTCTTCGACGGAACACGCGCGACGACGCCGCTCGGTTCGCTGCCCGAAGAGGACACCGACATCGGGCCCGTGGACTCGTATCCGATCGTCTTGCCAGCCTCGACGAGCGCGTCGCGCATCTCGATCGCGGTCTGAAAACGACGGTTGGGATCCTTCTCGAGCGACTTGGCGATAAACGCTTCGAGCTGCGCTGGAAACGGCAGCCCCGTCGCCTGCGAGAGCGTCATCGGAGCGTGCTCGAGCACCGCGGCGAGCAGCTGCACGGTGTCTTCAGCGTCGATCGGACGCTTGCCCGTCAGCATGATGAAGAGCGACACGCCCGCGGAGTACAGGTCCACGCGCGGATCGGTGGCCGAGGCTTTTCCGCGGATTTGCTCAGGCGCCATGTACGCCACGGTTCCGAGCGTCTGGCCGTCGCGCGTGAGCTCTTGCTGCGACGCGTCCGCGAGCTTCGAGATGCCGAAGTCGAGCAGCTTGACCTTCTCGGACCCGGTCGTGCTCTTCTCGACGAAGAGGTTGGCCGGCTTCAGGTCGCGGTGAATCACGCCCGCTTCGTGCGCTGCGGCGAGGCCCTCGAGCATCTGTCGCCCGAAGGAGATCGCCTTCTGCACGGGAAACCGGCCTGCCTTGAGCGCGCCCTGCATCGACACGCCCTCGAGGTACTCCATCACGAGCACGAGCGAGCCGCCGACCTCCGCGTCGAGGTCGTAGATCGCTACGACGTGATCGCTGCGGATTCGTCCAGCGGCCTTGGCTTCGCGCCGAAATCGCTCGACGTACGCCGGGTCCCTCGAGAACTCCGGGTCGAGGAGCTTGAGCGCCACGAGACGATCAGTCTGCTGGTGCTTGGCGAGATACACCGCCGCCATGCCGCCTCGGCCGAGCACCTTCTGGATCGTGTAGCGACCCAGCACGACGCTGCCTGGTGGCAAGTCGCGTGTGCGATTGGCGTTTGCGGTGTTTCCAAACGTTGCTGCCCTTGGACGAGGAGGTAGAGCCACGACGTCTCCGATCTTACTGGACTCGACACGCTTCGTCACACCCACAATGCCGCACGCTTGGCTGGGCGCGAGTCGCGGGACCTGAGACGTACGAAGGTGCTTCCCGGCTTTGCTCGATTGTCGCCAGATCCACCTTAATCTCCCGCGGCGTCTGCTCGGACCACGTCCGGGAGCGAGACGCAGCCCGCGGGCGAGGGGATTTCGTCCACAACGCGCATGGTCTGGCGGGCCGATCCGGTCCGGCCGGTCCGGCGTTCTCGGACGGTCACCTCGACCGTGAGCTGGTCGCCGACGAGGTTCCGCGCGCAGTCGAGCGAGAGGATCACCAGCTCGGCGTCGGTCTCGAGCCGCCCGTCCGGCGCCAAATAGATTCCATACCGAACGCCATTTTCGATGCGTCGACGCGCCGGCGACGGGGAGTGGAGCTCCCGGCCGTCGCTCACGCGCGTCGCCCGAAAGGACACATCGACGTCGGGCTCGAACGTCGAGAAACGGGCGCGTCCCCACACGTGAAAGCCCCCCTGCGCCCCGTACACGAGCTCGATCGTGGGGTTGGACCGATCGATCGACTCCCAATCGAGCTGCCCCGTTCCGAGCTCGACCGTCGAATCGCTCGCGTCGATCGGCGGCGGCGGGGGTGGAGCACAACCGCCGAGCGACAGACACCCAACGAGCCCCACGGCCGCGATCCACCGTGGTCGCCCGAGGGCGACTGAACGCACGAATCGCCCTTTGTTGGGCACCACGGAGCCGGCTGCGCCCGGCGTGCTGGGCGATTCGGACGAATCTTCCGAAACACGAAGGCCACCCTCGCGGTTCACATCGAGAACCCTAGCACTCGCCGAGCCCGGCGCCCCGCTCGACGCTGAATCCTCGGACCGACCGCGCCTTTGCGTCGGTTGACCGTCCAGGGACCGGCGTGTAAAAGCCCCCGACTCCGCGGTGCCCTGTCTGTCGCGGCTCGATCGGCGGGCAGTCGCGAACGCGCTGCGTCCGCGGTCACGAGGCACCGCTGGTTCGTCACGCACCTTACGAGGATCTCGATGTCGATCACCCTGGCTTCAATCACCCCGCTCGCAGCGCGCGCTGTCGCTGCGGTGGCTCTCTGGCTCCAGCCCCTTCAACAAGGAGCAGGTCCGGCGCCGAGCGGTGGCGCCGCTGCGCCTGCGGCCCAGCCGGGCGGCGCGGGGGGCATCTGGGGGACGTTGATCCCGCTCGTGCTCTTCGTTGGATTCTTCTACTTCGCCATCATTCGGCCGGGCAACAAGCAGCGTGAAGAGCAGCAGAAGCTGCTCAGCAGCTTGATGAAGGGCGACCGCGTCGTGACCACGGGCGGCATGCTCGCCACGGTCAGCGGGGTGGACGGAGACGAGATCGTGCTCGAGATCGCCGAGAAGGTGAAGGTCCGGTTCAAGCGCGAGTCGATCGCGTCCAAGATCGGCGCCAAGGGCGACAAGCCCGTGTCCAAGTCCGAGTCTCCCGCGAGCAGCAAGTGACAAACGCCGCGGTGGCTTCCTATCTCGGAGAGTCTTTCCGATGAATCGATCGTTCTATGTGCGCGTCCTCACGATTCTGGTGGTGATGCTCGCCGGCTGGACGGTGCTCTGGCCGTCGTTTGGCAGGATCGCCCCCGCGTGGGTGAAGGCCAAGATCCCCTACCGGATGAACCTCGGCCTCGACATCCGCGGAGGCGCGCGTCTGTCGTACGAAGTGCAGATCGGCGCCGCGATCGCCGGTCGACGCGACCGCGTGATCGAGGGCATCCGCGAGCAGCTCGCCACGGACTACGGCTTTCACTCGGGCACCGGTCGGCTCACCGAAGAGGCGTCGCAGCGACTCGCCGCCAAGGCGCAGATCCGCCGCAACGAGGGAGACAACCGCGAGTTCTCGGTGATCTTCCGCAACGCCGCGGACAACAGCCGCCTGACCAACGAGATGCTCACCTCGCGCGACATGCGCGTCGTCTCCAGGCAGGGCGATCGCGTCGTCGCTGCGCTCAAGCAGGACGAGGTCGAGCGCATCGAGCGCGAGTCCGTCGAAGAGGCAGTCCGCCGCATCGAGCAGCGCATCGACGCGCTCGCCGTGCGCGAGACGTCCATCACCGCGCGCGGCGAGACGATCGTCATCGAGATCCCCGGCTCCGATCAGCGCTATTTCGACGAGATCCGCGAGATCATCCGAAAGACCGCGCGGCTCGAGTTCAGGATGTGCGCCGACAGCGCCACGCCGCTCACGCGGTTCGAGCCCAACGGCGAGCTCGCCGGGCGAATCCCCGCCGGAATCACCCTCGAGCGCGAGTCGGTCAGCGTCGGTCAGGGACCGGACGGCAGCCGCATCGACGGCACTACAATGTTCTTTCGCGCGCAGGGTCCGCAGGGCCGCCGCGACCTCGAGCGCTTCGTCACCTCGATTCGCAGCGAGATTCCCGAGACCTACGACCTGCTCATCGGCGAGGACGACCGTCGGCGCAACCAGCGCACGGAGGTCCCCGCGGATCAGAAGAAGTGGCGCACCTACACGGTCGAGCACGTCGCGCACGTGACCGGCGACCAGATCCAGGACGCGCGCGTCGAGCAGCGTCAGGACACCAATCAGCCGTACACCGCGCTGACGTTCAAGACCGACGGAGCGCGGGCGTTCGCGCAGATCACGACGGACAACGTCGGTCGACGCTTCGCGATCGTGCTCGATGACTTCGTCAAGAGCGCGCCGGTCATCAACGAGGCGATCCGCGGAGGAACCGCGTCGATCACCATGGGCTCTGGCGACGTCGCGTCGCAGCGGCGCGAGGCCAACGAGCTGTCCGTCGTTTTGCGCGCGGGCGCGCTCCCCGCGCCGCTCGCAGAGGGCGCGATGGACTACATCGGCCCGACGCTCGGCCAGGACATCATCAAGAAGAGCATCACGGCTGCGGCCATCGCGATCGGCCTCGTGATGCTGTTCATGGCCGTCTGGTACGGACCTGCGGGCTGGGTCGCCAACGGCGCCGTGCTCCTCAACATCGTTCTTCAACTCGCGGCGATCGCCTTTCTCGGCGCGACCATCACGCTGCCCGGCCTCGCCGGCCTCGCGCTCACCGTCGGTATGGCGGTGGACTCGAACGTGCTGATCAACGAGCGAATCAAAGAAGAGCAGCGGACGGGCAAGAGCCTTCGCGCTTCAGTGGACGCGGGCTACCAGCACGCGTTCACCGCCATCTTCGACGGTCACGTGACGTCGTTCATCTCGGGCGTCGTGCTGATGCAGTACGGCACGGGGCCCATCAAGGGGTTTGCGGTGATGCTCCTCATCGGCATCGTGGCGAACTTGTTCACCGGCGTGTTCTGCACGCGAGTCGTGTTCGATTGGTTGGTTCGTGGTCTGAAGATCAAGAACCTCTCGTTCGGCTGATTTTCCGCCCGTCAATTACCCCTTCGAGAAGCACTAGCAGCCATGGAACTCATCAAGCCCGGACGCGTCATCGACTTCATGGGGATGCGCCGGTATTGGATCGGCCTCTCGCTCTTTCTCACGATCTCGAGCCTGATCTTGATGGTCAAGCCGGGGCCCAAGTACGGCCTCGACTTCAAGGGCGGAACCGAGCTCACCGTTCGGTTCGAGCGTCGCGTCGAGCAGGGTGACGTGCGGCGATCGCTCGCGCGCCACGGTCACGGCAGCGCCGAGATCGTGCCGAGCGCCACGGATCCCCGCCAGATGTTGATCCGCGTGGAAGCGGCGTCGGTGATCGACGCGTCCCGCGAGGCGCGCCTGCGCGAGGCGGTGACCCGCGCGCTCGGCGACGTGCAGCTCCGCGAGTTCAGGATGTCGCAGGGCGGCGATCACCTCGTGATTCAGCTCGGCGCCGCCAAGACCGAGGCCGAGCTCGAGACGCTGCTGCGCACCGCGGGCGTCGATGTGCGCGCGCAGGGACGAGAGCGAATCAAGCGCGTAGGAGACGACGCCGAGCACCGGTACAACGTGTCGCTCGTGTCGCTCGGCGACCAGATCTTTCAGCAGATCACCACCGACGCGGGGACCGGCGGCGAGCTGATCGCGAGCGTGTGGGTGTCGCCCAAGGCCAGCGAGAAGCTCCGCAACGAGGCGATCAAGGCGCTGCTGTATTCGCTCGTGTTCATCATGATCTACGTGGCGTTTCGCTTCGACCTGCGATTCGCCCCGGGCGGAATCCTCGCCCTCTTTCACGACGCTGTCGTCGTGATCGGCGTGTTCGTGATCTTCCGACGCGAGGTCTCCATCGCCACCGTCGCCGCGATCCTCACGGTGGTCGGCTACTCGATGAACGACACGATCATCGTCTACGACCGCGTCCGCGAGAACCTCGGCAAGCGCCGCGGCCTCAAGATGCTCGACGTGATCAACGTGTCGATCTCCGAGACGTTCTCTCGAACGCTCGTCACGAGCGCGACGGTCATCCTCTCGGTGTTCCCGTTCGCGATCATGGGCAGCGAAGTCATTCAGAACTTCGCCATCGCGATGATCGTCGGCGTGCTCGCCGGAACGTACTCGAGCATCTACGTCGCCACGCCGCTCACCGAGTGGATCGACTCGAAGTTCTTCCACCCGGCGACCCAGGCGCTCGCCGCCGTCGCCACCGCGGAGGAAGCTCGGTTCGAGGCCAAGAAGGCCGCCAAGAAGAGCAGCAAAGACGAGCCCGCGAAGTCCGACGAGGCCGCCGCGCCGAGCAGCGAGCAGACCGACAGCTCGTCGGAGTCGAACGAGTCGTCGGAGTCGAGCGAGTCGTCGAGCGACGCGAAGGCTTCGGACGAGGCCAGCGCGAGCGCCGCGGCGAGCAGCGACGAAGGCAAAGCCGAAGAGGGCAAGAGCGCGCAGGCCGAAGGCGGCCCGAGCGGTGTCTCTCGCCGCAAGCCGAAGGTGAAGGACAGCTGATCGTTCAGCGCGGGTGTGTCGGGGGCTAGCAACTTGCGGAGGGAGGGGGCGCCGCGTACGGTGCCGCAAGCGGTGATGTGGACGGTGAGCAACGCTGAATCAGCGACGGCGCGCGAGATCGCCCGGTCGCTCTCGCTTCATCCGCTGGTCGCGCGCGTCCTGGCGGCGCGGGGCGTGACCGATCCCGGAGCGGCCAAGGCGCTGCTCACGCCGAAGCTCGCGGACCTCACGGTGCCCGACGCGATGGCGGACCGTGACGGCGCGGCGCTTCGGATCGCACACGCAATCAAGAGGCGCGAGCACATCGTCGTGTTCGGCGACTACGACGTGGACGGAACGACGTCGGCTGCGCTCTTGTCGACGGCCCTCACGATGCTGGGCGGCGTGGTGAGGGCGCTGGTCGCGTCGCGGTTCGACGGCGGGTACGGGCTGTCGGACGAGGCGCTCGTTCGCGTGCTCGAGTCGCGTCCGAGCCTGGTGATCACTTGTGACTGCGGCACGAGCGACCATCCGCGACTCGCGAAGCTGCGCGCCCGCGGGATCGACGCGATCGTGGTCGATCATCACAAGGTGCCCGACGAGCCGCTCCCCGCGGTGGCGTTTCTCAATCCGCATCGGACGGATTGCGGGTTTTCGTTCAAGGGGCTCGCCAGCGTTGGCCTCGCCATGTCGCTTGCGGCCGCCGTGCGGAGCAAGCTCGGCGTCCCTTTGGACCTGCGCGAGTTCTTGGACCTCGTCGCGGTGGGAACGATCGCCGACGTCGCGCCGCTCGACGGTGACAATCGAATCCTGACCCGCGCTGGGCTCGATCGGCTGTCGCTCGGCAAGGGACGACCCGGGATGGCCGCGCTCGTGCGCGCCTCGAAGCTGAAGGGAAAGCCGCGCGCGTTCGACGTGGGCTTCTCGATCGCGCCGATGCTCAACGCGCCCGGACGGCTGGGCAGCGCCGAGCCCACGCTGAAGCTGCTCATGGCGCAGCGGCCCGAAGACGCAGAGCGGCTCGCAAAGACGCTCAGCGCGGCGAACGAAGAGCGAAGGCGGGTCTCGCAGCAGGTTTGCGACGAGGCCATCGCGCAGGTGAGGGACGTGTACGGCGCGGATGTTCCTGCGGGGATTGTCGTTGCCGCGGACGGCTGGCATCACGGCGTCGGCGGGATCGTCGCCGGTCGCGTGGTCGAGCGATTCGGCGTTCCTGTCGTGGTCGTTGCGCTCGATGGGCGCGAGGGCGTCGGCAGCGCGCGCGCCCCCAAGGGTTGGAAGCTGTACGACGCTGTCGCGCAGTGCTCGTCGGACCTCGTGCGCTTCGGCGGGCACGACGGCGCCGCGGGCATGAAGGTGCGCGCGGACAAGATCGAGTCGCTGCGCGCGAATTTCGCCGACGCGTGCGCGCGTGTCGTCAGTCAGCGCGTCGCGGCCAATGACGACATCGTCGCGGACACCGAGCTCACCGAGCGCGACCTGCAAGGGCCGCTCGCGCAGCACCTCGACGCGCTCGAGCCGACCGGCCAGTCGTGGAGCGAGCCGCTCGTGATCGTCCGCGGCGTGCGCTTTGGCGACCTGCGCGAGGTCGGCACTTCCCATCTCCGCGGGCGAATTCGGCTCGGATCGCAGCCGGTCAACGTGTTCATCCGCGATGGCGTCGGCCGTCGAGCCCGCGGCGCGCTGCAGCTCGATTCGCTGTGCGACGTGCTCGCGCGCATTCGGCCCGACGCGTGGGCCGGTCCCGACGCGGTGCAACTCGATCTCACCGCCACGCGCGTGGCCTGAGAGAGCGCTGCGCAACCACGGCGCGCGGTGATCGCTCGTCGCTCGAGAGCCCGCTCAGCCTTCGCTCTGCTCGGTGTCCTGAGCGCGCCGCTTCTTTCGCTCTTTTTTCAGCGCCTCGAGCTTCGCCGGGCCCGCCGAGATCGCTCGCTTGATCTCGTCCGCGCTCCGTCCGGTGAGCACCGCCGCCAGCGGAACGATGGCCTCTCGCCGCATCCCGATCGCGTGATGCGACTCGCCTTCGGTGTGCACCACGACGTATCCCGTCGGCTCGTCGACGTCGACCCGCACCACGCCGAGCTCGACGAGCTGCAAGAACGTCGGCGTCTCGCGGTCGGTGACGTCACGCCACGCCCAGCCGAGAGACTTCATGAGCTTGATCGGGTCGTCCCACGAAAAGGACGGCTCGAACGGCGCGCGTTGCGCCTTCTGGCCGCCTGCTTCCTGCGCGGCAGGATCCCCGAGAGCTCCTGCTGCATTCGCATCGATCGACGCGCTGCTCTGGATCGGCGTCGCGTCGTTGCTACGCTGTTTGTCCGTCGTCACACCGGCATGATGCCGTGCTTGCGCGCCGGACGCTCGACCTTCTTGTGGCGAGCCAGCTCGAGGCCGAGCGCGAGGACCTTTCGCGTGTCGCGCGGGTCGATCACCTCGTCGATCAGGCCCCAGCCGGCGGACTTCATGGCGTCGATGTTTCCCTGAATGGTCTCGATGAAGGCCTTCTTGATGTCGGGGTCGGGCTCGGCGCCGCCGAAGAGCTTCTGCGCCGCGATGCCCACCATGCCCTCGGCGCCCATGACCGAGATCTCGGCGCCTGGCCACGCGACGATCAGGTCGGGCTCGTACGCGCGGCCGCACATCACGTAGTAGCCGGCGCCGTAGGCCTTGCGAAGCACCACCGTGAGCTTGGGCACGGTGGCAGAGCTCATCGCGTGCATCATCTTGGCGCCGTGGCGGATGATGCCCGCGTGCTCGACCTTGCTGCCCACCATGAAGCCGGGGGTGTCCTGCAAGAAAATCAGCGGGATGTTGAAGGCGTCGCAGATCTGAATGAATCGCGCGCCCTTGTCCGCGGCGTCGATGTCGAGGACGCCGCCCGTGTGCATCGGGTTGTTCGCGATGATGCCGACCGAGTTGCCGTCGATGCGCGCGAGACAGGTCACGATGTTGCGCGCCCAACGTGGCTTGAGATCGAGGATTTCGCCGTGGTCGACGAGGCTTCGAATGATCTTGTAGACGTCGTACGCGCGCCGCGATGACTCCGGGATGACGTCGAGCAGCGCGTCGTCTCGGCGGTCGATCGGGTCGGTGCTCGGCATGCGCGGAGGCTGCTCTTCGCAGTGCGATGGAAAATACGAGAGGTACTTCCGCACGAGCGCCACGCACTCGGCGTCGGTCGGGACCTCTCCGTCGGCCACGCCCGAGACCTCGGAGTGAACTTTGGAGCCGCCGAGGTCTTGCTCGGAGATCTCCTGGCCTGTGACGGCCTTCACGAGCGCGGGCCCTGCGAGCGCGAGCGAGCCGATGCCCTTCACCATCGGAACGAAGTCCGCGAGGCCCGGGATGTACGCCGTTCCTGCGGCGCCCGGGCCGACCATCGCGGCCACCTGCGGAACGACGCCAGACATCACGACCTGCTCGCGAAACAGGTATCCCGTGCCTGCGAAGGTCGAGATCGAGTCGGGGTGTTGGCGCCCGGGCTCGATGCGCGCGCCTCCCGAATCGATGAACCACACGATCGGGTGTCGGCCCTTGAGCGCCATCTCTCGAAGACGCGTGACCTTCACTTCTCCGGTCTCGCCGATGGAGCCGCCCTTCACGGTGAAGTCGTACGCGGCGGCACAAACGATACGGCCGTCGACCTTGCCGAACCCGCACACGACGCCGTCTGCGGGGGGGCGGTCGCTTCCGTCGGGGCCCGCAGCGGTCGCCATCTGCGTGCCGAAGGTCCCCACCTCGAAGAACTGGCCGTTGTCGAAGAACAGCGCGAGCCGCTCGCGGGCAGTGAGCTTCTGCCTCGCGTGCTGCCTCGCGATCCTCTCGGGGCCGCCCATCTCGTGGACCTTGGCGCGGTCTGCTTCGAGCTTTGCCACGCGTTCGCGCATCGTCGTCATCGTCAACCTCGATTGATGGAGCGTTGCAGCAACAGTCGCGCGTTCAGCGCCCGCTCCAGCGGGGCTGACGCTTCTCCATGAAAGCCATGAGTCCCTCGCGCGCGTCGTCGGTCCCGAGCAACGAGTAGAGCTCGTCGCGCAGCATCGGGAGCGCGTCCTTCAGCGCCATGTCACCCATCTTCGCGTACGCCGCGAGACCGCGACCGACGGCGGTGGGCGAGCGCGAAGCGAGGTTGTCTGCGAGGGATTTCACCTCGCGATCGAGGAGCTCGGCCGGAGCGGTCCTCGTCACGATGCCCCAGGCCGCCGCGTCGTGCGCCGAGACGCTGCTCGTCGTGAGCATCATCTCGAGGAGCTGTCGCTTTGGCATCGTCCGAGCGAGGACGGCCATGATCATCATGGGAAAGAGCCCCACGTTGAGCTCGGGCGTCCCGAACACGGCGTCGCTGGCGGCGATCGCGAAGTGCGACGCGGCGACGAGGCCGAGGCCTCCGCCTTTGGCAGCGCCGCGAACGCGGGCGATCACGGGCTTGGGCATCGAGCAGAGCTCGAGCAACAGGTCCGCGTAGTCGCCCTTGACGGGAAGCTCGCTCGCTTCGGCGCCGCCTCCTGCCATCTGTCCGAGGTCGCCTCCCGAACAGAACACGTCGCCGGCTCCGGTCAGAACGACGGCGCGAACGAGGGCGTCGTTGCGCGCGGCTTCGAGGGCGTAGAGCAGCTCGTTGACCATCTGCGGCGAGATCGCGTTCTTCCGCTGCGGTCGGTTGAGCGTGATGGTCGTGACCTGCGCTTCGGTCGCGATTTGAATGGTGTGAAACATGGCTCTGTTCGACGCTGTGAGGTGAGCGGTTGCAGTGGGCGGGCGTTCACCGCGAGGCGAGGCCTAGGATCGCTCGCGCTTCGTCGGGGGTGGCGATCGAGCGGCCGGTGTCTCTCGCCATCTGCGCGGCCTTCTCGACGAGCTCACCGTTGGACTTCGCCATCTCTCCGTTCGGGAGATAGAAGTTGTCCTCGAGCCCGACGCGCACGTTGCCGCCGAGGGAGAGCGCCGCGGCGCAGAGCATCCATTGGTCGCGGGAGATTCCGACGACCTTCCAGGTGCTGCCCTCGGGCAGGTTGTCCGCTTGAAACGCGAGGTGTCTCGCGGTGGCTTTGATTCCGCCGACGACGCCCATGATGAGCGAGAAGTCGAGCTTGCCCTTCAAGATCCCCATGTCGACCAGCGGTTCGACCGAGTGAACGTGGCCTGTGTCGAAGCACTCGAGCTCGGGCTTGACCCCCGCCTCGTTCATCATGCCGATGAGGTACTGAATGTCCTCGAAGCGGTTCTCGAAGACGAAGTTGAACACCCAGCTCTTTCGCTTGGAGTTGTACTTCGCGTAGTTCATCGAGCCCATGTTGAGCGCGCCGATCTCGGGCTTGTACGCGCGGACGTGGTCGGCCTTCTTCACCTCGGGGTCGATGGTGCCCGTCGAGAAGTTGAGGATGATCGGGCAGGCCTTTCGGATGGCGTCGCCGATGGCCGCGTAGCGTTCGGGCGAGTAGGTGGGCGTGCCGTCGTCGTCGCGGGCGTGGATGTGGACGATCGCGGCGCCGGCCTCGTACGCCCGCTTCGCCTCGTTGGCGTAGTCCTCGAGGGTGTAGGGGATCGCCGGGCATTGCGCGCGCGTGGTGACAGCGCCGCTCATGGCGCAGGTGATGATGGCCTTGTCCGAGGTGCTCATGGCTTCGTTCGTGCTCCGTTGGTCGTAGCGTCGTGGGTGCTATCGGCGCTCGGTCGAAGCTCGCCGCCGAGCGAGTCGCGGACGGATTTCTCGAGCTTCGCCAGGATCTTGAGGAGGGTGCGCGCTTCCTGTGGAGACAACGCCTCGAGCGCCTGCCGAAACAGCGCCATTGGCTCGATCGGAACGCTCTTGGCGAGCGCCTTTCCCTTCGGCGTCAGGCGGATCTTGACGACTCGACGGTCCTCTTCCGATCGCATGCGCTTGACCAGGTCCGCCGACTCCATGCGGTCGATGATCCCGGTCACCGTGCTGTTGCGGGTCTGCATGCTCTCGGACAGCTCGGTCAGCGAGAGCTCGCCGATCCCCGCGAGGAGCTTGATCACCGTGAGCTGCGGGCCCGTGAGCTCGTGCGCGCGCGCCTGCTCTTTCGTCAGTCGACGGCTCTCGGTGTACAGAAAGATCAACGTCTCGACGATCCGGTCGAACGCCTCGCGCTCTTCGGTCTCTTCGAAATGGGGAAGCGCCATTAATACTTCGTATGCGAAATACTCTTGTGCAAAGTAAGTTGCAAGGCACAAGCTGGGATTTGCGTCGATCGCCGGTCCCCTCCGGCCGAGTACGACGTGCAATGAAGGTTGACGGGACGAGCGGCAACGGACCGTGGTACACCGCCGGACCGATCATCGTTTCCGGCTGGATGTCGATGATGCGCACCATGGTTTCGGAGGTTTCGATGCAGAAGCGTTTGGCTGCCCTCACAGCAGCGGGATCCCTGGCAATCGTCTCGGCCACGTTGGTGGCACCGCGCGAGGCGAGCGCGCAGGCGATGCCCGACCCGTGCATTGCAATGGGCGGCGGCTCGGTGTGTCGCTCCAATGCGTCCCCTCAGGGCGTCATCGGCGGCGCGCTGTTGGGGATGGAGCTCGTGATGCTCATCGAGGGCGCCGCGGGCGTCCGCAACGGATGGATCATGCTCGGGACGGGCGTCGCGGGCGGCATCGCGGGCGGCGTCGGAGGCTTCTTTCTCGATCAGGCGCTGGACCAGGCCGGGACGTCGCAGGGGTTGACCACCATCTCGACCGCGATGCTCGCGGTGGGCTTGGGGCTGGTGATTCCCACGGCGATCGTCTTTACCGGGGCGACGATGTATCGCCCGCCCGAGGCGACGACGCAGCAAGAAGACACCAGCGGCGCCGCGCTCGAAGAGTCTGGCGCGAGCACCGCCGGCGGCACCGCGCCCGCCACGGGCACGGGCGGCGCGGGCGCCACGCCGGATGCGAGCGGAAGCGGAAGCGGTGGCGCTGCTCCCACCCCCTCGACGGGGAGCGGCGCGACGACCACCAGCCCGTCGGGCGGCAGTGGCCCGACATCTTCGCTCTTTCGAGCGCGTCGTTCGCAGCTGGCTGCCTCGGCCGCGCGTCGGCCCGCGGTGGCGGCGAGGCCGTCCCTTTTCAACTTGGGTTCCAACGGCTTTTCGCTGGGCGTGCCCGCGGTTGGCCTGACGACGCGCCCCGCTGCTGACGGTCAGTCGAGCGCGAGCGAGTGGCGCGTCAACCTGCTGTCCGGCACGTTCTGACGCGCTCGGGGGCAAGAGCGATCAAACTCTTGACCGGTGCTGACAACGGCCGAGCAGTCGTTCACACTCCCGACATGGCCGCAAACGAAAGCGTCGCGGGTTGGCTCGACGAGCCGCGTGCAGTGCAGGCTCCCGTCGGCGACCACGCCCACGATCAGCGCGCGCAGCTGTCGGCGCTCGCGCGTCGGTGGCTCGATCGTCGGCTGAAGGACACGACTGCGGACGCCACGCTCGTTGTCTGGTGCGACGAGGGCACGGCCTGGGTTCGCTACGAGCTCGGCGCCTCGAGCTCGACGATCGGTTTTGCCTGCGGCCGTGCGACCTCGCAGGCCGACTGGAGCGCGCTCGTCGCTCGCGTCGCCCGCGACTGGCGGATGTCCGTCAAGGAAGGCGCGCGGGGAGAACTCCGCGTCGCGCCGCTTCCGCGCGGTTGAAGGCTTTACCGCAGGGGGCACATCAGGCCACAATCCCTCGTTGTCGCCGCGTAGGCGCGGCGCGCAGGAGTGTGGTTCATGCTTGTTCGACGCGTTCGATCCTTCGCGGCAGCGTGCGCTGTCGTTAGCCTGACCACTGGATCATCGGTCGCTTTCGCGCAGGACGCTGGCGCTGATTCGGGCGTCGCACCTCCGCGGATGAGCGCGCTGCCGATGTGTCCAGGCGCGATCAACACCGCGGACATTCCCGTCATGGGAACGGCCATGGGGCGCATCGACGCGCTGCCCGGCACTGGGCCGGGCATGCTCGGGAGCAGCTCGATCGGCCTCGAGTACAACCTGCTCTTCTCCGGCGAATACCGGCTGAACATGAACGGCACCCTTCACGTGAACTGGCTCGGCGGCGTCACGCCGTTGACCATCACGACGACGGGCACGCCCGCGACCGGGTTGCTCTTCGTTCGCTATGGATTGCGCATGATGGCGACGCTGCGCTTTCTCGGCGCGCGCATCCCGATCAACCTCAACACCATCATCATGGACAACGAATCGTCAGGAATGGCGATGTTCGATCCGTGGCAGTGGGAGCTCTCGGACGCGACCCGCGTGTACCTCAACGTCTCGGCCTGGCGCGACATCTACACGAACTCCATCGTGGTCGCGGGCGACACGTACAACTATCGGATCCAGATGCGGTTCAACATGACGACCCGCGCTCGGACCGAGAAGATCGAGTTCCCCAATCGCGCGGGAGGCGCGGCGGGGATGGTGTTCGGCGCGCTGACGGGCACGACACCGGCGGTCAACATCCCGGTGCCGCCTAACGGCAACCTCGACCTCGCGTATCGCTGGGTGCCGCGCATCAAGTACGTGGGGACGCTGCAGCTCAGGCTCGTCGTCGATCGACGCGTGTGTACGCCGGGCATTCCGATCTGCACCAACATCGATTTTCCGACGCCGGACTTCGCGGGCATCACGCTCGACAACGAGATCCTCGCCACGCCGTGGGAGCGCTCTACTCCAGTGCTCTTGCCGCTCGCGCAGCTGAACGAGCCGGAGATCGACTTCGGCTCCGTGCGCATCGGCACCACGGGCATGCAGCAGCTCATCGTCTTGAATCCTGGTGCGTCGCCGCTCGCCGTGGCCGTCTCGCGCCCCGGCGAGCCGAGCTTCGCGCTGCCCACGGCCTCGGGCTGCGCGGCGCCGCGCGGGATGCTCTCTCTGCCGGTGACCTTCACGCCGCCGAGCATGGGCAGCTTCCGCAGCGAGGTCACGATCGACAGCAACGGCGCGACGAACAACCCCGCGCGCGTCGCCCTTCTCGGCATCGGCGCGATGGAGACTCGTCCCCCCACCGGTCGTGACGGCGGGACCGGCGGAACCGACGGCGGCGCGCCGCCTCGCGGCGACGGTGGACGGCGCGCGAACGGCGTGTTCGACGTGCAAGCCGACGCCGGGTGCGCCTGCAGGGCGAGCACGCAGACGCACGGCTCCAACCGCGGCCGCTGGGCGATCCTGGCGATGGGCGCCGCGAGCGCGCTGCTCGCGCGTCGCGCGTCTCGACGCCGCGCGAGCGCGTAGTCAGCACACGTTTTCAAACGACGGGGCGTCGGAGGGGGTCAGGGCAGGCGCGTGAGCACCTCGCAGCCCTCGCGCGTGACGAGGACTGTGTGCTCGAACTGCGCCGAGAGCGAGCCGTCCTCGGTGACGACGGTCCACCGGTCTTCGAGCACGCGGACTGCTGGTGAGCCGAGGTTGATCATCGGCTCGATGGTGAAGGCCATCCCCGCGCGCAGCCTCGCGCCGGTGCCGGCGACGCCCACGTGGGGCACGTGCGGATCCATGTGCATCTTTCGGCCGATTCCGTGGCCGCCGAACTCGGTCACGACCGAGCAACCCTCGCGCGAGGCGAGCGCGTCGATGGCGGCGCCGATGTCGCCGAGGCGCGCGCCATCGCGAACGACCACACGTCCGTGCCGTGAGCGGCCTCGCGGCTGAGCGCCCCGATCGCGATCGTCTCGGACAGGTCGCCGTGAAACCCGTCGAGCTCCGAAGTGACATCGACGTTGATGATGTCGCCATCACAGAGCACCTCGTCGGCCCGTGGAATCCCGTGGCATACGACGTCGTTTCGGCTCGTGCACACCGCCGCAGGAAAGCCGTGGTAGCCGAGCTGGCTCGGCTTCGCGCCCGATGATTTCGTGTGTTCGCGCACCCAGCGGTCGATCTCTGCCGTGGTGACGCCCGCGGACAGCTTGGACTTGACGTGGGCGAGGGTGAGCGCCGCGCATCGGGCGGCGCGCCGGAGCTTCGCTTGCTCGCGCGGCGAGAGGATCTCGATGGCCATCTGCTCGGCGAC
>LNEO01000061.1 GCA_001465015.1 Deltaproteobacteria bacterium Ga0077539 | reverse complement strand
TCGTGATGATGGACCTCGCCGGCATGGCCAGCATGCGGAGCACTGCTACTGCGGGCAGGGTCGCATTGGCAGTGGTGCCATGGAACGCGATTCGACCGGAGCTGAAAGCTTACATCGAGGCGCTCGAACTACAGATTCAGGAGTTGTACCAAGCCATGCGAACAGGTCGAATGAGCCCAGACGAGTTCGTCGAGGCATTGGTTCAGCTCACCAATTCTGCAGCGGACCACGTGGGTGCCAACCGCGCCGGCGAGTCGCATGTTAACGCGATGGTCGTGGAAAGCGGGCACGCGGGTGTTGCCACCAATCTTCCCGCCTCTCAAGGAGTCGCTCAGGTCTCGGGCCGAGTCGCGTCGGCCGTACGACGAGCAGAAGAAACACTAAACAACGCAAATACTGTGATTCGAACACCACCCGTTCAGAACCACTCTGAAATGCGATCAGCCACGCGATCCGAGGGAAATGCTCGGGCGGCAGGAGCACCAGTTGCCGAACAACAGCGAGCGATGTTTCATCGAACATCAAACGTGCCTCGACAGGGGGCGTCAGGCCATTCCGCAACCACTTGTCCAGCGTGTGCGTCCGCACTGGAGACGATGGGTATCCCGAGATCAGTGAACCCACCGCGTTGGTTTTGAACACGTCGCTATATAGATCGCTACAGGAGTCGCAAGGATGGCCGTACTGATCGAGTTGCCATGCACGAGTTGCGTGCGGAATTGTCGATGCTCCAAAGCGCGAACGGCCAGAATCGAAGAAGCCATCCGATTCGTGAATTCCCTTAAGTCATGAGCCAATACCAACGCTTCTTGATGCTGTCTGGAGAGCCTCTGAGACCGTGTAGTCCCGTGATCACACCAGTTCAACGTGAGATTGAGTGGCGACGAGACGAAGCGTACTTTCCTTGTCCATTGTACTCGAAGCTGGCCATTTATAGCGACGTGCTATGTCAGATGTGGGGACGAGTGCTGTTTGACCGGACTCGGTTTCAGTCATCGGCTACAGCTTCAGTCGTAGTCGAGTGCGTCGGTTCCGATCATGCGGTATTTGTTTCAACGTCTGGGCGAACCGTTGCCGATGTGACTGGTTGGTTCGAGTGGGTGGCGAGTCACTACTCGATTGATGCGGTTCCGATTGCGACATGGACCATTCGATCGGGTGGTGGATCCGAGTTCGGTTTGCTTGTCGGTGTCGGTCTAAGTGAACTGTGGTACTCGTCGAATCAAGACACATCTTGTGCTGGTGTTTTCAAGGGCGATCTTCTTGAATCCGTCGAGGACTTTTCTAGTGGTGCCGCACCTGCTGTTTATTACGTCTCACCAGGTATCGTTGCGAGCTTCGAGGATTCGATGGACGATCCTCCGTTCTAGAGCACGAACTGGCGTTTTTCTTGGCCGATACGCGGTCGGCTTATCACACGCTTCTTACGATATCATTGGAAACACAGGTGGATTGTGGTCTTTCTACTTCATCACTGTTAAAACGCTGGGTACTGCGAAACACTGGAGCGAATCGAGTGAAACGACTCTCGAAATATCTCGTTGGCGGTCTCCGAACGCGAGCGAGACGAGCTCAGGGCGGCCCTCGCAGCGGCCCTCGCGGGTTCGCGGCCGAAGAAGTGACGAGCGAGCGTCGCTGATTGGTCAGCGACGCGGTCTGCCCGAGCGGTCGTCGCGTCGAGGCCTTCCGCTCCCGTCGCGGGCGGCTCGCGCTTCTGCTGCGCGGCGCGCGTGAATGCTGAGCGACCCCTTTCCCGACGCGGGCGGGACCAGCGATCGCGGCGACGTGCCGATGAGGTCCTCGCGCCCCGTGCGCGCGAGGGCGTCGCGAACGAGGTCGTGTTGCGTCGGATCCCAGTAGAGCAGCAGCGCCTTTTGCATGCGCTTTTCGTGCAGGTCCTTCGCGGTGAACACGGCCTCGCGCGTGAAGGGATCCTTGCCCGTGTAATACATGCACGTCGCCATGGACATGGGCGTCGGGATGAAGTCCTGCACCTGTCGCGGCTTCATGTGGTGCTCTTTGAGATACACCGCGAGGTCCACCATCGACTCGAGCGTCGAGCCCGGGTGGCCCGAGATGAAGTACGGGACGAGGTGCTGCTCTTTTCCGCTCTCGCGAGAGGCGCACTGAAACTGCTCGACGAACGCGTCGTAGTGCTCGATCCCCGGCTTCTTCATCTTGTCGAGCACGCGCTTGTCCGAGTGCTCGGGCGCCACGCTGAGCTGTCCGCCCGTGTGGTGTTTCGCCATCACTTCGATGAACTCTGGCGATCGATTGGCGAGGTCGTAGCGCACGCCCGACGCGACGAAGACCCGCTTGATTCCCGGCTCGTTTCGCACTTGCTCGAGCACGTCGAGCAAGGGGTCGTGGTCGGTCACGAGGTTCTCGCAGATCCCGGGGTGCACGCAGGAGAGCTTTCGACACTTGCTCTCGATCTCTTCGGACTTGCAGGCCATCTTGTACATGTTGGCCGTCGGTCCGCCGACGTCGGTGATCACGCCGCGAAAGTCTTCCATGCGACGCAGCGCGCGCACCTCGCGAAGGATGCTCTCGGCGCTGCGCGAGGAGATGTGCCGCCCTTCGTGTTCAGTAATCGAGCAGAACGTGCAGCCGCCGAAGCACCCGCGCATGGTCACGATCGAGTGCTTGACCGTCTCGAACGCGGGGATCACCTCCGTGTAGCTGTCGTGCGGCCTGCGAAGAAAGGGCAGGTCGTAGAGGGCGTCCATCTCGTCCGTCGCGAGCGGCTCGGCGGGCGGGTTGAAGTAGACCGCTTGCGTTCCGTGCGGTTGAACGAGGGGGCGGCCGTTGGCGGGGTTGGTCTCGTACTGAAACGCGCGAGACATCTCCATGAAGGCGTCTTTGCTCGCCAGCACCTCTTCGTACGACGGAAGAAACAAGTGCTTGTGATCCGTGACGGTCTCGCTCTTCTCGAGCGTCTCCCACTCGCCCTTGTTTCGCACGTGCGCGGTGCCGGGAATGTCCCTGCAATCGCTGATCGGACGCTTGTCCGCGAGGCGCCTGGCGATCTCCCAGATGGGCCGCTCGCCCATGCCGAACACGAGCAGGTCTGCCTTGGCGTCGAGCAGGATCGACCGACGAACGCTGTCGGACCAATAGTCGTAGTGGGCGATGCGGCGAAGCGACGCTTCGATTCCGCCGAGCACGACGGGGGTCTCTTTGCCGAAGGCCTGTCGCGCGAGGTTGGCGTAGACGATCGACGCGCGGTTGGGACGCAGTCCCAGGCGACCGCCGGGCGAGTATTGATCCTCACCGCGGACCTTCTTCTGCGCGGTGAGCTTGTTGAGCATCGAGTCGAGGTTGCCCGACGAGATTCCGACGAACAGCCGAGGCGTGCCCATGCGGGCGATGTCGTCGATCGAGTCCCAGCGCGGCTGCGCGATGATTCCCACGCGATACCCGCGACCTTCGAGGAAGCGCGCGATGAGCACCGGCCCGAACGCGGGGTGATCGACGTAGGCGTCGCCGGTGATGATCAAGATGTCGAGCGCGTCCCAGCCGCGCGCGGCCATGTCCTCGCGCGTCGTCGGCAGAAAGCGCGGCGGGGCCGGAGGCGTGCGCCCGTCGCGTGAGGGCGTGCTGGAATTGCGGCGAAGGGCGACGAGGTTCATGGGGAGGCGTCCAGCGGTATAGCGTGATCGGCAGGGCGCGGGCGCTTCGCGTGGCGACGAAAACTGTGGTAGATGGCTCTCTATGCGTCATTTCATGGTGTTCGTCGGCGCGGTCGTTTTGGTCGCTGCTGGCAGGATGATGGCCCCGCCCCCCGAGCCCGAGCGCCCGCGCGTCGAGCCCGAGCCTTCGACCTTCGCCGCTGCGATTCCGCAGGCGCCGCAAGCCCCCGAGCAGATGCCGGGCGGCACGCAGCAGCCGCAGCCCGCAGCCCCTCAAGGAGGCTGAGGCCACTGAGAGCGCTCCCGGAGGGAGCGCACGGACACCCGACGCGGCGGGTGCAACAAGTTCCGCGAAGAGTTCGAGCGCGTGGGGAGGTCACCACGTCGGGATGCAGTGCGCGTCGAGCCTCGGCGAGAAGTGCACCTGCACGTACTCGCGCGAGCCTTCGGCGCTCTCTTGCACCACGTTGATCACGCGCCCTTGCGCGTCGCGGGTCACCGCGACGCCTCGGTCCATCCGCACGACGACGATCCTTCGACGCCGCGAGCGCGAGCGCCGTTGAATCGATGTGCGCGAAACCCTGCCCTCTTCGATGATGGTCTGTCCGGGCTGCGCCGCGCGCTCGGCGGCGTCGATGATGTCTGCGATGGACTCGACCGCGTCGAGGCACAGGTCTTCGTCGAACCGCGGCGAGCCCGGCGCTGCGCCAGCCTCGAGCACCTGGCAGCGGGGACGCTGATTTTCGAGCGAGACCATCCCGAGGCCGTACAGGTCGACCGGGTCGACCCCCTCGCCGAGCTCGAGGTGCATGCGAAGCGAGACGATCCAACCCTCTTCGAGGCGCTCGACGCGCGTGTCGACCCGATCCGCGTTGCCTCTCAGCGCGTGGACGGCCTCGCACCGCGGAACGGTCGTCGGCCTCGGCATCGGCACCCGTGGAACGGGCGCGAAGCGCGTGGCGCAGCCCGCGAGCGTCGCGAGCGTCGCGAGCAACACAAGTGCGTGGCGTTTCGCCGTCACGGTCCGTTGCCTGCCATGGTACCGCGCCGCGCTACCATTGCGCAGCACTGTCACTACACTCCGTGCGGTCGTCGTCAGCATGACAAGATTTCGTCGCGCCGAGAGCAGTCCGCTCTTTCAGTCCTCGTGGCTCACGCTCTCGCAGCACCGCGTGCTCGGCGCCGAGGGCGAGGTGCTCGCTCACCCCGTATACACGCTGGACATGGGCGATTGGGTCAACATCGTCGCCCTCACCAAGGGAGGCGAGCTTGTGTTCGTGCGGCAACATCGGTTCGGGACGCAGACGGATTCTCTGGAAATTCCCGGGGGACTCGTGGATCCAGGAGAGTCGCCGCTGGACGCTGCCCGCCGAGAGCTCGCCGAAGAGACCGGCTATACGAGCGCGCGTTGGGAGGCGTTGAGCTGGACCTTTCCCAACCCGGCGCTGCAGGCGAACAAGCTGTTCATGTTCGTCGCGCACGACTGCGAGCTGACCCACGAGATCGCGCTCGACCCGCTCGAAGACTGTCGCGTCGAGCTCGTGCCGCGCCAAGAGCTCCCCGCGCGGCTGCGAGACGGACAGATTCGACATGCGCTCGTGCTGATCGCGTTGTACGAAGTGTTGCTGGCTGATCGAGGCCTCAACATCACCGCCCCATGAGCGACCGTCCTCCGACTCCCGTTGATGCAAGGCCCGTAGAAGCGCCTGCGTCTGTTCCTGTTCGCGCGACGATGCGCCGCGCCACGCTTTTGTCGGTGCTCAGCAGCCCGCGAGCGTGGGCGCGGTTCTTTCGCGACAAAGACGCGCCGAAGGGGCCCAAGGTGCTCGCGGTGCTCGCGGTGCTCTACGTGCTCTCGCCCATCGACGTGCTGCCGGACTTCGCGCTGCCGATCGTCGGCCTGCTCGACGACCTGGGCGTGGCGGCCTTCGCGTCCGCGTGGCTGGCGTCGATCGCCGCCAGGTACGAGAACAACAAGCCCGAGGCGCTCCCGCCCAGCACGCCCGGTCCGTGATCGCGTCGCGCGCGTCGGGTGTGATTGCAGATCGTGCGCAGCGATCGCGAAGCGCGGCCCCCCGAGTGAGCAGAACGCGCTGGGCGCAGAGCTGCTTCGCAGCCCCCACCCGCGCTGCCGCCCACGAGATGCGCAACGCCCCGACGGAAGGTATTGGAATCGCAAAGCAAAACGGGAAGAGCAGGGCGTCGACGAACGCGCTCTGCACACGGCCG
>LNEO01000060.1 GCA_001465015.1 Deltaproteobacteria bacterium Ga0077539 | reverse complement strand
AGGTTTTCTTCAAGCGCATGGGGTTGTCCTTCCGAAAGCGAGGTCGAACGCCGAGGTGCTGAACGATCTCTGCGATCTTGCTGGCCGCCGCTGCGTAGCCCTCGGGCGTCTTGTCGTACTCGATCCAGTTCCACGAGAGCCAATCGGAAGGGAGCTTGGGCTTCAGGTCCGCGGGAACGAGCGGCAACACGCGCTCGCGGCCGACATTGCCCATGAGCAGTCCTGCTTCGAACACGACGTTGTCCCTCGGCGCGCGAGACTGCTTCTTTCGCGAACGAAGCACATCATCGGGCGAGAGGATCAACACCGCGAAGTCCACCTCGGCGGCTACATCGATGAGCCGATCGAGCGTGAGGTCTCCCCCGCGAAAGGCGGTCCGCCAGTCGATGTGCTCGCACTCTGCGCCCGAGGCTCGCATCGCGTTCGAGAGAGACTCGAGCGCCGCGCTGTACTCCGACGAAGAGCCGAAGAACACCTTGGGCGTCACGTTCTCGCTCGGAACCATCCAATCGCGCTCACGGAGCCGCTGGCTCAAGCGCAGCCCCACCCCGCGCCACAGGGCAGGATACTCGTCCGCGATCTTCTCGAACGTTGGGCCGTCCAACTTCCAGACCGCCGTTGGTTCGAGCGTCGTCATCGTCGCCGACCGCACGGGCGAGTGGGCCAGCAACGACATCTCTCCGATGAGCTCGACAGGCTCGCGCCGCGCGATCATCGAGCCGTTGTTGAAGATCCCGACCTGCCCCGCGAGGACGAAGTACACGCAGTCCGACAGCTCTCCCATCGAGCAGAGCGTCGTCGCAGAGTCCTGCACCTCGAGCGCGCCGTCCGCGACGAGCCGAGACACCACGGCGTCCCGCTCCACGCTCACCCGCGAAACGACGGGGCATCCACCGAGCGCTTTTGTCACGGCTCGATACCCGTCCGCTTCGAATCGCTCGCGCAACATCTTCACCTTCGCCTCGTCCATCACTCAGTCCTCCTTCTTCAACTGACAGCCGTTCATCGTCTGGCAACACGTGCGACCGGAATCCCGCGCGTCCGTCCAGAACGCGCGCTCCGCATCGACCTCGGCGCGCGCCCACTCGAGCAACTCCGTGACGCGCACGCCGTGGCACCGGATCAACGCGCGCCCGCTTCCGCAGGGGCACGGGTCATCGCGCGTGATCGAACACTTCCTGCGGCGAGCGACCTCGCGTACCGCGGACAACAGCGCGGGCTCGCCCGCGCAAGCGCGCTCGAGCTTCTTCTGCCACTGAGCGGCATCACCGTGTTTCCACTCGACGCCACCGGGCCAGCGACCGAGCAGCGCGGCGTCGAGCTGATCGATCAGATAGCCACGCACACGAAGCCACCACTCCGCGGCGCGCTCGACGTTGGTGGGGCGCAAGAACGCCTCTTCGAAGCCGAGGCAGAACCAGCCATCCCCGTTGATGTGCCGCTCGGGACAGTACGTCGGGAGCAGCCTGGGTTCGCGTTCGCGGGCCCGCACCGCACCGTCCTGTTCGACCACTTCGAGAAACAGTCGAACCTCGCTCTGGTCGGGCCGCACGATCACAACGTCGGCCCACAGCGAGCGAGGACTCGCGCTCGTCCGCTGCAGAACGACGCCTTCGATCCCAGCGGCAGCCTGCTCGATCCAGTCGATCGGTCCCATCGCTCTGCTCAGCGCTGGTGAGGCTTCACAGGCAACGAGCCCGACGACGGAGGCGAGCCTCCACCGCCGCTGCGAGCGCGAGCGTCCCGTCGCAGCGCCTCGAGCGTGTTCACGTCGAGCTTCTCGCCGTTGCCCTTTGGGAGCTTCACCCCCTCGCTCTTCGCGAGCTTCACGCTGTCGCTCTCGAAGATCCGCTTCGCGACCGCGTCACCCTTTCGTCGAAACACCGGCCCGAACCCGGTGTCGCGACCGCCGCACTCGCGCTGGACCTCTTCAGCCTTCATCAGCGCGCGCCCCGCGATCACACGATCGCGGTTGGTCTTCACCCCGACGCGCGCGATCGTCAGCGGCCCGTATTCGATACCGATCGCCAGGCCGAGCTCCTTCGACGCGGGCAGCAGCTCGTGGATGATCGCAAACGAAGACCGCATCCGCGCAGCGATGTCCATCGCCGCGTTCACGGACGCCTCCTCGTCGGTCGCCTTCGATCCCTCGAACGCGGCGCCCTGCAGGCAGTCGCCGATGTAGCGCACCTTGCGGCCGCCCTCGTCGTTGAGCACGTCGCGCAGCTCCTTGCGGATCACGTGCAACACCTGGACGGCCTCTGCTTCGCCGAGCCGGTCCTCGATGCGCTTCGCCACGAACTTCGTGAAGCCGTCGATGTCCGCCATGAACGCCACGCCGTCGAAGCGACGCGAGTTCGCGGGGGTCAGCGTCACGATGTCCAGCGAGGACAGCGGCGGACTGGGCCGGATGAACTGCACATCGCGGAGGGGAGTCTCCGCGAGCTCGACCTTCCAGCGCGCGAGCATTCGCTCGACGTCGAGCCCGAGCCCCGCGAGCTCGTCGAGCGCGTCCAACTGAGCGCTCTCGAGGGCGTCCTCCGCGCGCCCCTCGAAGCCATCCCCCAGCGCCATCCGGGCGCGCTCGCCGAGGAAGATCCCCGAGCGATCGCAGAGCAGCTTCGCCGCGCGATTCGCGGGAGGTCCTAGAAAGAGCAGCTCTCGGTCCCCGCGGGTTCCGTTGGTGACGGCGAGGGCGACGCCGGACTCGACGCCGACGCACACCTTCGCGTCGGAGAACTCGCCGTGAAGTGCGTCGACCTTCGCGAGCAGGGTGTGCAGCGCGCGCATCACCGAGACCATGCTCGCGATGCGCTTGCGCTCGTCGTCGTACGGCTTGAACTGCAGCAAGTGCAGCCTGTGATTCTGCTGGTCGATCTTGAAGACGTCCGTCCCGGCCAGCACCGTCGCGTGCACGACGCGGCTGAGGATGTGCAGGTAGCGCACAAAGCGCTTGTGCGAGGTCTCGCTCTCGCGCTCGGTCGATTCGAGCAGCTCGTCCGCGTTCACGATGTCCAGGTACGCGTGCACTCCGTCCACGCGGTACGCCTTGGTGAGCGGCAACTGCGCCTTCGCGAGGTCGATCTCGCGCGTGAGGTTCACGACCTCGACGGAGTTCGTGGCGTTGATCGCTGCGCGAATACGCGAGCGTGACTGGTCCATGTTCCAGGGCATCGAGAGCACTCCTTGGTGCGGGTTCGATGGGGAGACGATGGTGCCCTGTGCTTGCTGACGCCGAAGACGACCATTGTGTGATCGCGACGCCGTCGACGTCACCATTCGACGGACGAAACGCAGCGCGTCTACCGCGAACGTCACGTGCCGCGATCGCGTCGGCTCGGATGATGTACGCCAACGAGCTGTTCGAGTCGTTTCTCTCTTCGCTCACCGAGACCCCACGGGTCTGGACGAAGTATCCAGATCCCACGCAGTGGACCCTGACGGCCACCGCTGCGCTCGTCACCATGGGTCAACGAGCGTTTCCCCAATCCGAATCCGCCGCGAAGAACCACCGCGATCGCTTCGGCCGCAGCGAGTACCTCGACCTCGACGTGTGCGTCGGGCGCTTCGACACCTGGGCAGCGCCGCTGCTCGTCGCCGAACACGAAAACTACGTCGGACGCGACAAGATCCAGTACTGCGCATGGAAGCTCCTTGCGACCCGCGCCACGCGTCGAGTGCTCGTCGCTTACTACGCGAAGCGCTCCGACGTCCCGACCGCCGAGGCGTTGGTCGCTGCGACGCGCGAAGTCTGCGACGACAACGCCGGGCTCGATGTCCTGCTGTTTGCAGGCGACTGGGACGCCACGCCGCAGTCCGTCGACGACGTCCGGGCGCTCTTCTCGCTGCACATCGTGGGCAATACCGCCGAGCGTTGAACCATCAACTCCATCGAACGCCCGCGCGTCGACAATTGGACACCGGGCCCGCTCTCGCGCGAAGACACAATGAGCCCATGGTTCTCGATTCATCGACGGTGGTGCGCCACGCGCGAGCGCGTATTTCATCGGTCTTTCTTCCGATGGTCGGGGCCACTGGCATCGGCGTGATCGTGCACGGCTCGCCTCACTCGAACGGCAGGGGCCCCGAGCTCGTGTGGGTGTCGGAAGCCTACGCCGACCTCGACGGGAGGCTCGGTCCAGGGCTCGCGTTGCAGCGAGCGCTCGAGCTGGCGCGCGCGCTGGGCGCCCGCACAGTGACCGTCGTGGGCGACTTCGCGAAGGCCGCGCGAGGGATCGTCGATCGCCGAATCGCAGAGCGATGGGAGTACGACTCGCTCCCCGGTCGAGCCGCGCTCGAGCTGGCAACGACGTTCGAGAAGGTCACGCTGCGCCAGGGAGTGAAGCGCGTGGTGCGCGTTCCGCGGGGGCTGGCTCGGCGCGCGGCGCATTCGGGCCGATCGCGACCGACCGACCCACAGGTGGGACCGACTCGTCGTCCCAAACGCCAACCAACGCCGCAGCAGGGGCGTTCAGCGTCGTCCGACCCGTTCGACGACGACGACGATGACTTCTGGCGCTACGAGACGCAACGGAATGACTCCATCGGCGAGTCGACGATCGACGAAGAGATTCCGTTCTGAGTCGCGAGAAGCCCGGGACAGCTCCGGTGCGGCGCGAGCCAGCGCAACCTCGAGCGCTCTTCGCTCGAGCGTTCAGCGCGGTGGCAGCGACAGCGATCGCGCCACCTGGACGACGTCGCGCGCTGCTTCGCGCAACCCTCCCGGCTGCTCGACGAGGCCGGGGATCACCAGTCGCACGTACCCTGCGCGCACCGAGACGTCCGCGTGCGCGAGCATCGAGAGCAACTTGTGCCGAAGCCCCTGGTGAAACACCATCCTCAGTCCTTCGTACGGATAGCCCACCACGCGAAACGCCGCGTCGAACACAGGGTCGCCGAGGACGAAGTCCGGCGGCGGAGCGACGCTCGGCGCGCGCGCGACGTTCGGTCGCGTTCGCTCCAGTGCAGCGCGCGCAGCCACTGTTCGATCGACGCGGCGTCGAGCACGACCCGCGCGAGTCCGACGCGCACGAAGTCGTCCGCGATGGTGACGCTGAGCCCTTGTCGCGCAAAGTCAGCCAGCACGTCGATGAGCTCCGACGGTCGCCCGCGGCGACGCAAGAGCTCGATCGCCCGTGACGGATCCGCCGCCCACACACCGAACGCCTGGTCGAACGCGGGCTCGCCGACGACGAGGTCGGGCCCCGAACGCGCTCCCGACCTGTCGATCGTCAGGCCGACGAACAGCGGCGCCGTCATCTGCGCAGCGGCGAACGTCCACGTAGACAGAACCCTCACGCTCCACGCAGGAACATCGCCGATCTGGATCAACGGAGGCGGGCGACGCTCGACGAAGTCCGTCACCGCGACGATGACCGGCCTGCCGGCGTACGCGCCGGTCATCAGATCTGCGTAGTGGCGCCCCGCGGCTCCCGCTGCGGTGCCGAAGGCGCGCGTCATGCTCTCGCAGTCCGAGAGGCACTCGCTGAACGTCTCCTTCGCTTGGACCGGGATCATCCCGAGCTGCGCGGCCGCTCGAAACCACTGCGCGCTGGTGTTGAACCGCGAGAGCCCGACGGCAGTGTTCCACGACACGACCGAGAAGGAACCGCAGCTCGATGGCTCGCAGCGCAAGCGCTCCCCTCCATAGGCGCCGAAACCTCTGTGGCGAACGTAGATTTCGAGCTGAGAATCGAGCAACACGACGACGTTTTGCACAGAGCCGCGAGGCGGCCCCCAATGAGCAGAACGACAATGGGCGCAGTGCTGAAGCCCCCACCCGCGCTGCCGCGCGCCCAATGAGCAGAACGACAATGGGCGCAGTGCTGAAGCCCCCACCCGCGCTGCCGCGCG
>LNEO01000059.1 GCA_001465015.1 Deltaproteobacteria bacterium Ga0077539 | reverse complement strand
GGTTCTCGCGAAGCAGGTTGAACATCTGCTCGATGATCGGCCTGGAAATATCGCGGATCGCGGCGCTGTCTGTCTCGAACTGAATCTGCTCGCGGAGGCGAATCTCGTCGCCGAGCAGCTCGAGCGTACCGACGTCGGGGCAGCCGTCTTCGTCGTCGACGCCGTTGAACGTCTCGGGATCGTTTCGGCAGTCTTCGCCGTTGGCGCCACGATCGCGGGCGTCGAGGACGCCGTCTTGATCGTTATCGGGGTCCGGGCAACCGTCGTCGTCTTGGAAGCCGTCGGCGTCTTCCGGGTCGTTGGGGCAGTTGTCGAGCGTATCGAGGATCTGGTCGTTGTCTGGAAGTTGTCGCGATCCTCGGGATCGTCGGGGCAGGTGTCGCGCGAGTCGGTCAGTCCGTCACCGTCACGATCGGACTCGACGCCTTCGGGGCAGCCGTCCTGATCCTGATCGCCGTCGCGGTCTTCGGGGATGATCGGGCACTGATCGTCGGCGTCGAGGATTCCGTCGCGGTCATTGTCGGGCTCGCTGCAGCCGTCGTCGTCCTGAAAGTTGTCGAAGTCTTCAGGGTCGTTGATGCACTGATCGACGTCGTCGCGATAGCCGTCGCCGTCAGTGTCGCCGATCGAGGGCTCGAAGATGATGCCGAGAAAGACGCGTCCGTCGGCGGCCGCAAAGGCGTTGCCTGCGGGGATTCGACCACCGCCGCCGAGCAGCAGGTACGAGTTGCGCTGCACGAAGATCTTGATGCCGCCGACGATCTCCATGGGCAGAGACGCCGGGACGTTGGCGAGGCCTGTGAGATACGCGGCGCCGTACGTCTCGGCCACGAGATCGACGACGGGGATGGGGCGCCACGAGATGCCGGCGCCCCAGGTGAGCATCGGGCCGTATTGCGTGGCGGGTCCAGCGCCGGCGCGGCCGATCTGTCCGGGGTTGATCAAGCCGCCGAACGAGATGCGCGAGCCGAGGTTGAAGTCGAGGCGGACGGTGCGGCTGACGCGGCGCTCGATGGCGACCTGCGGCCAGATGAAACCGTCGGGTTCGCCAGCAAACGAGAAGGAGCCCCGCATCGGGTTCCATCCGCCCTGCAAGATGATCGCGAGGCCGACGGGGAAGTACTCAGCGCGCAGCCACCGCAGCTTGGCGTGGAGCGTGATGTCGCCGAGACCCTGATAGTTGAGGCCCGACGCCGACGGGTTGTAGACCTCTCTCGGGATCAGCGGCACGCCGTTCATCGCGAACACGGGATCGGCCGCGTCGGTCATCTGCCGTCCAGGCCCCGACATGAGCGCGAAGGGCACCTGCACGCCGAGCACGAGCAGGTTGGCGATGCCGATGTTGAACTGACCAGCCGCGTTGATCGAGGTGTCGACGAGCGGTCGATCGTTGACGCCGATGCGCAGCAGGTTGAAGCCCACGTCTCCGACGAGGCCGAACGACACGTCGCCCGAGCCGAGGATGTCCGTACCGTTGACGGTGAACAGACCCTTGGAGTCCACGGCGTTGCGAAACAAACGCAAGTCGAAGCCCGAGCCGGCGCACACCGGCCGCCCGAACGTCATCGACATCGGGTCCATCGAATTGCAGGCTTGAGCGCTCGCGGTGGCAGGTGCGACGGCGGCGCTCGCGGCGATCGCACCGGCAGCGATCAGCGTCCGCAAAGGAGAGAACGATCGGTTCATCATTGCGATGTTCGGAGATGGCTCGTAGGGGACTCGGAGAGGGCGCGTCGGACGCTCGAAGGACTTCGACGGATCGGGCGCTGGGGCGGGACGGTATTCCTCTCACAGCGCGCGCGTCAATTTGGAGTTTTCGCTTCGCGTTCAGTCCGAGTCGGACCCGTCGAGGGGTTCGACAGCGGACGCATCGGCGGGTCCATCCCCGATCGCTCCGCCGTCCACGGCCGTCGCGTCTTGCGAGCTGCCGTCGATTCGGGCGTCGGGCGAGCTCGAATCGTCGGTCCCGCCATCGAATTTCGGCCCTTCTGGCACGATGACCCGCACAAGGGCCTCGCGAAGAGGGGCTCCGTCGCCCACCAAAACGACCCGCAGAAAGAAAACTTGTGGAAATACTGACTCGCGTACGGTTCGGTTGGCGAGTCGGGCGCGAAATCGCAGCTGCGTTCCCGACCGGACGACGGTGAAGGTGTCCGGGATGCTGTCGAGCATCCCGGCGGGCCGACGGTCTTCGCGCCCCGGGGGGCTCGATCCTGCAGGCGGCGTGGCGGAGACGGCCTCGATCGCCCGAACGAAGGACGATGCGTCGTCGCGGGATTCTCCGTGAATCGCGGTATACGCGATCGAGTCCAGGAGCGCGCCGATCCCATCGGCGACGGTGCGAGACAGCCCTGTTCCGTCGTCGCTGATGTCGAACACGAGCGGGCAGCGGCCGTTGACCGGCAAACGCGACCCTCCATTGATGCCCGTCGCGCAGCGGCCGTTGACGGGATTGATGACGGCTCCGGTCCGCGTCGCGATCGGCTCGAGCGACGATCGCGCGGCGAGCCCCGAGGCGATTCCGATCGCGCGAATATCGAGGGCGCGAAGCGCTTCGACGGCCTCGGCGCTCGAGTGCGCTCCAGCGATGACCCCTCGGTAATCCGCGCCTTCGTGCGAGGGAGCGTCGGTGACGAGCACGACGGCGCGAACGGCGTCCGCGCGAAATCCAACGCCGCCGAGCGGTCCTCCGCCGAGCGATCCCGGGGTGAACCTGGGGATCGAGCCCATCGCGCCGAGGTCGAGCCCGCGCCCGGTGGCGACCTGATAGAGCGCCTCGTACCAGGACTCGGGGATGTCACCGCCCTGCCCCAGCGGATCGTCGAGCCGCAACAGCGCACGGTCGACCGCGCCGAAATCACTGGTCTGCGGGACGACGAGGACGTACGGCCGATCCGTCCGAAACCCAAACGGCTGCCACGGCATGTCCTCGAAGCGAGACACCCCGAGCGTGAGCGAAGGAACGCGACGCTGCAGCGACGGCAGCGTCGTGGTGGACAAGGCGTTTTGCAGCTCGCGGATCTCGCCGTCGAAGCTCGCGGTCGTGTCGACGAGCAAGTGGACATCGACGCGACCGGGAGCCGCGGAAAAGTCCAAGTCGATCGTTTGCTCGGGGCCTTCGAACGGCAGCGTGACGGTGTAGTTCGCCACGGGGTATGGCGAGGTTGTCGCGGGGCTGCGGCGGTCGACGAGCGCTCGATCGACGAGCGAGGCCTCGCCGAAAATAGCGTCCTCGGGCTCGAGCTGCGTCGGGGCGCTGCAAGCGACCAACGCGAGGCACGCAAACGCCAGTGCTCGTCGCAAGAAGCGCACGACGCGAGAGCGTAGCAGACGCGACGCGCGGGTCCTCGGTCGATCGTGGTCGTTTTCGACGGTGGATTGCGCGGTTGGAGGCCCGTTGCGCGACCGCCGATGTCCGCTGATCGCAGCGGGCGCTCCTTCGGGATCGAGGAAGCGAAGGGGCTGCACGACCGCGAAAAAGCGAGTACAGCGTAGGGTTGAATCGATGACGGTTGTCGGCCAGCGTTCGCGGCTGCTCAGTGCGTTTGCGTTTGTTGCGGCGCTCACGAGCGCTGGAGTCTCGGAGGCGAACGGGCGCTACCCGCTCGCGCAGTACTTCGCGCTCGGCGAGGGCGCGCAGCGAGAGCGAATCGCGATCGTCGCGACCTTTGGTCTACTGACGAGCGAAGACGGCGGACGGACCTGGGACTGGACCTGCGAAGAAGCTGTTGGGTTCTCTGGGCAATACGACCCCACCGTCACGATCACCAGCGATGGAACGCTCGCCGCAGGCCTGCCCGACGGACTCTCGCGTACCGATCGGGGCAACTGGTGCGACTGGACGCGGCCCGCGACAGCGCCAGCCGAACCCGTGGTCGACGTGAGCTCTGCCGGCGAAACGATCGTCGCCTCCGTGACTCCGCCAGCGGCGACGCAGTTCGTCGTGCGTTCTCTCGATCACGGAGCGACGTGGACCCGCGGGTGGGCGCGGCCGGAGTTTTACGCGCACACGATCGATGTCGCTCCGTCGCGCCCCGCGAGGGTCTACACGACCGGGTGGGTGCGAGGAGCGCGTCCGGCGCTGTTTCGATCGGAGGATGGGGCCGGGACGTTCGTCGAAATGACCCGTGAATTCGCAGGCGGATACGCAGCGTACATCACCTGGGTCGACCCGATGAACGCCGACTCGCTGCTCGTTCGCGCGGACATCGAGCCAGAGGGCGCGCTGCTGCTTCGCTCGGACGACGGCGGATCGACGTTTCGTACGTTGTTTCGCGGGACGAGCGCGCTCGTCGGCGTCGCGGCAGCGCCTGGCGGCAGGGCGCTGTGGGCGACGACCAGCGCGGCGTCCGATCGCGTGCGGCGCAGTACGGACGGCGGCGAAAATTGGAGCTCAGTCGCGAGCGAGCTGCGGCCGCGCTCGCTTCGTTATCGCGACGGGGTGCTCTTTGCGACGGCCAACGAGATGACGGCGGGGATGTCGTTTGCGTGCTCGAGGGACGGAGGTGACAGCTGGACGCCAATGTTGCTCCTCTCGCGGCTACGCGGCCCCGAACGGTGCCCGCCGAGCAGCACGGTGCGAGCGCAATGCAGCGCGGCGTGGGACGCGATCCGCGCGCAGCTCGCGATGATTCCGCGGCCGCCGGTGGGGCCGCTGGGGACGTGCGAGGAGCCGACGGTCATGGACGGGGGCGCGATGGCGTCGGACGCATCCTCGAGCGATGCAGAGGACCGTGCGCAGTCGGGTCAGGACGCGAGGGCGCTCGACGCGACGACGGCGGACAGCGCGGACGGCGCGACGGGTGGACGGTTCGTGGCGACGGGCGGCTGTCGTTGTTCGGTCCCGGCGCGGCCGACGGGCGGGGGATGGCGCTGGTGGTGGCTGGGTCTTTCGGTTTGCGTCCTGGCACATTCTGACGCCCGAAGGAGATTTGTCGCGCTGGGTCGCGGGTTGCGTTGACCCTGAGCCCTCGATCGTGCTGCAATTTCGGCAGAATTCTCGTCGTCCCTCGCGAGTGACCCAAGGATGGGTGCGCTCGCGCTGTTCGAGTACCGAGACTTCGGAGGAACGCATGTTCAAGCTCGTGATTTCGGACGACGAAGGGAAGACCACGACGGTGCCGCTCGTCCGAGACGAGATCACGATCGGCCGCAAAGAAGGCAACACGATTCGGTTGACCGACCGGAACGTGTCTCGGCGGCACGCCAAGCTCCAGAAGCGAAACGGCGGGTACGTTTTGCAGGACCTCGGGAGCTACAACGGCACGGTCATCAACGGCACGCGGCTGAGCGATCAGCGCGCGCTGAAGATGGGCGATCAGATCGTGATCGGGGATTACAAGCTCAATATCGTCGAAGAGAACGGCGCCCAGGTCGCACCAGCGGCTGGGGCGGCTCCGTCTGCGGCGGTGGTCGAGACGTACGAAGCGCCTGCACAACAGCCGGGGCACCACCCGCAGGCGACGATGCCGGCGATTCCGACGGCGCTCGGGGTTCCGTTGCCGACGCAGTCGGCGGTGCCCGACCACCTCAAGAGGCTGCAGCTGGTGTTTCTCGCGCCGCCTGGGACGCCGTCGACCTTCGTGATCACGAAGGTGCCGGTGCTTCTAGGACGCAGCGAGCTTGCTGACGTTTCGCTGCCGTTTTCCTCGATCTCTCGAGAGCACGCGAAGATCGTCGTCGAAGACGACAAGCTCGTGATCGAGGATCTCGGGAGCTCCAACGGCGTGGTCGTCAACGGTGAGCGCGTAAAGAAGAAGGCGATCGCGGCGGGCGACCAGATCACGATGGGCGTGGTCGAGTGCAAGCTCTCGCGCGTCGGTGAAGCGACGGCGATCATTCCTCCAGTGAGCGCGGCGGTCGCGGAGGTCGCCGAGCCCAGCGCCGAGCCCAAGAAATCAAGCGCAGGGATGCTCGTCGGCATCGGCGTGCTCGTCGCGGCCCTCGGCGGCGGCGGCGCGATGTACGCGATGAAGAACAACAACCAGCAGTCGGTCGCGCAGAACACGACCGTCGTGACTGGCGCAGAGCCGACGCAAGGCAGCGCTGGCGCGAGCACTGGCGCGGCGCAAACAGCCAACCCAGCTGCTCCGAGCAACACGGCACCGCAGGCGGGCAACACCGCGCCGGCGCAGGTCGAGCCGGGCGCCAATCCGCCGGCCAACAACGGCACGGAGCCGACGGGCGCTGCGGCGCAGCCGACGACCAACAGCGGTGCAGTGGTGGCGCAGAACACCGGCGCAGAGCCAGCGCAAAACGCGGGCTCGGAGCCGACGGGCGTCGACCCGCCGACGCAGCCGACGAGGACGCCGAGCGAGAGCGGCCCGCGCCGTGCGCGCAACTCGAACCAGACGCAGAATACTGCGCCGTCGAACACGCCGACGGTCAACACGCCGCCGGCCAACACGCCGACGGTCACGCGTCCGAATCCGCCGACCAATCCGCCGGCGCCGAGCGGGGCTGCGTCGGGACAAAACGCGGGGCAGTGCCTGCTCGCGAACAACTTTCAGTGCGCGGTGGACGCCCTTCGCGGCCGGGCTGCGACGGAAATCGAGTTCAACCAGCTCGTGACGGCCTATCGCGGGTTGCGCAACACGGCTGCGGCCGAACAGACGATGCGACGGTACCTGCAGCGCTTTCCGGACGGGCGCTACGCAGAGCGGTATCGCGATACGCTCGGCCAGTGAGCGCTTGACCAATCGGGGGGGTTCCGCTAGACACGCGCGCCTCGCGCTCGATCGTCCCCGCGCGGCCGGTGGCCGCGTCCGACGTCGGGCTGACCGAGTCAGCCCGGCGGGCCGTGCGATACGCGCACGGTGCGGGGAGCGCGACCAACCACGCACTTCTCGATGACTCGAGAGTTCGTGTTGAGGAACAAACGATGCCGAAGATGAAGACCAACCGCGCTGCGGCCAAGCGCTTCAAGATCACTGGTACCGGCCGTGTGCGTCGCCCCAAGGGCGGCGCGAGCCACTTCATGGGTGGCAAGCCTGCTGCTCGTCTGCGCCGTCTGCGCAAGAACGACATGGTTGACAGCACGATGGAGCAGCGCGTGAAGCAGATGCTCCCCTACGGGACGAAGTGAGAGGAGCACTGATCCATGCCGCGCGCTAAAAGGGGCTTCAAGGCCCGTCGTCGTCGTAATCGGGTTCTCAAGCACGCCAAGGGTTTCAGCGCTGGGCGCTCGAGGCTCGCGTCGGTTGCGGTCGAGGCCGTCCACAAGAGCTGGCAGTACGCGTTTCGTCACCGTCGCTTGCGCAAGCGTGACTTCCGCCGTCTTTGGATCGCGCGCATCAGCGCCGCGGCGCGGATGGTGGGCACGAGCTACTCGCGCCTCGTGGCCGCGCTGAAGGGCGCGAACATCGGGCTCGACCGCAAGATCCTCTCGGGCCTCGCGATCAGCGACTTCAAGGCATTCGAGACGATCGTTCAGGCCGCTGGCATCAAGACGACGCCCGCGAACTGAGCGCCTCGCTCACATCTGCAGGAGTTGGAGGACGTTGAACGTCGCTCCACCGGGGTCCTGCACGACAGAGAATGTGCCCACCGAGGGGATCAAGGTGGGCTCGACGCAGACGGTTCCGCCGTGTTCTTTCACGGCGGCGACCGCGGCGTTGATGTTGTCGACGGCGAAGTACGGCAGCCAGTGGGAGGGCATGTCGCCGAAGGACACGTCCATCTGCATCATGCCGCCGACGCCCACGGTCGTGCCCTTCGGAGCGAACTCGAAGTACTGCATGGTCGAGTTCTTCGATTGGGAAATCTCCCAGTCGAACAGCCTCCGATAGAACGACGCGGACACGTCGATGTTCTTCGTCATGAGCTCGAGCCACGCGGGCGCGCCGTGCTCGCCCATTCGACCGAAGCCAACGTGGCGCTTCGGCTGCCAGGCAGAGAGCACGGCGCCTGTGGGGTCTGCGAACACGACCATCTTGCCCTCCTCCATCACGTCCATGGGCGGGACGATGACGGAGCCTCCGAGCTCACCGACGCGCTTCGCGATCGCGTCGACGTCGGACACCTGAATGTAGTTCGAGAACGACGGCGGCATCGGCGGAGCGCCGGGCGCAGCCATCTTCGGATCGATCTTGAACACCGCGCCGACGTTGCGGCCGCCGATGGTGGCCATCGGATAGACGCCGCCGTCGGGCAACGGCACATCGTTGAACGACCAACCCAGGACAGTGCTGTAAAACGCCTTTGCGACCTGCACGTCGGGAACTCCTGCCTCAGCCCAGCAGAACGCACCCTCAACCAAACGATCGACTTCCATGTCCCGACACTCCTTCAGTGCTTGTTTGCTCCCCACGACGATCGCGCTCGAGGATCTCACGCGGGCGGCTCGAACGGTTCGTACCGGAGTTTACACACACTGGTCAAGTGTTCAGCATAGCTAGTTTTCGCTGTAAATTTACTAACAGAATCACGGCACGGGAGATCTCGCGATGAATTCTCGGCGAACGATTTCGGACATCGAAACGACCGTGGCGGGCGAGCGGCGGATGGTGCTGCCGGGGCTGGTGACCGCGCATTCGCACGCGTTTCAGCGGGCGCTTCGAGGGCAGACGCAGCGGGCGGCGAGAGAGACGGGGACGTTCTGGTCCTGGCGCGAGGCGATGTACGCGCAAGGGATGGCGCTCGATCCAGAGTCTACCTATCGCATCTCGCGCGTCGCCTTCGACGAGCTGCGCGCGTGCGGCGTGGTGGCGGTCGGAGAGTTTCACTACATCCACCATCAATCAGACGGGACGCCCTACGACGATCGCACGCTGCTCTCGGACATGGTGATCGAAGCGGCGCTGGACGCGGGGCTGTTCATCACGCTGTTGCGCGTCGCGTACTTTCGCGCGGGAGCCGGCCGCGCGGCAGAGACCGGGCAGAGGCGCTTCTGCGACCCCGACGTGGATCTCGTGCTTCGCGACGTCGAGTCGCTGCGCGCGAAGTACCGTGGACACGCTCGGGTCCGCGTTGGCGTGGCGCCGCACTCAGTGAGGGCTGTTCCGAAAGAGTGGGTGCGCGAGTGCGCGGCGTACGCGAAGAAGCACTCGCTTCCGCTGCACATGCACGTGAGCGAAGTGCAGGGCGAAGTCGACGAGTGCCTCGCGGAGCACGGCGTCCGACCGATGGAGCTCATCGCTTCGGTCGACGGTCTCAGCGAGCGGTTCGTCGCAGTGCACGGAACGAACCTCGCCGAAGAAGAAGCGACGCTGCTCGGCGAGGCGCGTGGGTTTGTCTGCGCCTGCCCGACGACCGAGCGAGACCTCGGCGACGGACTGGCGCCGATCGCGACGTTGCGCGAGCGGGGCGTTCGCATGTGCGTGGGCATCGACAGTCACATCGTGACCGACGCGATCGAAGAGCTCCGCGCGCTCGAGACGCACGAGCGGCTGCGGCTGCGTCGACGAGTGACCTTCGAGCCCACGATCGCGAGCACGCCCGCGGCGCAGCTGTGGCTCGAGGGGAGCGAGCACGGGGCGCGAGCGATCGGCTTCGACCCGAGCGAGCTTCCGAAGACAGCGATCGACCTCGGGCAGCCCGCGCTCGCGCTGGTGGACGAGCGATTCGCGCTGGACGCGATCGTCTACGGCGGCAACGGGCTCGACGCGCGGGTGATCGCGGACCGCTGACGGCGGCGCCGCCTTCCGTTGGCGAAACGCAGCTCGAGAGCGCTCAGGTCTCGGGGGAAGGCTCTCGCAGCGGGAGCGCGACGGTGAACACAGCGCCGCGTGGCGTGGCGTTGCGAACAGCGACGTCTCCTCCGTGCGCGCGGGCGATGTGCTGCACGAGCGCGAGCCCGATGCCGCTGCCGCGGGCGCCGTTGTCGCGGGCGCGACGGCCGCGATAAAAGCGCTCGAACACCCTGCGAGAGTCTTCTTCTTCGATTCCGGGGCCCTCGTCCTGCACTTCGAGGGTGAACCGCACGCCCTCGTGCCGGAGCCTCACGACGACGCGCTCGCCTTCGGGCGCATACTTGAGCGCGTTGTCGAGGAGGTTGAAGAGCAACAGCTGCAGCGCCTGCTCATCGAGCTCGCTGTCAGGAACGCTCGCAGGCAGCTCCATCGAGATCACCGGGTTGTCGCGGTCGAGCCTCGAGCGAAAGAGCTCGACCGCGCGAACGACGATGTCGCGCAGGTTGTTGCGGTGAAAGTCGTAGCTGGCGCGGCCGCGCTCGACGCGGGCGAAATCGAGGACGTTCTCGATCAACGCGGTGAGGCGCTCGCTCTCGCGCACGATGATCCCGAGGTACTGCGCGCGTTGTTTGTCCGACAGCCGACGGTCGCTCGCGAGCATCTCGCCGAACATTCGGATCAGGCTGAGCGGCGTCTTCAGCTCGTGCGACACCGTGGCGATGAAGTCGCTCTTCAAGCGGTTGAGTCGCTGCTCGTTGCGCGCGGCGAAGGTCAAGAACAGCACGCCTGCGACGAGCACCAGCAACGAGAGGCCCACGAGCACGACGTCGAACACGGGGCGCCTGCGCGAGCGCGCCGCGATTTCTTCGGCCTTGCGCGGCTCGGCGCTGAGGCGCCATCCATCGAGCGTGCTCGAGAATCGAAGCGACACGACGAAGTCGCCGCCCGCGAGGGGACGGCCGACGACGAGCCGTCCGTCTTCGTCTACGACGTTGAATCGGCCGCGCTCTGCGGGGTCCTCGAAGAGGCCGGGCAAGAGGGTCTGCCGGATGTATCCGAGGTCTTCTTCGAGGACTACATAGTGTCGGCGTCCGCCGATTTCGCGGGCGATCGCCGAGACGAACACGGGGCGTCCCTCGAAGGCGCGGTGCGCGTGTTTGTGCACGTCGAGCGCCTCGGACTCGAGCTGCAGCGCCGGCAAGACCGCGCGAAAGAAGAGCGCTCTGAAGGCGGCGGCCTCCTCGTCGCGGACGCGCGAGACGTGCCGCACGAGGCGAAGCCGCTCGTCGAGCACGAGCACCGAGCGAATCGAGGGCGTGATGCGCTCGGCGCTCTCGACCCAGCGAAGCGCGAGCGCGTCGAGGTCGTCGGGGTTGACCGCGTGAAACACAGCCTCGTCCGCGGCGGCGAGCTGTTGCTCGGCGCGGTCGACCTTCTCGCGCGCGAGCAAGAGCGTGCTCTCGATGATGCTGGCCTTGTCCAAGCGGCGGAGGTCCTGCGTGGTGCGGACGGTCCACCACGAGAGAAAGGCCACCGCGACGACGAGCGCCGGCAGAAGGACCCATCGCACGAGCCAGCTGCCGCGGCTCATCGCGGGCTCACGGCAGGCACACGCGCGTCGTGGTGTCGCAGCGCGTGGAGCAGCAGTCCCCGCCGTTGCGACACGCAGCGCCGGTGGCCTGGCAGCGGCAGCGTCCGTTGGTGCAGTTCATCGTTCCGCAGCACTCGCTGTTTACGCGACAGGTCGCGCCCGAGCTCGAGCAACATTGCGCGCGACCGGTGCTGACGACGGTGTTGCACACGAGCACGCCGCAGCACTCGGTGTTGTTGGTGCACGTCGCGTCGCCTTGGGGCTTGCACCCCGTGGGAGGACGGCACGTCCCGGTCTGGCAGGTGAGCCCCGCACAACAGTCGCGCTCGCTGGCGCAAGTGCTGCCATTGCCTCGGCAGGTGCAGACGCGAGTCGGGGTGCCCTCGCACTGCGTCAGTCCGCAGCATTGATCGGTCGCGGTGCAGGTCGCGCCGATGTCCTGGCAGCACCGTCGCGTCGTCGGCGAGGGATCACAGCGCAGCCCTGCGCAGCAGTCAGTGGCGGTCGTGCAGCCCATCGGATCCCCGGCCATTCGGCACGTCGTCATGGGCCTTCGGCACGTCCCGCTCATGCATGTTGTACCGGTGCAGCATTCGGACGAATCGACGCACGATCGGCCTTCTTGCTGGCAGGCGCAGCGCATCGTCGCGGTGTCGCACAGCATGTACCCGCAGCACTGCGCGGAGCTGGCGCACGAGCCGCCCTGACCGTGGCAGCACACGAGGTTGGTCGGTGCGCGGCGACACACGAAATCACCGCAGCAGTCAGCGCTGGTTCCGCAGGTGGTTCCGCCGGCGCGGCACGAGGTGCAGCGGCCGCTCTGGCATTGAAGTACGCCGGCGCACGCGTTGCCGGCGCAGCACGGCTGATCGATGCTGCCGCAGGCGGCCATGGGCATGGCGCATGTGGTGCCGTTGCACACGAGGCCCGCGTTGCACATCGAGCCAGCGCAGCACGCCTGTCCCATCGCGCCGCAGGTCATCGAGCGCTGGCAGCGCATCGTTGTGCCCATCATCGCGCACGTCAGGCCCGGATCGCACGCGCGACCGCAGCACGCCTGGCCGTCGCCGCCGCAGGGAGGAGGCGACTGACAGACGTCGCCGACGCACATGTTTCCGTTGCTGCAGGTGTTGCCCGGACAGCAGGGCTGACCGGTTCCGCCGCAGGTGACGCAGGTGCCGGCGTTGCACGAGAGGCCGGCCTGGCAGACGTTGTCGCGGCAGCACATCTGCTCGAGTCCGCCGCACGAACCGGGGCGTTCGCAGGTCATCGACGCGCCGCAGACTGTCCCCTGGCAGCACTCGTTGGGCGCGCTGCACGCGTCGCCCTCGCGGAGACAACACTTGTTGTCCGTGCACGAATAGGTGCTGTAGCAGTCCGTGGGGTTGGTGCAGTCTGCGCCGGGTCCGCCGAGGCAGATGCCCATGTCGCAGACGAGCTGAACGATGCCGTTGGATTCACAGGAGCTGCCAGCGCAGCACGCCTGGCCGACTCGACCGCAGCGCACGCCGCCCTCGGGACGCGTGGCGTCCATCACAGGAACATCTGCAGGCGGAGGGGTCATTCCTCCGTCGCAGCCGACGAGCGCGAAGATGCTCGCGACGAGCAGGAGTCGAAGTGCAAGGTTCATGGCCAATGATTGCTGTGTACTAAAGCAGCGTCCCGTCGATTTGGCGACTGCAAGCACCGACGAGGCTACCGCGATCCGAGGACGATCGCCCAAGGGACGGGGCCGATTGGCGGGTGAGACGCCTCGGGGACACCGTCCACCATGATCCCTGCGGAGGGGCCGCCATCGAGGTTGAGGGCCGTTTCGCAGCCCGTTGCGTCGCCCGCTGGCGAGGGCCCAGCGAGCGCGAGGGCGAAGGCATAGAGTCCGGGGCCGCGCAGCGCGTCGGCGGACGACCAGGTCACGATGAAGTCGACCGTGGCTCCTCCGTCGCGAATGCAGGCGGCAGCGCGCGCGAAGCGCTCTCCTCGATCGGCGTACACGCCCACCACGGGGCCCGCCTCGACGAGTCGCGGGCCGCACTGGACGACGAGCTCGCTGCCGGCCCATTCGCTTTGGGCCGAGCTGGCCGCGATCACGCGCGCGCGTCCGTCGCGCACCACGAAGAGCCCCGAGCCTGCGTGGGCGTGCTGCTGCCCGTGGATCACGCGGTTGGCCTCGAGGACGCCCGACGGCCGCTTGTCGCGTTCGAAGTAGCCCGCGACCATCGCGATGCGGTTGGGTGCGCGGAGGCCGCTCGCGAGGCGGTCATTCTCTGTCCGAAGCGCATCGAAGCGCATTCTGCTCACGGGAACGCGCACGGTGATCCAGGGGCCCTCGCTGCCGTCGGCGAGGCGAACGACGGCTCGGTGCGTGCGAAACCCGAGTCGCGACTCGACCCACCGGCCGCGCGTCACGATCGTCGGCGGTACGGTCGGCACGGGCGGAGGCGTCGCGGGAACGTCGGCGACCACGACGTCCTGCACGAGCGGCGAGGTCGAGCGCAGCGGCACGATGGGCGGCGGATGCACGGGGCGCGGCGGCCGTTGAGCATCGGCGTTGGGAACGGGCTGACAAGCGATCGAGCCCGAGCAATGGACGGCGAGCGCGACGAGCGCGCGGGTCTTCGATCGTGACCAGAAACGATGTTGCATCGAGCGCAAACCCCTCTCGGCGCGAGGAGTTGTGCACCGAACGGCGCTCGGTCGTCAACGGATCGAGCGTGGGATGGAGCCCTGGTTGGGAGCGTAGCGATGCGCTCGCACGACGGTGTCTGTGTACTCCTGCGCGAGGTCCGAGCGCGCGTAGCCGAGCATCTTGGTGATCGCGATGACGCGCGAGCGCGAGAGGCGCACGGTGCGAACGACGCTTCCGTCTTCGCGTCGCACTTCGATGTGGCCCATGCCGACGCCGAGCCCGCCGAGGTCGCGCGCGCGCACCTCGCGCACTTCGTCGGACGGAACCGTCGCGACGGTGATGCCGAGATAATTTCGAAGGGACCACGAGCCGTCCGTTTCGACGCTCCAATACGCGGCGGCGCGGAGGTACGGGTAGCTCACGGTGGTGCCGACGGAGATCGCGAGAGCGCACCAGCCGAGGATGTTCCACCGAAAGGTGCGCGCTTGGGGCCCGTAGACGCTGCAGAGCAGCTGCCGGGCGATGACGAGAAAGAGCACGCTCGCGACGATCACGATGAGGATCGAAGGCAAGTGCCAGGCGAAATAGTGCGCATGGCCTAGCGAAACGGACCGCGCGTGCGAAGCCGAGACGTGCCACATAAGTGAAATTCGAGCATGACTCCGGGCAAAGGTCGAGCGAGCGCGCCCGAGCCCGACACGAGGGGGTTCGCGAGGGTCGTCGAGCGGATTGTGTGGGACGGGCGTTGGTCGCGAGAACGGTACGAGCCCGAGTGGTAGGTTCTCGAGCCATGCAGGGTGAAGAGCTCGAGAGGCTGCTCGCGGTGGCGACGGAGACGGCGCTGAGCGCGGGCAGGCGCATTCGCGCGGAGTTTCATCGTCGAGGCGGGCCCGAGGGCGAGAAGGGCAAGGCGCCGATCGACGAGCGATGCGAGCGGGAGATCCGAGTTCGGCTCCGAGAGGCGCTTCCGAGCGCGGGGTTCCTCGGGGAAGAGCTGGGGTATGTGGGCGAGGTTCCGTGGCCCGAGACGCTGTGGGTCGTCGATCCACAGGACGGGACATCGGCGTTCTTGCGTGGCTGGCGCGGCTCGACGGTCTCGATCGCGCTCGTGCACAGGGGTCGTCCGGTGCTCGGCGTCGTGTTCGCGCCGTGCGCTCCGGATGACGACGGGGATCTGTTCACGTGGCGCGAGGGCGCGCCGCTTCGTCGCAACGGCGCTGCGGTGCATCGCGACAAGCTCCCGACCGCGCTGGCGTCGGACGTGCTGGTGGCGGTGAGTCAGGACGCGGATCGAAAGCCCGAGGCCAACGAGCGCTGCGTTCGTCCAGCGCGATACCGCGCGGTCGCGAGCATCGCCTACCGTCTGGCGCTGTGCGCGGCGGGCGACGTCGACGGGGCGGTCTCGATCGCGGGCGTCACGTGGTGGGACGTCGCCGCGGGACACGCTTTGCTGCGGGGCGTTGGCGGAGAAATCGTCGACGGGGATGGAGCCGTGATCGCGTACGAGGGCGAGCGAAGGACGTTCGATGTGTTCGGCGGGAGCGTCGAGCTCGCGCGGGCGCTCGCGAAGGTTCCCTTCGAGCTCGTGAGAGAGCTGCGCGAGTCGCCGCCGCTCGAGCGAAAGTACCCGAGGGTTGTGCCCGTGGTGGGTTGGTCGCTGCGCGACGCGGACGTGCTCTCTCGCGCGCAGGGGTGCTGGCTCGGGCAGCTGAGCGGCGATTCATTGGGGAGCCTCGTCGAGTTTCTCGACGCCGGGACGATCGCGAATCAGCACCCGCGCGGGGTGCGCTCGCTGGTCGACGGCGGCACGTGGAACACTCTCGCGGGCCAGCCCACGGACGACTCGGAGATGGCGCTCGCGCTTGCGAGAACGTTGATTTCGCAAGGAGAATTTCAGGTCGAATCGGCGTTTCACGCCTACCGTGACTGGATGGAGTCGGGCCCGTTCGACATCGGAAACACGACCCGAGGAGCGCTGAGCGGACGGCTGAGCGCGACGAGTCAGGCGAACGGCTCGGTGATGCGCGCCTCTCCCCTCGCCCTGTGGAACCTCGCGATGGACGACGCTGCCCGCGAGGCGATGACGAGGCGCGACGCAGCGATCACGCACCCGCACACGAATTGTCGCGACGCGACGGCGGTGTTCGTCCACACGGTCCATCGCGCGGTGGCCGAGGGGCTCGACCGCGAGTCGCTCTATGGCAGCGCGCTCGAGTTTGCGCGATCGCACTGCGAGGGCACGGACGTTCTCGAGTGGATCGAGCGAGCGAAGACGAGCGCGCCCGAGGACTTCATGAGCAAGCAGGGCTGGGTGGCGATCGCGCTGCAAAACGCGTTCTACCGCTTGTTGCACAGCGATTCGTTCGAAGCGGGCGTGATCGAGACCGTGGCGTGCGGAGGAGACACGGACACGAACGCGGCCATCGCGGGAGCGCTGTTGGGGGCGGTGTACGGGCGCGAGAGCGTTCCGCGCGCGTGGCGTAGGGCGATCCTCGGGTGCAGGCCGATGGAGGGCGGCGCTGGGGTGAAGCGACCGCGGCCGGCGCCGTTCTGGCCGGTCGACGCGCTCGAGCTCGCCGAGGCGCTCGCGCTGGGCCCGATCGCGACCGGCTGATCGAAGCCAAGGGGGTGTGAACGAGCGGGCTAGACAGCGCGCGGAGCCCGCGTTATCAGAGCGCTCCCTCGCGTTGCGCGCAACTCGAGAGCCCCCGTAGCTCAGTGGATAGAGCAGCGCTTTCCTAAAGCGTTGGTCGCACGTTCGATTCGTGCCGGGGGCGCAGGGATTCGAGGGTGGGGTGGATCGAGAGGACTGGAGAGCGCGTCGGGCCCGCGGGGTGGGGCGCAGCAAGCGAGCCGCGACGGACGTCGCGATTGAAAGTCCCACTGCTGAAAGCCGTTGAGCCCGAACTGTCCAACCGAGAAAAGGATCGCGTCGCGATCCCCCGCGACGACGATCGCCTCCGAAGCTGGCTCGCGCACTTGCTCGACGCGACGAGCGCGAATCTCGTGGCCGAGGCCGGTCGTTGGGTGGCCCATCACGTGCGTTCCGCCGAACAACAAGTGCCGAGCGAGCGCCTTGGAGAGCGAGCGCGTCGAGAGGACCACCCCTGCGCGATCGTCCATCTGCGACGTGCGCGCCACGCGGGACTCGCGATCCTCGAAGGCCGGCTCGTGCACTGCTTCGAAGAGCAACGCGACCGCGGCGGACGCCCCTTCGGGTCTCGTGAGCGAGATCGACGCGCCCTCTCGGTAGGTGTTCGCCGCGATCCACGCGCCGCTCGTCGTGACGGCGTCTTGAAAAGTGGTGCCTCTTTACGACACTCCACACAGACACGCGACCGATCAACGACATCGTCGACCTCCAACGCGCCGCGTCGTGCGAAGCGCGCCAGTCAGCATAGAACGTCAACCGTCCGTCGGTCGAACACGAGTCCCGCGTCGTCGACCGGAGCTCCCGTGCTCCTCGCCGCTCGTGTGGGCCTCGATGCGAGCACAGACCGCTGATCCACCGCGCATCACGACGCGATTGCGCTGTGATTTCACTGTTGATACTGAGGCAGCTTCGCTACCACGATCCGCACGCGCCGAGGGGCGGCGTCGCGACAGAGCCCTCGTCGAGCAGCGCACGAACCAACTCGAACTCGAACCCGAAGCTCGCGTGCTGCGAGTCCGGGTTCGAGTCGCGCTCGGGATCGACGCACTGAAACGTACCCGGCGTCGCGCGGCTCATGGTGAGGTCGGGCACCGCCCACCACGGAACCATTCTAGCGCTAACGCCCAACGTCGCCGTCACGTGGTTCGTGAACCCCTCGCGTGACATGGTCCCGCCGACGTTGCCGCGGAGTCCTCGAGTCTCCGCGAGATCGACGCTGAGCCGCACGCGCTCGAACGGGACCATCGGCGTCGCCGTGGGTTCCGAAGCGAAGGTAAATGGAATCTCCCACGTGCCTTCACCCGATGAGACGAAGCGCCCTCTCGTGATGCGTCCCACGATGGGAGTGAAGCGCGGCAGCTCGACTTCGCCCAGGCGTATCGAGCTGTCCAAGAGCACGTACCGTCGGTCTGCAACGACGTCGTTGCAGTTGCGTCCGAACCTGGGAATGGCTCGGTAGATCTTCAAGACGACGCTCGGGTCGTCGTCGAGTGAGTCGACGCCGACGAACCGAAACACGTACGAAGCGCCGCTCGCATAGTAGGCGCCGACGAAATGCTCGACCGTGTAGCGATAGCCGTTGTTCCAAGCAATCGCGTCGAACGCTGTGAACGCGGTGTTGTCGACCCCACCGACGCATCCCGAGGCTCCGAGGCAACCGGTCGTCGTTCGACAGCGCCTGGTCGTGGGGTCGAGATCGACGAGAGGACAGTTTTGTGTGGGATCGACCGCCGAACGTGTGTCGGTCCGGTTGCAGATCGGCTCGAGGCTGCTCGGCGGCGCAGGAGCACCTCCGTTGAGGCGGCTCGTCTCTGCGGTCCCTGCGAATACTCCGTCGATATCGTATCCGCTTGTAGGCAACCCCATGGGTCCAGCGCGGTCTTGCGAGATGTGCACGCGCGACACGACGTACACGAGCGTTCGACCCGATAGCATCTCGACGTCGCCGCGCATCCGCTGTGGCGTGGGTGAGCACCCCACGATCACGCACGCCGATACTGCTAATCGATGCGCTCGGTGCATCACCGATGCGAACGATAGCAGCAGTCGTCCCGCCGCGCGGTCAGCGGGAATCTTTCACCCGTGCACTTGCTAGCACAGGCCGTCAACCGTCCGTCGGTCGAACACGAGTCCCGAGTCGGCGACCGGAGCTCCCGTGCTCCCCGACGCTCGCGTGGGCCTCGATGCGACTGCGTCGTGCGTCGCGCCGAACTCGAGACGCTCAGCGCATGGATGATCCTTCGCCGCGCGACCTGCCGCACAGACACGAATGCCGGTACTCTCTGCGTCGATCCCAATGAACATGCGCGCGGTTCGATGTCACGAGCTCACGGGTCCTCGAGGCCTGTCGGTGGACGTACTCCCGGATCCAGTCGCGGATGACGGCGAGCTGCTCATCGATGTGCGTGCGTGCGGCGTGAACTTCCCCGACGTGCTCGTGACGCGTGGAAAATACCAGTTCAAGAGCGATCCGCCGTTCATCCCTGGCGGCGAGCTCTCGGGCGTCGTGCGCGCGGTCGGCGCGGGCGTGAGCGACTTCTCTGTGGGCGATCGCGTCGCGGCGACGATGCTCAAGGGCGCGTTCGCCGAGCGCGTCGCCGTCCCCGCGGTCTCGGCGGTGAAGCTGCCGGACGCGGTGAGCTTCGAGGTCGGCGCGGCGACGCTGTTGACCTACGCGACGACGCTTCATGCGCTCGAGGATCGAGGGCATCTGCGAAGCGGCGAGACGTTGCTGGTGCTCGGCGCCGCAGGCGGAGTCGGCATCGCCGCCGTGCAGCTCGGAAAGCTCTTGGGTGCGAGGGTCATCGCGGCGGCATCCACCGACGAGAAGCTCGCGTTCTGCCGGGAGCATGGAGCAGACGAGGTGATCGCGTACGAGCGCGAGTCGCTGAAGGACCGCGTCAAGGAGCTCACGGGCGGCGATGGTGCGGACGTCGTGTACGACCCCGTGGGAGGACCCCACGCAGAGCAAGCGCTGCGAGCGATCGCGTGGAAGGGGCGTTTTCTCGTCGTCGGGTTCGCGTCCGGTGAGATTCCGAAGATCCCGCTGAACCTCGCGCTGCTGAAAGGTTGTGACATCGCCGGAGTGTTCTGGGGGTCGTTCGCGGTGCGAGAACCCGCGCAGAATCGACGCAACGCAGAGCGGATCATGAAGTGGGTCGCGGACGGAGCGCTGCGGCCGCAGGTTCAACGCGCCTATCCGTTCGCCGAGGCGCCAGAGGCCCTCGAGGTGCTCGAGCGGCGCGAAGTTCGGGGCAAGGTCGTCCTCGTTCCCTGAGCAACGCCCGCGCGGGCGCGATGGTGTAGTCGCCTGCAATGCTCGCGGTCAGAGCGGCCCTGACTCACGGGGTACAGTCGCTCGCCGTGCTCGACCTGTTGCGCGCAACGAACCCGATTTGTACCCCTGCGTGGAGCCTCGCGGGACGGACGTTCAACGACCTGTTGCTGTGGCTTCCGCCGCGCGTGAGCACAGAGCTGATCGGCGTCGAGAATCTCCCGCGGGGGCCGGCCATCTTCTGCCCCAATCACACGCACAAGTTCGACTTTCTGCCCCTGCGCGCGGCGCTGTTGCACCACGACTTGCAGCTCATGACGTGGATCAAGGCGCGCGACTACAAGCACCCCGCGATGCGCTGGATCCTCGGAATGGGCGGCAACATTCCGCTCGTCTCGCGCGGGTTTCTCATCGCGTCGCACTTCGCCGCGGTCCAGCGGCGAACACCGAGGCGCTGTTGACGGGGCTGCGGCGTCGGCCGTGCGGGCCGATGATCTCGCTGCTCGCGCGGAGGATCGCGAGCTTCGACGGATCGCGATCGGCTCGCGGGCGCGCTCCTGCGCTTCGGCGGGCCTCGTGCGCGCGAGACGTCCAGCCAGGGAAAAGACGGTTAACGATGTTGGCTCGGCGCTTCGGGGTCGAGGCGCTCGGGCTGCCGTTCGGGCGGACCGAATAGGATCTTCAGGCGCTCGACGAGCGTCCGCGCGCCGCGCACGTCTCGATAGAGAGAGAGGTACCCGTGCGCCACGATGACGAGGGGGTTGTAGCTCTCGATGTTCTTGGTGAGTCCGTATCGAGGTGTTGCGCCCTCGGGGCGAAAGGTACCGAACAGTCGATCCCATAGGATCAGCCGCGCGCCGTAGTTGCAGTCGAGGTACTGCGGGTCGCTTCCGTGATGCACTCGGTGGTGGGACGGAGTCGCGAAGATCGCCTCGAGCGGACCGAGTTTGCCCACGAGCTCGGTGTGCTGGAGAAGACCGCACACGAGGTTGAACGCGCCCACGACCGGGTACATCGCTGGGTGAAATCCAAGCAACGGCGCCCACACCCCGATGATCGGAGCGTAGAGCACCTCACCCCAGGGCATGCGCACTGCTGTTCCGAAGGTGAACGTCCGCGCCGAGTGGTGGTTCTCGTGCGTGGCCCAGAACAGACGGACGCGGTGCTCCATCCGGTGGGTCCAGTAGTAGACGAAGTCGCCGATGAGAAGCAGCGTAAGCCACGAGCGCACTGCCGTGATGCGCCACTCGAACAGTCGACAGTGCTGGTAGACGTAGAGGTACAAGCCGAAGAACAAGAGCTTCGCGCCCAGCACCTTGGTGAAGAAGTAACCGATACCAACGCCCCACGACGCGGCCTCCTCGCGGAGGTCTGGCTTGCGCTTCAACGCGAGCGCGAGGAGGCCCTCGACGGTCACCAGCGCGACGACGGCGGCGAGCAGGTAGGGGCCCTCCCCCACCGCCATCAAGCGCGGAAGGAGTTCGGCGGTGGTGAGCCCTGCGATCAACGCGCTGCCGTGGTTCATGCACCCTCCGCGCGCTCAGAGGCCGAGCGCGGCTGTGACGGGATTGGTCCTCGCCCAAGTCTCGCGAACAAAGTCAGGGTCGAGTCCGAGGTCGCGCTCGTACTCGAGCAGCAGCCAGTCCCGCAGGTTGGCTCCGTATACGATGGTGTCGGTTGGGGTCGTCCCCATGTAGACCGAGAGCACGGGATGGGTGTCGAGGATCGGATCGAGGCGAAGGTATCGGTGGCCGAGCAGGGGCCACAGGCGACCGAGCGACTCCCCGCGTACATTCTCGATTCGCTGGACGATTTGCTGTCGATCCCGGCGCGCGTCGTAGAAGCTTACGTCTGTTCGCGAGCCTCTCAGGGTCCGCAACATGCAGCGGTACGGCCCGGGAAACGTGACGTCGAACACCCGCTCGCACTCGGCGATCTCCTCGCTCGTCCAGCGGTCAGACCAGAAGCCCGCGGGCGCGAGCGCTTCACTTCGAGCGGCCCACACGTGCTCGATGCGATCGGCGAACCACCGAAAGAACTCCTCGGTGCACCCCTGAGGAACGGCGTCATCGATCATTCTCGATGAATACCACCTGGCGCGTCGCGAGGCGTCGGGGTCCCTCGATCCCGTGCGGGCGATCGTGCAAACATCGACCGCGTGGACTGGGACGACCTGCGCTACGTGCTCGCGATCGCGCGAGATCGAACGCTGAGCCGAGCGGCCGAGCGCTTGAAGGCTACGCACACGACCGTCGGACGAAGGCTGAAGACCATCGAGCAGTCGCTGGGCGTGCGGCTGTTCGATCCGACGCCAGACGGATACGTCGCGACCAGCGCGGGGCGCGAGGTGATCGACTCAGCTGAGCGCGTCGAGGCCGAGATGCTCGCGCTCGAAGCGCGGGTGCTGGGGCAAGACTCGCAGCTCGAAGGCAAGCTGCGGGTCTCCACGCTGGACCTGCTCTTTCGTCAGTATCATCAGGCGATCGCGAGCTTCATCGAGCGCTATCCTCGCGTCGAGCTCACGCTCACGACCACGGACGCGGAGATCTCGCTGCTGCGGCGAGAGGCAGACGTGGTGCTTCGGCTCACCAACACGCCGCCCGAGTACGCGGTCGGAAGGCGCATCGCCGAAGTGCCCTTCGGGCTCTACGCGAGCCGAGCGCTCGTCGAGCGGGTTGGCGTTGGCGCGAAGCTGTCGGAGTTTCCGTTCATTCATTGGGACGAGCGGCTCGAGCCGCGGTGGTTGGACCAATGGATCGCCGAGCACGCGCCGGGCGCGCGCATCGCGCTGCGGATCGACACGAGCATGACGATGCTCAGCGACCTCGTGCGATCGGGCATCGGCGCGCATTTTCTCGCGCGATTCGAGGGCGACGCCGACCCCTCGCTCGTGCGGCTGGCCGAGGGAGAACCGAAGTTCAACCGCGGACTGTGGCTGCTCACGCACAGCGAGCTTCGCTCGACGAGCCGCGTCCGCGCCTTCATGGAGCACATCGAAGCAGAGGTGAAGAAGCGCGGGCCCACGCCGTAAGGACAGCGCCGCGGATCACAGGGTGTTGGGGTTGGCGTCGCGCGCAGCCACTGTCGACGGCGGTGACCGTGCCTTACGCTTGCGCTTCTGATGACGACACGCAGCTCGCCGACGCAGACCGTTACGCTCTCCAATGGGGTCGAGATGCCCACGGTAGGGTTGGGCGTCTTTCGGGCGAGGCGCGGAGACGAGGCGCGCGCAGCGGTGCGAGAGGCGCTCGCGCTCGGCTATCGCCACATCGATACGGCGGCGGTGTACGGCAACGAGACCGATGTCGGAGCGGCGGTTCGAGAGAGCGGCGTCCCGCGAGAGCAGGTCTTCGTGACGACCAAGCTGTGGAACAGCGACCAGGGCTACGACAACGCCCTTCGCGCGTTCGATGTGAGCCAACAGCGCCTGGGGCTGGATCGCGTGGACCTCTACCTCTTGCACTGGCCGGTGCACGGGCTTCGGCTGGAGTCGTGGCGGGCGCTCGAGCGGCTCTACGAAGAGGGGCGAGTGCGCGCGATCGGCGTCAGCAACTTCATGACTCCGCACCTCGACGAGCTGCTGAAGAGCTGCCACGTCGCGCCCATGGTCGATCAGGTCGAGGCGAGCCCGTTCTTGCAGCAGCGATCGCTGCGCGAGCTGTGCAGCGGGCGGGGGATCGTCGTAGAGGCGTACAGCCCGCTGACCAAAGGGCTGCGGCTGGGGCACGCGACCGTTCGCAGCGTAGCCGAGGCTCTGGGCAAGACGCCGGCGCAGATCTTGATTCGATGGGCGATCGAGCGCGGAATGGTCCCGCTTCCCAAGTCGGTCACCCCGGCGAGGATGGCCGAGAATTTCGCGGTCTACGACTGGTCCCTGGGCGAAGCAGCGCTCGCCGCGCTCGATGCGCTCGAAGAAGGGCTCGTGACTGGGTGGGACCCGCGATCTGCGCCGTGACGTGCGGCCCGCGACCGTGAGTCTCGCTCACGGGAGCTTTGAATAGATGGGCGGTGTCGGGGGCAGCCGTTGCGCACAGGGCACCGGGGCTTCACCGGATGTTCACTGAGAGCGCGCACGATGGCGACGTTGGCACGTGTATGCGCCCGCGATCCGCGCGGGCAAAGGAAGGTGTCGCCATGACGTGGATCCTTCTCTCGATCATTCTGGCCGCGGGCCTCTCGGTAAACCTGGGCGAGCACGACTTCTGATCGCGGGCGCTCGAAGGCTCGCTCGAGCTCAGCGCATCGGCCGCAGCGGCCACCGTTGAATCGGCGGAGACATCGCGCTCGTCCACTGCACGTCGGGAAAGACCGCCGTGTGATAGAGGTGATTGTCGGGGGCGATCGCGATGCGCCCGAGGCGCGCGGGTCGTTGGAATAGCGTGACGGTCGCTCCGTCCGCGCTGATTTCGACGATCCTGGGCTCGGTTCCGACGCGCAGCTCGGCGTACACGATGCCCGTGAACCGATCACGCGCCATGCTCGTGACGGTGCCCTCGAGCGTCGCCCATCGGACTGGCGCCGCGGGGCCTTCGGTTCGAACGAGAAAGACCTCGCGGTTCTCGAGCGCGACGAGCACTCGCGCGCTGTCGAAGATGGCGCTCGCGTTGACCCGGCTCGCGAAGCGATGGAGCAACGTGCGCATGCGCGTGCTCAGGTCGACGCGATAGAACTCGCCGTTGCTGTCGAGGTTGCCGATGTAGAGCCTCGAGTCCGATGCGTAGGCGAGGCCAGCGGGGCCCGAGTCGATGGTGACGTTGCCGAACGGCCCGCTTCCTCGCGTGACCATCGCGGGCACGACGTTGGGAAGCGGCCTCGCCATGCTCGCGCGATCCAGCCGCGCGACGCCCTGTTGAGCGTCTTCGGTGGTCGCCGTGC
>LNEO01000058.1 GCA_001465015.1 Deltaproteobacteria bacterium Ga0077539 | reverse complement strand
GGCCCACAGAATCAACCTGTCATACAATTCCCACGATTCATCAACGCCAAGCCGCCGCCCCTGCCGTTCCAGGCGGGGGCGGGGCGCGCGGCAGCGCGGGTGGGGGCTTCAGCACTGCGCCTACTGTCGTTCTGCCCATTGGGCGCGCGGCAGCGCGGGTGGGGGCTGCGAAGCAGCACTGCGTCCACCGTCGTTCTGCTCACGCGGGGCCGCACCGCGGCTCTGCGTCGACCGGGCGCGCTGTTCACTCCAGGACGAACGCGGGGCGCACGGTCAAGCGCAGCGCGCCCGAGATCTTCTGACATCGCCCCATCGGGTTGCGGTCGAGGTCGGCAAAGAGCGTAAGCCCGCTGTTGACCTGCATCTTCAGCGAGTCGGGGATGTTCTCGATGCTCCGCAGAACGTCCGCGAACTCGACGAGCGAGATCGCTCCGCCGATGATCCCAGCGCCGTCGGCGCCGTCCTGCTCGAGCCTGAGCCTCATGCGCGAGTCGTAGAACCTCACTGTGAACTGCGCGTCGAGGATCGCGACCGGCAGGGGCAGCGTCGCGGGCTCGGTGACGAGCGTTCGGTTCGTGATGCTCCCGACGAGGTCCGTGATCGGCGTCATGCGCTGCAGGTCGAACGTCTGGCCCGGGTCGACAGCCATGTCGCTTCCGACCGTGGGCATCCCGTCGACGCGCTGGACCTTGATGGTCACGCGGTCGTCGTTGCACATGTCGTCGATGTCGCTGATCGTGATGACGACCAGCATTTGACCGTTGTTGATCGCGGTCTGGATCGCTCCGTCCACCGCGCCGCCGGTCATCATGTCGACCGTGGGCATGAGCCGCGCAAGCTGGTTGTCGATCCCGGTCTCGCCGGTCGGTGACGTGAGATCTCCGGCGCGGCACGTCATGACGTCGCCGTCGCGGCTCACGCGATTGTCGATGTTGAACCCGTCCGCGATGTCCGAGCCCTGCATCGTCTCGCGCACGAACGCGATCCGGGCGAACACGAAGCTCACTCGCTGCGACGGCGGAGGGCACACGACGCGCGCGTCCGCGGCGGCTTCGACGGCCGCGTCGTGTGCAGCGACGTCAGGCGTCGTTGGCGTCGGCGCGCATCCCGCGGCGCACAGGGTGAGCCCGGCGAAGAGCGCCATCGCGCCGCGCGCGAGAGGTCCGCGCTTCATGTGGTCAACCCTGCGAGCGGCTCGGTGACGCGGCCGGCGCCCATTCCGAACTCGGCGACGCGCAGGCCCATCATCTGCATGATCGAGAGAGAGACCTTCGAGGCGTTTTCGCCGCGCGCGCGCAGGTGGGTGTTGCGCCTCAGCCCGTGCGATCTTCCTCCGGCGAAGATCATCGGATACTCGTCGACCGAGTGGGTGCGACCGAACGAGCAGTCGGTCGTGAGCATCACGAGCGTGTGGTCGAGCAGCGTCTCGTCCCCTTCGGGGATGCGCGCGAGGGTGTTCACGAAGGTCGCGAAGTCCTCCATGATGTATCGCAGGATGGTGCCGACCTGCGGCTGCGCGCCGCCCTCGTCGTGCGTGAGCTGATGGTGGCCCGAGGTCGCTGCGGGAAACAGCGTGTTGTTCACGGGCTGGCTGTACATGTGAAAGAACACGCGCGATGTGTCGCAGGCCATCGCCATCGCGAGCAGCTCGCTCATGATCCTGGACTTGGTTCGCATGTCGGGACGGCCCATCACGTCGGGGATGGACTCGGGCGGCATGTCGGGGCGTCGGCAGGACGCGAGGTTGGGGGGATTGCTCTCGAGCCTGGCGATTTGCTGTTCGATCGCGCGCACCGCGGTGAAGTGCGCGTCGAGGCGACGACGGTCTTCGACGCCGACGCGCGCGGCGAGCGTTCGGCTCTGTCCGGCGACGGCGTCGAGCACGCTGCGGCGGAGGCTGAGCCGCGGATCGGGCATGGTCATGTCGCCGGGCGCGCGAAATCCCTCACCGAACAGACGGTTGAAGAGCCGCCGCGGGTCGGGCTCGATCGGCAGGCGCATGTTGGGGCCTGCGTGCGAGATGCCGTACTGCGCGGGCTGCACCGCGGTCTCGAGCGAGCGAAAGCGCGTGTCGCCGCCGACCGCTTCGGCGATGCGCTGATCGAAGGTGGCCGCGCGAAACGACGATCCCTGCGTGAACTCGCTGCCGCTCAGCGAGTCGCCCGAGAAGAGCCCCGCGGGGCCCGAGCCGTGAGGCGTCGTGTTGAGCGTGTTGACGCGCGTCCCGGTGACCACGCAGAGGTGCTGCTTGATCGTCGAGAGCGGCATCATGAGCGGCGAGGGCTGCCACATGGCGCCCTCGACGGCGGGCGTCCACTGCTCGGGGATGACGCCGTTGCCGAAGAACCACACGCCGAATCGCTTGGGAAACGAGCCATTGGCGCGCGCTCTGCGCGTCGTGTTGGTCATCGCTTCGAGCCAGGGTAGGGCCACGGCGGCAGCGAGGCCGCCGACGGTTCCGCGAAGGATGGTGCGTCGAGAGAGGGGTTTCATCGGTCGATCTCCGCGCCGGCGTCGGCGCTGCCAGAAGCATCGGGGCCCGAGTCATTAGTGGCGTCGCGCGTGGCGTCGCGCGTGGCGTCGCTGGCCGCGTCCGTCGCGCCTCCGTCCGGTATCGGCAGGGGCGGCAGCGGCGGAACCTCGAGGGCGCTCGCACGTTGAAACGCCTCGCCGAGCGCCATCGCGCGGAGCAATCCGCGCAGGTGATAGCCGTCTGCGGCGAACGAGCGCTCGAGCCGCTCGAGCTCCTGGCGCTGCGGCTCTTCTTCTTTGACGATTGACGACGCAGCGGGGAAAGCTGGGGTTTTCTCGCAGCGCCGTGGCCATCGAGCTCGGGTCGGCGAACGGCGTACTGTCGATCGAGCCGCTCGGGTCGATGGTCGCGCCGTTGTCTTCTCTTCGGAAGCGACCGAGGGCGTCGAAGTTTTCGAAGCCGAGGCCGATGTTGTCGAGGAAGCGATGGCAGCCGCGGCAGCTGGTGACTTCCTGGTGCACTTCGAGCCGCTCTCGCAGCGTTCGAGCGTTGGGGTTGGGCTCGGGGATGGCGGTGTTGACCCCGATGGGCGGGGGAGGGACGGCCTCACACAAAATCAACTCGCGCACGTATTTGCCGCGCAGCGTGGGTGACGTGGAGGTCGGGTGCGCCTCGAGCGCGAGAAACGCGGCCATCCCGAGGATCCCTCGCCGCGGCTGCGCGGGCGAGAAGGTCACGCGCTCGAACTGCGTCGGACCCGCGCCGCGCGTGGGGAAGGGGATGCCGTAGATCGACGCGAGCTTGCGGTTGACGAAGCTCTCTCGGGTCGTCAGGACGTCGCGAAAATCTCCGTCTCGCTCGAGGACGATCCAGGCGATCGTGCGCAGGACTTCTTCTCGCGCGGACGGGCCAAAGTCTGCGCTGAACGCGGGAAAGAGCGTCGCGTCGCGGGAGATGAAGTCCAGCTCTTCGAGCCGGAGCCAGTCGGTGACGAACGCGTCGAGGCCTCGTCGCAGCTTCGGTGACTGAATCAGTCGATCGACGTGCCCGGCCAGCGTGTCGCCCTGGAGTTGGTTCATCTCGGCGGCGTCGAGCAGGGCGTCGTCGGGAGGGCCGTTCCACAAGAAGAACGAGAGGCGCGAGGCGAGCTCGTAGCGTTCGTATCTGCGCTCGGCGCCGCGGATGGTGCCGATCTCTTCGCGAAACAAGAAGTTGGGCGACTGCAAGATCGTCGAGAGTCCGAACTCGAGCCCGCGGTGAAAGTCCATCAGCGCTTCGGCGGCGCGCCCCGAGATGGCCACCATCGTCGCGAGCTCGGCCTCGGTGACGGGCCTGCGCCACAGTCGCCTGCCATACGTCCGCAAGAACGTCCCTGCGCACGCGTCGTCTCGCACGCCCGCAGGCGTGCAGCGCACGTACATCGCGCGTCGCATCGGGTTGCGAAGGATCTGCTCGGCCAGGTCGTACGCGGCGTCCTGGTACTGCTCGGTGCCGCGCTGCGAGATGGTCGTCTCGGTCCCGCCGATGCTCGACGATCCTTCGGGGCGCTTGTCCGGCTCGAGCGAGCGCGGGACGATCAGCGTCTCGTCGAACACGTCGCGGATCGAGTTGGTGTACTGCGCCCGCGTGAGCCGCCGGAGCCGCGGGTGGTTGGGCACATAGGCCGCCGCAGGAGGGAGCCGCACGTCGACCGGCGGGACGTCGTCGACCGACGCGTCGGAGCCGACGCCGGAGTCCTGCACCGGAGCGGGCTGCGTGCACGCAACGCCGAGCGTCGCGACGACGCTCAGAAGAAAACCTGTGCGTAAATTCATAGTGGGTCTCACCGAGAGCGCAGGGTGACGCGGTCGGACACGGGGGCCGATCCGTCGAGCAAGGTTCGTACAGCCATTGTGCCATCGTCGAGCACGTGGCGTCGCGCGAACGCGAGCGCCCAGGCTCCGACGATGCGGTCTTGATCCGCGTCGGGGATGTCCGAGCAGGCCCCGATGGCGAAAAACTGATGGCATCCCCCGCGAATATCGATCCACGACAGGGGCATCGGCGCGGTGGTGTCGTACTGCGATTCTGCTCCGACGGGATCGGCCGTTCCGCTCATCGCGAGCATGGGAAAGGTTCGCATCATGGCGGTGACCGACTCGTGGCCCATGGGGCCGAAGAGGCTGCGGTTGATCGAGCCGGCCATCGGGATCCCGGCGACGAAGCGCGGGTCGCGATAGTTCATCGCGAACGCGGTCATGTCTTCGGGCGTGCACGCGTTGGCCGCGGTGCAATTGGGGCGGATGCGCTCGACGTCGAAGGTCGCTCCGGCGCTGCTCCAGACGGTGTGGGTCCCGAACGAGTGCCCAGAGAGAACCGTGCGCGCGGTGCGGAGGGCGCCCAATTGCTTGAGCGGGTCGGTCATGGGAAGCGCGTCGATGGCGTCGAGCGCGGCGCTGACGTCTTGCGAGCGCAGGTGATAGAGGGCGTACGGCCGCGGCGAGGGCGTGTCCGAAATGGTGTTTCCGAGGTGATCCGGGGCGATGGTGACCCAGCCGTGCGAGGCGAAATAGCGGGACAAGAACGCGGTGGTTCCGCCGAAGCCACGGTCGCCGTGAGAGAAGACGTGCACCGGGTAGCCCATCGCGTGCGCGGGAGGGGCGGGCGGCGCGTCGCGAAAGGACGCGCGGTCCATCACGATGAACTGGTACGTCACCGCGGGTCCAGTCAGCGCCCACGTGGGGTACCAGATGTGCACGGGGAGCATCCTGGGAGCGCTCGCTCCGCGCGGCGTGTACCGGTGCATGATCACGCGATATCCCGTGCGAAACGGCCCACGAACGCGCGGATCGAGCGCGCTCGGGTCACCCACCATCGGGATCGCATCGGGAAACGTGTACCGACTCGCCCCCGTGTCCTGCGGGCTGGCGCTGTCTTCGGCGCTCGCGTCCATCGCGTCCATCGGGATCGTGGCGTCGGTGGCGTCGGTGGCGTCGGCGGGCACGTCCTGAAGAGAGACTCCCGTGTCCGCCGCCGCGTCGGGTTGCGGCGAGGGGCTGCATGCCAAGAGCGAGCAAGTGAGCGCGAGGAACAACGGCCGCGAGGGCGAGACACAAGCGAGCATCGCTGCGGATTCTACCGGTGAATCGACGGCGCGGTCGAGCGGAGGTGTGTTTGTAAATGGGGGGGCGAGTGTGCGGGGGGGCCATAGGCGCAGAAAGCTTCGAGGGCTGAAACAGAGAGTTCGAGTAGCAAATCGAGCAACGAAACGACGTTTGACATCGAGCCGCGAGGCGGCCCCGCGAGCGAGCAGAACGACGGTTGGCGCAGTGCTAAAGCCCCCACCCGCGCTGCCGCGCGCCCCGCGAGCAGAACGACGGTTGGCGCAGTGCTAAAGCCCCCACCCGCGCTGCCGCGCGCCCCGCCCCCGCCTGGAACGGCAGGGGCGGCGGCTTCGCATCGTGTCTGCGTGTAGAATTGCTGGATAGGTTGATTGTATGGCCATTGCTCTGCAATGGCTTCTCTTCGCGCGGTTCGTGGCCGTCGATGATCGAGTAAGGGTTGCTTCGCCCTTGCAGAGCAAGGGCCCTCACGACACACGCAAGCTGACTTCACCTGCATTTTCCCAATGCGAAGCCGCCGCCCCTGCCGTTCAGGCGGGGGCGGGGCGCGCGGCAGCGCGGGTGGGGGCTTTAGCACTGCGCCCACGGTTGTCTCGATTTCTCAGTCCGAGGGAGCCCGATGAGTGACTCGAGTGACGTGGTGCAGCGGCGCTTTCACGAGGCGTGGCTGGGGATGGTGCAGCCGGTGGAGGGGCTGGTGGTGAGCGTTCCTGTGTTGGTGGACGCGCAGTGTATGGAGCGGCAGTCGCCCGCGGTGCAAGAGCGTCTGCGGGCGTTGTGTCCGCCCCGGCGCACGGAGGACGGTGGGGCTCGCGAGCACACGGTTGCGAGCACGCGCGAGCTGTTGCGCGAGCTGCTCGGGTATCGCGACGAGCAGTGGGTCGAGGGCGATGCGCTGCCCGAGGGGCTGTCGCTGTGGGTGCCCGAGGGGCGCCAGCGCGTGCGGCCCACGATGGCGTTGAAAACGGGGGATACGAATCAACCCTGGGCGATGCTCTTGTGGGAGCTGCCCGAGGGGCTGAGCATGGACCGCGCGGAGACGGTCACGGGGCCGTGGGAGTATCCGCCGGACGCGAAGTTCGATCGGCTGTTGCGGCACGCGAAGGTGCCGGTGGGGGTGCTGACCAATCGCAGGGCGTTTCGGCTGGTGTACGCGCCGCACGGAGAGACGTCGGGGAGCATCACGTTCGAGCTCGACGCGATGGCGTCGGTGGGGGGACGGCCGGTGCTGGACGCTTTTGTGATGTTGCTGAGCCACCATCGAACGCTGGTGGTCGAAGAGAGCCGCTCGCTGGGGACCATCCTGAGCGAGAGCCGAAAGCGGCAGGCCAACGTGACCAACGCGCTGGCCGAACAAGTGTTCGACGCGTTGCAGATCTTGCTGCGGGGGTTCGAGGCTGCGGCGCAAAGGGACGCGAGCGGGCAGCTCGACGAGGCGCTCTCGCGCTCGGGCGATCACTTGTACAAGGGGCTGCTCACGGTGCTGTTGCGGCTGGTGTTCGTGCTGTACGCCGAGGACCGCGGGCTGCTTCCGATCGAGCAGCCGTTGTACAGCGAGCACTTGTCGGCGCTGGCGTTGTTCGATCGATTGCAGCGCGAGCGGGGCGAGTGGCCGGACTCGATGCGCCGTCGGTACTCGGCGTGGGGAGGGCTTCTGGCGTTGTTTCGCGCGGTGTTCTTCGGGGTCGAGCACGGGGCGCTTCGGATGCCGCCGCGGCGCGGAGAGCTGTTCGACCCGCATCGGTTTTCGTTTCTCGAAGGGTGGTCGGGGCCCTCCTCCCCGGTGGGGGATGCTGTTGCTCGCGCGGAGGTTCGTGTCGCGACGCTCGACGACGAGACGGTGTACCTGGTGCTCGAGAAGCTGTTGCTCCTCGAAGGGCAACGGTTGTCGTACAGGGCGCTCGACGTCGAGCAGATCGGGAGCATCTACGAGGGGCTGATGGGCTACCACGTGGTGCGCGTCGAACATGATTCGGTGTGCACGAAGCCCTTGGGCGTGTGGGTGTCTCGCGAAGAGATCGAGACCGTGCCGAGCGGGCAGCGGGCGAAGTGGCTCAAAGAGAACCTGGGGCTGGCGACGGCGGCGGCGGACAAGCTGGCGAAGGACCCGAGCGCGCTCGAGGCGTACGCGATCAAGCGCAAGGACGACCCGTCGCTGTCGCGGGCGAAGAAGGGGCAGCTCGTGTTGCAGCCCGGGAGCGAGCGGCGTCGAACGAGCTCGCACTACACGCCGCGGTCGTTGAGCGCGCCGATCGTGAGGCGGACGCTCGAGCCTTTGTTGGCGGTGATCGATCGGGACGTCTCACAAGAGCTCTCTGCGGGAAAGAACGCAGGAGAAATCGTCGCGAAGAGCGAGCGGATCCTGGCGTTGAAGGTGTGCGATCCGGCGATGGGGTCGGGGGCGTTTCTGGTGGAGGCGTGCCGGTATCTGGCGGACGAGCTGGTGGCGGCGTGGACCCACGAAAACAAGTTGAGTGACATCACCGCGCAGCACGGCGGCGACCCTTTGTTGCACGCGAGGCGCCTGGTCGCGCAGCGGTGTCTGTACGGGGTGGACAAGAACAGCGCGGCGGTCGAGCTGGCGAAGCTGTCGATGTGGCTGGTGACGTTGGCGAAGGACCTTCCGTTTACCTTCGTGGACCACGCGTTGCGGCACGGCGACTCGCTGGTGGGCTTGGACTTCGAGCAGATCCGCAGCTTTCACTGGAAACCGGGGAAGCAGCTCGAGCTCTTCACGCGCGAGGTCGAGGCCGCGCTGGACGAGGCGATCGCGCTTCGGCAACGGATCCTGGAGTTGGCCGCGAGCAAGCGCCCCGCGGACGTGAAGGAGAAAGAGACGTTGCTCTGGGACGCCGAGGACGCGCTCGACCGGGTTCGGCTGATCGGGGATCTGGTGGTGGGCGCGTTCTTCGCGGCGGAGAAGGACAAGGACCGCGAGAAGGAGCGCGTGCGCCGGCTCGAGCTCGTGCGCGCGTGGCTGCAATCGGGCGAGGCGCCGAGCGACGAGCTGCGAGAGATGCAGCGGGCGCTGCGGGCGAGGGTTCCGGCGCTGCACTGGGCGGCGGAGTTTCCCGAGGTGTTCTATGGGAAGCGCGCGGATGTGTTGGATGGGATGCGCGTCAACGGGGCCGCGTGTATGGACGGGTTTATTGGGAATCCGCCGTTCGCGGGGAAGAACACGCTGTCCGAGTCATGTGGTGCCGAGTATCTCGATTGGCTGGTTTCGATGCACGAGTCGAGTCATGGAAACGCGGATGTCTGTGCACACATGTTTCGCAGGTGCTTTTCGCTGCTCGGACGCAACGGCGTGATGGGGCTCATCGCGACGAACACAATCGCGCAAGGAGAAACCAGACGAACGGGACTTCAGTACATTCTGACAAGAGGCGGACGAATCGAGGATGCGACGTCGGCTTTCGAATGGCCCGGCGTCGCGTCGGTCATCGCGTCGACGGTCGTGGTGTCAGTTGGAAGGACTCAGGAGGCTACGCAGTCCGCATGCCTCGATGGGAACATCGTTGCCCGAATCAACTCACGACTCCGAGCGGGTAGCGAGTTGCCCGATCCTATCCAGTTGACAGCGAACGCTTCAGCGAGCTGGTTCGGTAGCTATCCACTGGGAGACGGGTTCGAACTCGACCGCGCAAGCGCCGAAAATATCCTGAAAGTGCACCCCAAGTATGCCGACGTGGTTCGGCCGTACATTGGCGGAGTCGAAGTAAACTCCAGCCCGACACACGACTTCAACCGGTACGTCATCGACTTTGCCGAACGCGAGCTCGAAGAGACGCTGGAGTTTCCTATCGTGCGCGAAATTGTCCAGCGCTTGGTCTATCCCGCGCGATCGAAAGACAATCGCGAGAGCCGGCGCAAGTACTGGTGGCTGTTCGCAGAGAGATCGAAGGGTTTGTATGACGCCATCAAGAAACGCTCGCGGTGCCTAGTGACGGCGAAAACGACGAGGCACCTTTGCTTCTCGTTCCAG
>LNEO01000057.1 GCA_001465015.1 Deltaproteobacteria bacterium Ga0077539 | reverse complement strand
GACACGCTAGTGAGGATCGAAGACCTGTGGAGCGCCACTTACAACGCCGCCACCGGCCGCTACAACGTGGACCCGTCGACAGGGAAGATTCAGGTCAGGGCGTCGATCGCCGGTCAGGTGCGCTGGAATCGTTACGTGACCGCGAGCAGTCCGACTCCGACGATCAAGATCTCGGGCAGCTCGCTGCAAATCGACGCGCGCTTCGTCGACACCCCCAATGATCTGATCTTCGACGTTCATCTCGAGCTGATCGCCCCCACTTCGCGTCCCAGTTCTTCGATCGAGCCGTTGTCTCCCCTCGATCCCGAGTGCACGGACCCGACCGGCGCGGATG
>LNEO01000056.1 GCA_001465015.1 Deltaproteobacteria bacterium Ga0077539 | reverse complement strand
GACGCCGACACCGTGACGCTTCGCGCGCCGGTGCGCCTGCCGTCCGAAATCGGCGAGCCTGCCCAGTTCGCCTCGATTCGTGGCGTTCACTCAGCGCTGTCCGAGCTGTCGCTCCGCTCTCTCGACCGAGTCGCGCCCACGATCCTCCGTACGCGCATTCAGCCTCCTTGCGGGTGGGGCACTAGCGCAGTCGAACCGAATCCGCAGGTTCCTCAAGCCTGCGCGCGAGTGGACGGAGTCTTTACCGACACCTGCTCCCTGGAACAGTCCATCGAAGTCCTTCGCATCGCTGCGTACGACTACCCCAGCGGCGCAGAGCTCTCGAACGTCACCTACGGCAACGGTGAGGATCGGTGCATCCATCCCATCGCTGGACGGCTCGATGCGAATCTATCGAACGTCGATTACGAGATCGACTATCGGGTTCGTGATCGCTCCGGCAATCGAACACAGGCACGTCGATGGCGTGGTTGGTTTCTCGACGTGGGCAGCGATGGAACGTGCTCCACCGTGATCAGTCAGGTCACGCTTTCGGACGTCCACATCTGACAGAGCAGCCCTCGTAACTCAGCGATCGCGCGGCTCTCGACGCGCTCCCCCCTTCTCTCGCTCACACTTTGGTGACGCCGTCTGCCGTCGCGAGAGCTCCATACAGCTCTGGCCGGCGATCCCTGAAGAACCCCCACGCGGCGCGCATTCTGCGCACGTACCCGATATCGAACGTCGCGATCGCGAAGCCCTCCTGCGTGCGGTCGAGCACCGAGGCGAAATCCCCGCGGTGATCCGCGCAGAACGAGCTTCCGTAGAACACCTGGCCGCCCTCGTCCCCGATGCGATTGGCCGCGCACACAGGAACGACGTTGCTCACCGCGTGCCCCAGCATCGCCCTGTGCCACGGGTCGCGCGTGTCGAGCGAGCTGTCGTGCGGCTCGCTGCCGATCGCCGTCGGGTACAACAGCAGGTCCGCGCCCGCGAGCATCATCGCCCGCGCGCACTCTGGATACCACTGGTCCCAGCAAATTCCCACACCGATCGCGCCATAGCGGGTCTGCCACACTTGAAAACCGGTGTCTCCCGGTCGAAAGTAGTACTTCTCTTCGTACCCCGGTCCGTCAGGGATGTGCGACTTGCGGTAGAGCCCGAGCTCGCGCCCGTCGGCGTCCACCATCACGAGGCTGTTGTAGTAGGCCTGCCCCGCCTTCTCGAAGATGCTCACCGGGATCACCACCGAGAGCTCTTTGGCCAGCTCTTTCATCAGCGCGATCGTCGGGTGCCCTGCGATCGGCCGCGCCCTGAGAAACTCGGTCTCGACCTCGGTCTTGCAGAAGTACGGCCCCTCGAAGAGCTCGCTCGGCAGGATCACCTGCGCCCCTGCGCGGGCGGCCTCGCGGATCCAACGAACGACGCGCGCGACGTTCTCTTCGACCGTTCCGTTGAGGGGACACTGGATCACGGCGACCGTGAGCTTCTCTTGGGTCTCGATCGCGTTGCTCATGAGTGCTCTCCTGTGCGCGCGGCGCGCGGCGACGGCTGCTGCTGCGAGATACAGTGAAACGCCCCGCCGCCCTCGAGCAGTTCTTTCGCTCGAACTCCGACGGTCTTGCGCCCGGCGAACACCTTCGAGATCGCCTCCACCGCGCGCGCGTCAACGTCCGATCCGTACGTCGGGACCACCACCGCGCGGTTGCCGATGTAGAAATTCACGTAGCTCGCCGGCATCACCTCGCCGTCCTCGTCCTCGACCAGGCCCGGGCTCGGAACGGTGATCACCTCGAGCGAGCGCCCGCGCGCGTCCTTCATCGCGCGCAGCTCGTCCTCGATTTGCCCGAGGACCGCGGCGTTGGGGTCGCTCTCGGACTCGGCGCGCATGCACATGACCACGCCGGGCGCGACGAAGCGCGCGATCGTGTCGATGTGCCCGTCGGTGTGGTCGTTGAGCAGCCCCTCTTTGACCCACAAGACACGACTCGCGCCGAACGCTCGCTTCACGCGCGCCTCGATGTCGGCCTGAGTGAGCCCCGGGTTGCGGTTCGGGTTGAGCAGGCACTGGGCGGTGGTCAGCACCGTTCCCTCGCCGTCGACCTCGATCGCGCCGCCCTCCAAGATGAATTCATGGGTCACCGTCGCGAGCTCGGACCGAGCGGCGATCGCGCTGGACACTTCGGCGTCGTAGGGCAGCACGTACTTGCCTCCCCAGCCGTTGAAGCGAAACCGAGCCGCTACGAGCGCTCCGTTGCTGACGCGGTCCATGAAGATCGGCGCCGTGTCCCTGAGCCAGATGTCTCCGAAGCCGATGTCGTAGAAGCTCGCGTCGAGCCCGACCAACGCGCGCTCAGCGTCCGCGCGCGCCTTCGCCGTCGGAACGAGCACCTTCAGCGCCTCGCCTCTCCTCGCGCCGGTCTCTGGATCGATGTCCACGATCGCGCGGCACAGAGACTTGAACGCCTCTTGCACGGCCGGAAGGGACTCTTGCCACAGCTCTTCGTGGCTCGGCCACGCTAGCCACACCGCGTCGTGCGGATCCCACTCGGCGGGCATGCGCACAGTCGTCTCGCTTGCTTCGGTCACGGACTAGACCCCTACCGCGCCGCGCCGACGCTGCAAATGGGTCTTCGCACGGCCGCGCCGCCGGAGAGACAGCGTCGCCATCGCGACGGACGCGAGCAGGAGCGTCGATCCACCGCGCGATCGACCGCGATCGACCGCGACAGCTCGGCACGCGCAGCCTCCGCCCGGATAACCCTGGACCGCCTCTGCGCCAACATCTCCCGAGGGCAGCCGCAGTCTTGGACAGCGCGCGCGTCGGGAGGGGCGACGCCTGCGTCGGGGGCGAAGTTCTGCACGCGCTGCGCAAAGAGCAGCGATCGGCCGCTGCTCGCGTAGGCGTACGCCTCGGTGCACGAGGTCACCGCGCGCTCGAAGTCGACCACTTCGATGTCCTGGAGGCGCTCGCGCGTGGTGAGCATGATCCAGATCACGTCGATGTCGTTCTCGCGGGGCTCGGGCGGGAGCGACGCGTCGCCGATCACCGAGCCGTCGGGCGTGCGCGTGGCAGGGATCGTGACCGCCGGAGGATTGCGGCGGCCGTTGGCGCGAATGATGTCGCCGACGCCGAAGTTTACGCGGCGCCCGCGGACCTCGACGCCGGGATCGCCAGTGTCCGGACCGGTCGAGGCCGTGATGGGCCTGTCGTTTTCATCGCGAAAACTCCCGACGTCGGGCTCGGCGATCAAGAACGAAGGCTCGACCTCCTCGGGCGCGAGGACGCCCATGAGGTACAGGTCCAACGACGAGAAGCGCCACGTCGGAGGCTGCGTTCGAAACACGCCCGGAGAGACCTCGCGCCAGTTGTTTCCCTCCAATGGTGAGGCGCCCGAGTGAACGAAGAACGACCAGTGCACGCGGTCGCGTCCGAGCAACACTTGCGGCGAAAGGCTCGGCAAGACACCGCTGTCCGCGGCCGGAGCGGTCGCGTCCGTCGATCCGTCCGGACTCGATCCATCCGCGACGGCGTCGCCGCTGTCTGCCGAGGCATCGGACTGCGAAATCCCAGCGTCCATCGCGACGCCCTCGCCCGTCGGCATCGGAGGCAAAAGCGGCTGCGGCCCCCATCGGTGCCCGAACTCTTGCGTGCACACTTGATAGTTTCCGAACTGTCCCGCGGCGTCGAGGTACAGCCTCCAGCTGTTGAGCCAGACGAAACCGATGAGGGGAAAGGCCGTTCCTGCCGTGGCGTTGAGGTCCCACGTCTCGCGCCCGCCCTGACGCTGACCGATCCCTCGCACCGTGTTCTTGATCGGCAGGTAGAACGCCAGCGCGTTGCTGAAGCTCATCCGGCTCTGCATCACGGCGATGAAGCGCGCCCTCGGCGCCTCGGGAATCTCAGAAATAATCCTGGTCACTTCCGCGACGAACGCGAGCGTGTCCGCCGTGTTCGACGTCGGCACCCGCCCCTCGTACGGCGTCGCGGCGTCGACCTCGTCCACCAACACATACCCGTTGCGCGTGAGCCGCACGAGCTGAAGCGCCTCCGCGGTCCGCGGCGCGACTGACAAGGTGAGCGGGGCGACGCACGCCATCGCCAACGCAACGCTACGCTTCCATCGACCAAACACGACGCGAAAGAGTATCCCGCGATTTCACGGCGGCGCGAGCAGCATCCGCGCGAGCTGCTCGAGCGCCATCACGTACCCGTCGCGACCGAACCCCTCGACGCGACCGACGCACGCCGCGCCAGTGATCGATCGACGGCGAAATTCCTCGCGCGCCGAGGTGTTGCTGAGGTGCACCTCGATGACAGGCAGCTCGATCGCGCGGATCGCGTCGTGAATCGCCACGCTCGTGTGCGTGTACCCGCCAGGATTGATGATCACCCCGCCGTGCACCCCGCGCGCGGCGTGCAGTCGATCGATCAATTCGCCCTCGTGGTTGGACTGCGCGCACTCGACCGTGAGTCCCAGCTCCCTGCCCCGCGCGACGAGCGACGCGTCGATGTCTGCGAGCGTCGCCGTCCCGTACACCGAAGGCTCGCGCGTCCCCAACAGGTTCAGGTTGGGCCCGTGCAGAACGAGCGCCGAGCGCGGCCTCGCTGCGCTGCCGTGCTCAGGAGCGCCGCGATCACTCATGCGAGGCTACTCGAGCGCCGAGAGGATCTTCGGCGCGGCCAGACGCAGAAGAAACCGCGCCTTGCCGTAGTTGCCGTCGGGCGCGACCGCGAGCGCGAGATAATAGTCGTTGTTGAGCACCCTCACGATCAACGTGAGCTTCTCAGACTGGATCGCGAGCTCTTGCGCGGTGCCGGCCTGCACAGACTCGACCGCGTGCATCAACTGCTTGAGCACGACGGACATCTCCATCCCGATCGTCTCGATGTTGATGTCGACACCGTCGCGGACGTGGCTCTCGACCGCGATGCCGTCGAAGCCCATGAGGAGCCCCGCCTGGCCCCCCTGGGTGTGCTCGACCACGTCACGCAGCGCTTCTTTGAACATCGGAGCGATGTTGCCAGCGCGTTTCTTTCAGGGTCAAGGATTCGTCTCGCTTCGAGCGGTGTACAACGCTGCCCCTGAGCGCCGAGCCCCAAACACCGCCCGCCGACGACCGGCTGTCACTCCGCGAGGCTTTTGCCCTGTGGTTATTGGCGTGCGTGGCCATCCGATGGGTCGCTCCGAACGGCCCTCTTTACTGGGATTCGTTCGGGTACACGGCGCAGGCGGTCACCGGACAAGTGGGGGGACTCGGGCTCGGACGCCCGCTGTTCGTGCTGGTTTCGCACGCGGTTGCGGCCCTTTCGCTGAAGCTCGGCGCGTCGCTCTCGGACATCGAGCCCATCCTGCGCGCGCTCTGGACTGCCGTTTCGGCGCTCGCCGCCCCGATCGTGGCGCTCGCCGCGAGCAGGCTCGGTTTTTCGTCCACTGAACGTCGTTGGGCGGCCCTGGCCGTCGCCCTGTCGCCGGCGATGGCCCACGCCTCGGGGCAGGTCCTCACGGACGGCCCGGCGGTCGCCCTCATCGCGGCGAGCACGACCGCGGCGCTCTTCGCCAAGGACGGAGAGGGGGCCCGTGAAGCAGGTCTCTGGCTCGCCTCGGGCGCGCTGCTCGGCGCGGCGGTGGTCTTTCGCGAGCCCTCCCTCGCGCACGCATTCACGATGTACGCGCTGGTGTCGCTGGGCCCCAAGGGAGCGCGCTCTCGCTCGTGGGTCACAGCCACCGTGGGGCTCTTGCTCGTCGGGGGGCTGAGCCTCGCGTGGGCGGCGCGACAACCGGGCTGGAGCGACACCGTTCGAAGCTGGGTTTCTGCGATGCGTCGCGAGCGCGCCGAGCACCCCTACACCCTGCGCGACCTGGGCATGTACGTGGCCTGGCTCTTCGCGCTCGGGCCCGTCACGACCACGGCCGCCATCGCGACGTGGGTCCGCGCGCGGAGCGAGATCGTCGCGCGCTCGAAGGCGTTCGCGATCGTGGCGCTGGGGTCGCTGGGTCCGCTCGCGCTGCTCGCGCTCTACCAGGACATCTCGTTTTCGCCGCGGTATTTGCTGGGCGCGATGCCGTTTGCCGTGGCCCTCGTGGCCGCGCCCACGCTCGCGCGCTGGGGTCGCACTCGCAATCGGACGATCGTGCTCGCGACCGCGCTGATCTCCACGGTTGTCCTCGCGGGCAACGTCATGTCATCCCGCGAGCGAGCCTTGCGCGTCGCGATCGACACCGTCGAAGCGAGGCTCCGCAGCGAGCGTACAGAGCGCGGCGAGCTGGTGATCGTGACCGGACAGCTCTGCCCCGCGGTGCAGCTCGCGCAGCGACTCGAGCGCGTGCGCGCCGAGCGTGAAGGCAGGGCTCCATTGCGTTGGATCACGGTGTGCCCCGGCTGGGATTGGCCCACGAACCTGGGCCGCGCGCTCGAACAGCAGCTCGCCCGCGGAACGCCCGTGATCGTGGATCTGCGAGACGAGTCCTGGGTCGGAGAGCGTCAGCGCGCGGCTCGAGTCTCGCTGAGGGATTGGGCCGCCACGAGCTCCAGCGCCAACTCGTCGCTCGTGCGACGGTGGTGAGCGGTGTCTGTTTCGCCCGCGCGCACGCTCGCCGGGTGTGATTGCAGATTGTGCGCAACGACCGCGAAGCGCGGCCCGCGCGAGCAGAACGACGTTTTGCACCGAGCCGCGAGGCGGCCCCGCGCGAGCAGAACGACGGTAGGCGCAGTGCTGAAG
>LNEO01000055.1 GCA_001465015.1 Deltaproteobacteria bacterium Ga0077539 | reverse complement strand
CGCAACCACGGGACCTCGATGGAGGGAACGCAGGGCACCGCCGGCCCCTTCTCGATGCGCCAGGCGAACCGCCACCCGATGTGCGGGCACGTCGTTCCTGCCTGCCGCCGCGTGGGCAGCACGTACGACCCGATGCGCGCGTGCGCGGCGTTTCAGTATCAGGCGTTTCCGTCGCGCCGCATCGTCGAGATCGCTCGTCGGTTCGACCAGTTTCCTGCGTGCGCAGGGCAGCCTTGCCGCAACGGAATCGTGACCTCCATCTGCGCCCCAGAGTTCTCTCGGGCGCTGCGGATCATCACCACACGAATTCAAGAGCGCCTGCGGATCGGCTAGCGCTCGCGATTTCGCGGGGCTCGGGCGGGGGGCGTGTGCGCACAACGGCTCGACCGTCGCACACGAGGGCTGATCGGCGCTTGGTGTGCCCGTGGATCCGTCGCGAGTCGGGCGAAGCCGCTTTCGTTTGTTCTTCGTTTTGATAGCGTTTGATGTTGGTGGTTCCTTCTCTCGAAGATCGTCCTGACATCATTGATCGCGAGCCGATCAAGTCGGGACGCTTCGTGCTGACCAAGGGCGAGGCCGCGCGCGACGAGCCCGCCGAGGACCTGAAGCCAGCGTCGTCGGCGAGCATCGCTCCGACGCCGCGCGTGAGCTTGTTCGAGAGCGAGCGACAGCGCGCCAACCTCAACCGAGTGCGCTCGGTCGGCGCTGTGTTGGTCGCGGCCAACGCGCTGGCCGTCCTCTGGCGCTCGATCGCCTTGAGCAACCACAACGTCGACCCCTCTCGAGCGATGGGGCTCATCTGGGTCCACGCGATCTCGCTGCCGCTCGCGGTCTTCGCCGTCGTGGCGTCGCTCGATCGATTCGAACGCGTCCCGTGGTTGGTCGGGTATCGCTCTCGGGTCGGCGAGTGGAGCGCGATGCACGTGACGGCGCTGGGCGCGTGCCTGTCGCTGCTGGCCGTCGGCGAGAGCGCGAAGGAGCCCTATCCCTTCGCGCTCGCGGCGCTGGTCACCTCGGCGCTGCTCGTCACTCGGCGCTGGGCGCAGCTCACGGCGACCGTGTCGATGAGCGTGCTCATGATGGTCGTCACCGCCCTGTCGTTCGGACCTCGCGCGAGCGTGGGCAC
>LNEO01000054.1 GCA_001465015.1 Deltaproteobacteria bacterium Ga0077539 | reverse complement strand
CGCGCTCGCTCGTCCACCGCATTCCTGGCCTCGCCAATCTTCTACAGCGCTGTAAGGAATTCGCGACGCGCTGCGTCATTCTGGCGGTTCCTACGAGGTCGGACGCTGGAGACGGCCAACGGTCGAGCGCTCACGACGTCGGGTTCGGTCGAACGCCCGCGCGTCTCGCCGCAGTCACGTCGATCAAGTAGCGCGGCATCGCGAGGTTCGAGGCGCAGCCATCGCCTCCAATCCGTCGGTCCGCGCGGAGGCAAGCCTGCGTCGCCCCCGCTGAACATACCCGCGGGCCCATGTCTGGCGCACACACGCCGACCGCTGCGGCGCCGAGCGCCAAGAACCACCCGAGAAGTCTCATCCTGATCTCCTTTCGAGTTCGCGCTCAACGCGTCGATGGCGTCAGGCGAAACACTGTCGATGCAAAGCCGCGGCTCGACCACCCGCCGTTCGAAAACTCCGTCGCGCCGAGCGTAAACGTGGTCTGCGTGCTCGCGATCGGGTCGTCTGGCCCGACGTCGTCGTCGTAGATCGTGTACGTCTGCGCGGTCGTCATCAGCGTTCGAGCCGAGTACGTCCCGATGAGGAAGTTCCACGTCGCCATCGTTCGATCCGTGACGAACGTCGAGCACGCCGGCGCGGTCGTGCCGACGGTGTAGCAAATGTAAGGATCGGGCAGCCCGCCCAGCGGATCCCACGCGCCGTCTGGTCCGCTCTCGGGGACGGTCGCCGACACCGCCACGAGATCCCATCTCCCGTCGGGATCGAGCTGACAGCTGCCGCTCACACAGGAGTATCCGCGCGTGCACGCAGGATCACAGCCGACGACGACGCAGCGCCCTGCGCTCGAACAAATCCGCCCGGACGCGCACGAGCCGCACGTCCCTCCTGCGCCGTCGGGACCACACTCGCGCGCAGTGCAGTTGCGCGCGCTGGTCGTGACGCACACGCCCGACTCGCAGCGAAATCCGCTTGAACACACACCACATGTCAGCGTCGCGACGTTGCGAGACGGGCCGCATTCGATCCCCGAGCAGTCTGGCGTCGGGCCGTTGATCGGAACACACGCGGCGTAGCTTGTTCCTGCGAAGTTGCATTGCTGCGTGCCCGCACGTCCTTCCGTCGTCGTGCAAGTTCGACTCTCGTTCGGCACACACGCAGGCGGGGGTCCTCCGCACGCAGCGACCATCGCCGCCGCAGCCACCCAAAGCGCAAACATCGCTCTCTTCATTCGACGCCTCTCCTTCATTCGTGGTCAGTCGGCGCGATGGCGCCCTCGACGATTCCGCGGATCGCCGCGACGACGGCGGGGTGCTTCGTTCGCGCGCGCGGCGCGTGTTGCAGCACGAAGCGCGCGACGTGCTCGATGTCCCTCGGGCTCGCGCGACACAACACACGTTCACCTGCTCGCTCGACGCTCACCTCGACGCTCAGCCCGTCGAGCGCGCCCGCGTCGGACAACTCGAAGTCCACCGCGTCTGTCCGGACGGCCGCCCTCGACGGGGCGACGAATCGAACCGCGCTTGCACCGGATGCAGACTTCAGGTCGCGAAGAGCGAAGACGCGTTCGATCGCGGCGCGGTGGTCCCAAACGGTGATGCGCGCCGGCGTGTTCAGATCGATGTTCCACACGGAGACGAGGATCGACTCTTGTGCGAGCACGTCACTTCGGACCGCGACGTTGAGCGCGCGACGTTCGCGCAGCGACCGCGCGAGTTGATCCAACGTGCGCACCGTCGTTTCGTCGAGCGCCGGGGCCACGATGCCGTCTGCAGCCTCGGCACTCGTCGTCCCCGCCCGACGTAGCGCGCGCAGGACCCGGTCCCGCTCGCCGCCGTGCGGGAGACGCTCGAGGAGCCACTCGATGTCGCCGAGCAGCTCTTGAGACAACAGCGAGCCTTTCGACGAGAGCGCTCGCGTCGCTCGCCACCACTCGTACCCATCGACCTCGCTCTGCTCGACGAGACCGGCTTCGGCGAGCTCTCTCAGTCGACGTCGCACGGTGCGCTGCGTGAGGCTCAGCTCACTCGCGAGATCATCGATCGTTCGCCGTTCGTGCGCGAACATCGCCGCAATGATCCCGGTGATTGTCTCGGTCGCCGACCGTCGTCCCATCGTCCTTCGCGTCGCCTCGTGGGAGTCCCGCCCGTGGCGGTCTCTTGCTGCGTTGACGAACGAGCGGTGTCGATCCTGACAACCTTTCGAATCTCGCTCTCCGCCACAAGCCCTTCGGAGCGCTTGTCGCGCCCGACGTGAAGCGTTGCGCCCTCCATGACTCAGCGCGTCCGTCCCGCGAGGCCCTTCCATCGACGGCGACTTTGGCAGTCGAGCGCGTCGCTATTTGTCTTCCCGATAGCGCAGCGGTTCATCAGACTCCGCGACCCAGTCGCGGAGTCGTGCTCACTCTGTGCGAACGCAGCTCCCGCCAGAGCAGGTGCGGCCCTCGCCACAATCCGTGCCGACGCTGCAACGACAACGCCCCCCCTGCGCTGCGCTGCAGGTGCTCGAGCTGCTGCAGCCCAGGCTCTGACCGCCGAGCATCGAACACGCTGACAGGCAATCACCATCCGCGAGGCACGACGACGCACCACACGTCGACGCAGGGCTGATCCTGCAGTCCGGAACGCAGATGTTCGTCGCCCGGTCGAGCGGCGCGCACAGCCAGCCTGCGCCGAGGCAGTCGACTGTCGTCGCGCAGCGCCTCCAGCAAAATCCCCTGGTCGTGCACAGTCCGTCGGGACCGCACTCTGCGCTCGTTCGACAAGCGCTCGTGCAAAATCCCCCGGGTTCGTCGCTGCAAAATCGACCCGATCCGCAGTCGCGATTGCGCGTACAGCGCGTGCCGATCGCCGCCGGTGGCGCAGCCGCTTCGACGACGTCGACCACGTCTGGCCCCACCCCCCGCAGCTCGGTGCAGCGATACGTCCCGACGGCGATCAGCGCGAACGACAGCACGTGTGTTGCAGCGAGAATTCGCCTATTGGTCCGACAGAAACTCAGAAAGCCCATTGGCATCGCGCATGTCCCCCTGTGGGTCCAAAGGCCACTCCGCACGATCGCGCAGCACGGCGCGGCGCGGTGTGCGTGGACCAGAGCATCAGCCCAGTCCCTCCCGCGATCAACCCCGCACCCGCGCCAAGAAAGACCCACCGAAGCGCCCCCCAAGTGCTCTCCCCCGCCGCCAACCCAGCGCAATCGGGAGAGAGAGCCACGGACGTGGGTGGCGGACACCCCATACGATTGTATCGAACCGCAGCGTCCTCGCGGAGCACGAAGCCAACGACCGACGTCCCCAGGACGATGCCTCCCGTCACGATCAGCGAGAGCCCGAGCGCGGAGCGCACATCGATTCGCGCCTCGGCGCTCTGGTGAGCGGTCAGGTTCATTCGAATGGGGATCGCCTCGCGCGCAGCCAAAACAGATACGAGCCGAATCGGCTCTCGATAGGTGCTTCCCGGCATCACGCGAAGCGATCGCTGCACGGACACCCTGCCGGGCGCCTCGACGCTGAACACCAGCTCTCCCGCGCGAACCCGCAACGGAACGCCGAACGCCCGCCGCGCCCGAATCTGTCCGTTGATCCGTAGGACAGCCCCTTCTTGTTCGCAGTCGATCCAGAGCGTAGCCAGCTCGGCAGCGACCACGCTGAGCCCTCGCTCGAGCTCGCTGCGGCGCGAGACGATCCAGGGGTCCGCGCTCGCCGCCAGCGCGCGCTGGTAGTGCTCTTCTGCTTCGACCCAGTCGCCGTGGGCTTGGTAGAGCGCGGCGAGCTGGCCCGCGTTCGCGGGGCTCGGATCCGTTCGGTAGGCGTCCTCCATGATCGACAGCGCCTCGTCGACGCGCCCGATCACACGAAGCTCGAACGCGCGCTCCGCGGGAGTTTGCGCCTGCGCCGCGCTACGCGTCGACGTCGCGCACAGCGCCGCGCCGAAAACCGTCGCCCTCAGCCTCGAGCCCATTACGGATGAAGTAGCGGAGCTTGGTTCGCGGTGGCAAGGGGGGCGACTCCTGCATCACGACTGGCCACTCGGACCTCGACCGACGCAGCCTCCGTTCGTCGACCTCGCGCCGGGTTCGATGCGATCGTTCGCCGCACTGCCGAAGATGACCGATCGACCGCAGGCATGGCTGGCGCGATCGTGACGAGCGAGCGGACATCGCGCGACGCAGCCGGCGCGCTCGGCGCAGCGCTTGCTCGCTGCGAGAATCGCTCGAGATCATGATCAGCCGCACCACCTTTGAAGCTCGCGACGCGCGTCGCGATGAGCGCCGCGAACAACGTCAGAAGAACCTTCGCAGCGCTGCTCGAACTGACGGGGAGGCCCAATATTCGCAGGGCGGCGGCCGCGTAAGACGCTCGGACGATCTGCAGCCCCCGGCCGTCGAAAGCGGGCTGTGACTCCGCGACGATCACCCGTTGAACCTCGGGCCACTCGGCGCGCAACGCTATGATCTTGCTGTCGATCGAGCGAACCGGAGCGAGCTCTCGCGCTTCCGTAACCGCCGCCGCGCACGCGACACCGGAGGCGATGGGTCGCCGAAGGCACAAGGACACCGCTGCAGCCACCGCCGCGAGACCCAGTGAGTCTCCTTCGATTTCGCAGAGCTCCGCAGCGAGCAGGTCGATCTCGAACCCAGACACCAGCGACAGCTCGTCGCAGAGCGCGCTGCGACGCTGCGCTGCGAGCGTCCTGCGAAACGCGATCACAGCGTCGAGGGCGCTTCTCGGAGCCTCGCACTCCGTCGGGACCCGACCGTGCCCAGCGCGCGCGCGAAGGATCGCTGTCGTCCCAACGTTGTCGCGGACGAGCAACACGAGCGCCTCACCCGGCTCGAGTCTCAACGGTCGATACGAAGGCAGCTCTTCGCGCTCGAACCCGTGGGCGCGCAGCGCGCTGCATGCTCGCGCGAACAAAACAGCGTCGACCTGCGGCTCGTCGCGCAGCAACTCGATACACTCGTCGAGCATGTCCAGGCCCTCGCCGCGGCGGAGGCTGATCAACTGGGTCACGATCGCGGAGAGTCGTCGCTGCGCGGCGCTCATTCTTCCTCGACATCGAGCGCGATGCTGACCGCGAACTCTCCGGTCGCTGTCGCGACGACCAACATCTTCGGACCGAGCGGCCACTCTCCCACGAGGCTCCATGTCTCGTTCGGCCCCGGCCCGGGCCCCGAGGCTGAGCGACGCTCGATCTCACCGAAGCGCGCATGTGTGATCACCGAGGGCGCGGCGAGCAGCCGCAGCTCGATACTCGCGCGATCGTAGACCAGTCGGGCGTCGACCTCGAACGGCGCGAGGCGACCGAGCGACAGCGACCGTCGGTGTTGCGGACCGCTCTCGGCCGCCCACCGAGCCGAGGGACGGATCGGCAGACGAGCCGCAGAGGCACCGCTATGTGCTGCGAGCGCAGCGATCACAGTCAGCGCTACCGGCGCCCCGTCCCGCAGGCGCTTAATGATCAACGCATCGAGGACACCGCTCAGTGTGCGAGAGCCATCGAGCATTGAAGGGAGTCGCTCGAGATCTCTCCCCGTCGCCACGAGACTCTGCACCCATGCGTCCGACGGCAACGCGTTCAAGAGCCGCGAAGGCACGGTTTCGAACGCCTCGTCGCCGACGGGTCGTTCCGCCAGCTCAGCGGTGGCAGCGAATGAACGAACAAATTCGCTCCACGGCTCGCTGCTCAGCAACTCTGCGTTGGAGCGGACAAGAATCAGCATCATTGCGTCAACGAAGCTTTGCAAATGATCTCGGGCTTGCGCGGTACTCGTGCCCCACGATCGCGCGACGGCGCACACTGAGCGCAGTCGCTCTTCGGTTAGCCGCCATCGACGGATCGGTCGCGCCGCCGGAGGCAGCGCAACACGGCGCCGGGTCAGCGCTCCGAACAACGCGATCGCCCTCGCCTGCTCGTCAACCGAGAGCGACGCTGCTCCGACGAGCGCGCTCAACGCCTCGGCGTCGCTGGATTCGCTCATGATTTCGTAGGCTCCGATCGCAGTTGTTGGCGCAAGAACTTGAGCACGCGTGACACGCGCTGCTGAACGTTGTTCGTCGTTGTCTGCTGAAGCTCGGCGATGCGTTCGTAGGGCTCGCCGCACACGACGCGCAAAAAGAATGCGTCGCTGTAGAGCGGGGTCCACTCTCGAAGAACGATGTCCTGCAACGCTTGCAGCTCCTCGCGCGCCAGGCTGGCGCGCTCAACGCTCGACGGATCGGCGATCGTCGCGAGTTCGTCATCGCTCGCGCGTCGGCGAGCGTGCCGCTGGTGCTCGCGCAGGTGATCGACGACCGCGTTGCGAATCGCAGCTCGCGCATACGCGGCAGGAGAGCGAAGCTCCCCTCCGTCTCTGTCCTGCACAAGTGCGCCGTCCATTCGATCGATCAGCTTGATGAACACTGCATCGAGCACGTCATCTTCTTCGATGGTTGACGGCAGCGGCTGGGATCGAAAAATCGGGCGCGCCAACACCACGAACATCTCGAACAACGCGACCAACCGAGGGTGCGAGCGTGAGCTACCCGTCGCGCAGATTTCACGAAACAGCTGGTCGAAGTCTCCGCCATCCACGCTGCCGCGGAGAGTCTACACCTCTGCACCGGCCAGGGTCGAAGGCGATCGAATCGAATTGGGTGCATCTACTCCCATACAACACAAGAGACGCGATCTCACGCTGCGCGCGCCTTGCCGGTGTCCCGTCGCGGGCGTCGAGCGCGCTCGGCCTCGCGTGCGCAATGGAACTGCACACACGCCTCCCAGTCCCCGCTCGCCCACAGCGCGCGTAGCTGCAAGATCGCTTCGGCTCCGGCCAGGCTCCAGCGGCTCCCGGTGCGCTCCATGCGGTCCTTCACAACGTAGCGGTACGCTCCCTCGATCACGCCGGTCGCGATCGGCAGCCCGTCCGGCAGCGCTTCGTTGTAGTCGCCCCTCGTCCGACCTCGAAGCAGCGGTGGCATCCCTCCTCGAGAAAGCGCAGTGCTCAGCGCTTCGCGTCGACGGCGCGTGGATCGCGCCGCTCCGAAAGACCCTCACTGACGAAGTGAAGAGCAGCATCCGCGAGCGGCTCGCCGTCACGCTCGCGATCGACTACCAGCTTCGTCACGGCGGCGTGCTCAGAGCCCC
>LNEO01000053.1 GCA_001465015.1 Deltaproteobacteria bacterium Ga0077539 | reverse complement strand
CTCTCGTCGGAGACGAAAGCTGCACCGGTGGTCAAACTGGTAAAGGCGCTCGACTCAGACTCGAGAGATGTTGCGGGTTCGACTCCCGCTCGGTGCACCGAAGTCAGAAGAGCTCGCGGATCGGACATGCGTACGGCGGGGAACCCGTACCGCATCACCGACCTGGGAACTACGGCCGCCCCCTCACCGGGGACAGTCGTGAGCGCGAGGACACCCTCTTCTGGCTCTCGTCCACTCGACGAGCGGGCGGACAGTACCACAGCTTCAAACGATGAAGAGCCCCTCGACTCGCAGGCGCGGAGGGAAGGAGCCGCAAAGCGGCGACGCCGCGCCGTCCGCGAGTCGGAAATAAAGCACCGGTGGTGAAACGGAAGACACACTGGAATGAGAGTCCAGGCTTTGCGGGTTCGACTCCCGCTCGGTGCACTATCCCCTTCACAATCAACCAAACTGCCTTCGCGGACTTGCTGACAATGGTGTCGCGCGCGAGGGTAGAGCGGAGTAGTCCAGAGAAGTCCGATGAAGATATCGAAGTGAGGTTCCCATGATCGCGACGCTGCTGCTGAACGCGGGCTTCGAGCCCGTGAAGGTCATCCCGTGGCAACGGGCCGTCACGCTCATCGTCCTCGGAAAGGCCGAGCTGCTCGAGGCGTACGACGACGAGATCCGCTCGGCGTCGCACTCGATGGAGCTCCCGTCCGTGGTGCGTCTGCGGAGGTCTCGACGGGGCAGCGCCCACAAGGGCGTGAAGTTCTGCCGAGGCAACGTGTACCGACGTGACGAGTTCACCTGCCAGTACTGCGGCGCGCGGCCGGGCGCCTCTCGACTGACGTTCGACCACGTGCTTCCGCGTTCGCGCGGCGGGCTCACTGAGTGGACGAACATCGTGACTGCCTGCACGGACTGCAACCGCGAGAAGGCGGACCGAACCCCGGCTGAGGCTGGCCTCGCGCTGGCCCGACCGCCGGTTCGACCGTCGTACATGGCCGCGGTCCAGGCAGAAGACGCGCAGCACGACTCGTGGAAGGGCTACCTCCCCGAGGCGAGCTGACCGCTGCTCGAGCGCCCCTCTCGAATCGACTCAGTTCGAATCGGAGGGGGCGCTCGGCGATACGACACCAATGGTTACGAGCGCGAGCTTGGTTGAGCGGCACGGTTGTCAACCGTGTGTGAGCGGGTTCGATCCCCGTCGTAACCGCCATGATTCTCTGGAGAGACTCTCCTATGGGTGCAGGTAGCGGTCCCGAAAACCGTGCGGCGGCGATGAGCCGTCGTGGGAGTTCGAATCTCCCTCTCTCCGCAACTTCGACGGTCCTGTCTGCTAACGGTAGGCGCGCTGAATCTCGATCAGCAAATGGAGGGTTCGACTCCCCCCAGGATCACTGTCACGGCTCCGTCTGCTAAAGGTCAGGCGCTCTGGTTTTCACCCAGGAAATACGGGTTCGAGTCCCGTCGGAGTCATTGCTTCCTCAGGGTCGCGCGCATCTCCTCCCGTCCGCGCGCGGCCCGCCTATCTCGCGGTCGCGGGGGCCATCGCCTCGCGCACCGATCGCGACGCCCCGTTGGAAGGAAGAAACGCCACGAGCCATCTCCTGGGAAATATCCCGAGATCCTCGCGTTGCGTTTCGCCAACGGAAGGCGGCGCCGACATCATGTTCTCTGGAGGGTATGTGCATCGCGGTCTGCACACCATTCTGCTAAACTGGGACGCCGAGAAAAAATCGGCGCAGTCGGTTCGACTCCGGCACCCTCCGCCGATCGCTCGCGCGTGATCGCGTGCGATGCATCGAGTATTTCGTCACTCTGGGGTTGTCCCCTATTTTTTGCGCTGGCGCTCTTCGAAGCGTAGAGAAGTACAGCAGCGGGTTTCATCGCATTCCAAGCGCGAGGTCGCAGGTTCGAGTCCTGCCGCGGCCACTACGACGGCCGCGTAGCTCAGTTGGATAGAGCGCGTTAAAAAAAGCCTGCAGCGCCTTTTCTCTCCACGTTTCGAAGAGCGCCAGCGCGCGAGCTTCACCGAGAAGTACAGCGCTGGCTTCCTTCGACCTTGGCTCCGGATGTCGCGGGTTCGAATCCCGCCTCCCGCGAGGGAGTAGTTCAATATGGTAGAACACCGCGGACTGGCGCGCTCTTTCTCTCGATGGTTCATTCCCTCGCTTCGATCGCGACGCTGATCGAAGCGAAGCGTAGTACGGCAGCGGGTTTCATCGCCTGAAAAGCACGAGGTAGCAGGTTCGAATCCTGTCGCGGCAATCACCGATGGCCGCGTAGCTCAACGGTAGAGCGCGTAAAACAAGCCCGCCGCGACCCTCCTCGCTTCGCTTCGACCAGCGCCGCGGCACAGCACGGCTCTGTCCCGCAGTACGGCGTCGGCGTCCTTCGACACTGGATCGTGGCTCCAGCTCGACGCGACTCTTCTCGGGACTCACATCGCTCTCTGGCGAGAAGTACAGCATCGACGTTCATCTCTCGAGCACGGGTTTTGTAAACCCGGAACGCTGTTGTCGCTGCGACTCTGCTCTCGCCGATCATTCATTCATCGCCTGGCAGTACAGAGGCGGACTGCTTCTCTTTTCGAGATGATGACAGTGTCACTGTCAGCGTTCGCCGCCTCGCCACTCCTCCAGGTTTCAGTTCTCCGGGCAGTACAGCGCTGGATTTCATCCGACTATTCATCCGAAGATGCGGGTTCGAATCCCGCCGCCCGCATCGTGCGCGGGTGTCGTCTAATGGCAGGATATCAGCAGATCTGGCGCGCTCATTCTCCCGGTCTCTCTTCCTCTTTCGCGCATCGAACGGGCGCGGCGGTCCACGTTCGGTATACTCCAGGCCCGTGTTCGCTGGAGTCCCCCTCGGTCCCAACCACAAGCACCGTGAAAAGTTCGCCGTCCGGACGTTCGAAGGCCCGGACGCCTACCACGACTCGCTCGACCACGTTCGCGTCGTGCACCTGACGGACATGCACGTCGGGCGCGTGACGCCGATGGAAGCGCAGATGGCCGCCGTCGAGCTCGCCAACGCTGCCAAGCCCGACTTCGTGGCGATCACCGGCGATTTCGTGTGCCACTCGCAGAAGTTTCTCGACGCGCTCCGCGCGGTGATCAGCGAGATCCGCGCCCCCGTCTTCGCCGTGCTCGGAAACCACGACCACTGGTCGGGCGGCGCCGAGGTCCGCTCGAGCTTGCTGCGCGCGGGCGCCGAAGTGCTCGACAACGCAGTGACGACCGTCACGGTGCGCGGTCAACGACTGCAGATCCTCGGGCTCGACGACGCCTACACGGGCCACGCCGACCGAGAGCGCGCGCGCAAGATGCTCGACCCGCACCTGCCGAGCCTCGGGCTTTCGCACATCGCCGAAGAGGCCGACGGCTTGTGGAACTACGGCGTTCCGCTCGTGCTCTCGGGCCATACGCACGCAGGACAGATCACCGTCGCGAAGCTCCACGAGCTCGCGATCGGGCGCGTCGCGGGGCACAAGTACGTGCACGGGCTCTATGGCTCGCGCTCTCGGGAGCTCGGCCGAGGCGCGGTCTACGTCGGCGCGGGCGTCGGCGCGGCCGTGATGCCCCTTCGCATCGGTGACCGCGGAAAGCGCGAGGTGACCGTGTTCGAGCTCGGGTTGAACGCCAACGTCGAAATCGAGCACCACAACTCGCAGCCGCCGCTTCCGGGCCGCCGACCCACGCCCGAGCTCACCCAGAAGCGACACCAGAAGGTCCTTCGCCTCCGTGACAAGCGAGAGTCCAAGACCAACAAGCGATAGGTAACGGCGCCACCAGAGACGCGCGCGGGCTCTTCGGTCCGGTGTACAAACGCCGCCATCACCCAAGGAGCTGATCGCACATGTCCATCGTCCACTCGTGGGGGCCGCCACCGTCCGGCGCGATGCCGGGAACGACGCTCGAGCGTCACATCCTCGAGCGCCAGCGGCAGACGCCCGGCGCGACCGGAGACTTCAGCGGGCTATTTCAGCAGATTTCACTCGCTGGAAAGCTCATCAACGCGCGCGTTCGCCAGGCGGGCCTCGCGGGCATGCTCGGCCTGACAGGGGGTCCAGAAGCTCGACGAGTTCGCGAACATCGTCATGATTCGCTCGTGCGAGGCGGGCGGGCACCTGTGCTTGATGGCGAGCGAGGAAGAAGACGACGTCATCAAGATTCCCGAGCGATTTCCCATGGGGAAATACGTCCTGCTCTTCGATCCGCTCGACGGCAGCTCCAACATCGACGTGGGCGTCACGATCGGAACGATCTTCAGCATCCACCGCCGCGTCACCATGGGACGCGCCGGTCAGCTCGCGGACTGCTTGCAGCGCGGCAGCACCCAGGTCGCCGCGGGGTACATCTTGTACGGATCGAGCACGATGCTCGTGTACACGACCGGCGACGGCGTTCACGGCTTCACCTATGACCCGAGCGCGGGCGAGTTCTTTCTCTCACACGAGAACATCCGCGTGCCACACAAGGGCGGGACCTACTCGCTCAACGAGGGCAACTACTCGCGCTGGACCGACGGCCTTCGCGCCTGGGTCGACTGGCTCAAAGAAGACGAAAAGAGCAGCGGTCGACCGTACGGAGCTCGCTACGTCGGCTCGCTCGTCGCGGACTTTCACCGAACGCTCTTGAAGGGCGGCGTGTTCGCGTATCCCGCGGACAGCAAGTCGCCTCAGGGCAAGCTGCGACTGCTCTACGAGGCCGCGCCCCTGGCGTTCATCGCCGAAGCCGCCGGCGGCGCGGCGAGCGACGGCGAGCGACGCATCCTCGACATCCAGCCGAAGGAGCTGCACGAGCGCACTCCTCTCTTCATCGGCTCGCGCGAGGACGTCGAGACCGCCCTCGCCTTCGCGCACGGCCGAAGATAGCGGGCATCCTGTGCGTGCTAGACGCACGTATGCAACGCTTCCACGGGATCGGGATGGGGCTCTCGGGGGTTGGCATTGTTGTTGAAGAGTCCTCGCGCAGGAGCAACAACGATGAGCCTCGACCAGCGAGATACGCGCGAAGAACCCAGGCACGAAGCCCGCAAGCCGAGCGTGAGAGAGACGATGCTCGCCGCGCTCGACAGCGCGATCCGTGCACCTTCAACGCACAATACGCAGCCGTGGATCTTCGGCATCGAGGACGATCCGGCGGCGATCACGCTGTTTGCGGACACCGATCGCGCCCTTGGCATCGCGGATCCGACCAACCGCGAGCTCTTTATCTCGTGCGGCACCGTCCTGCACCACGTTCGCGTCGCGCTCGCGGCCCGCGGTCGGGCATGTCGCATCGAGCGCCTCCCCGATCCCGCCCAGCCGCTCTTTGTCGCGCGGGTCACCCTCGGCGAGTCGATCCCCATCACGGAAGAAGCCCTCGCGCTGGAGCACGCGATTCAAGAGCGGCATACAGACAACAGCGTCTTCCAGCGAGGCGCGCTGTCAACGACCGTGCTCGATCGTCTCGCGAAGATGGTCTCCAACGAGGGCGCGAGGCTTCACGTGCTCGAGCGCGAAGACGAGCGCGCAATGGTGGCGGACCTCGTGGCCGTCGCCGATCGAGTGCAGCAAGAGGATCCGTTGTTTCGCGACGAGCTGGCGCACTGGCTTCGATCGGGGATCGCTCAGGCAGAGGACGGGATCACCATCGAGGGCATTCGCGGGTTCATCGAGCCGTGGATCGTGCGGACGTTCGACCGCGGCGACGGCGAAGCGGCGCGCGACCGCGCGCTCATCCTCGAAGGCTCACCTTGCATCGTGATGCTCAGCACCGAACGCGACACCCCCATGGACTGGGTTCGCGCTGGTGAAGCGCTCTCTGCGCTGCTCTTGGGCGTCACCGACGAAGAGCTGTCGTCGAGCTACCTCTCGCAGGTCGTCGAGGTCAGCAGCACGCGGGCTGCGCTCGATGGCCTGCTCGAAGGTCGGATCGTGCAGGTCGTCCTCCGCGTCGGTCACGGAAGCGGCGGCCGACAGAGCGCGCGGCGACCCGTGCGCAAGATGCTGAAGACCCGCAGCGGCTGAAGCAACGCGCAACGGCGCGAACGCACGGCGCGACGCGTGGCGTAGGATCGGCGCATGGAGACCGATCGAAGCGTCATCAGCTTTCCCAAAGCGAACGAAGTTCCCGAAGGCGCGGCCCTCGCCGTCGCAGAGCACGGCAAGTGGGACGGTCTTTATCTCGTCGATGGCGAGGTTCGACGGTGGGAGGGAGCGCTCGAAGACGTTCGCTCACCGGTTTGTTTCGCGACCGCCGATGGAGCGACGGAGCAGGTGATCGTCGGCCGAACCGCGAAGCTCGACGAGACCGCGGCTCGAGCCGCCCTCGCCGCGGCCGTCGGAGCGTGGGATCACGGTCGCGGAGCGTGGCCGTCGAGTCGCGTCGCCGATCGTCTCGCTGCGCTGAGCAAGTTCAACGAACGCATGCGCGGCGAACGCGAGTCCGTCGTTCGCCTGCTCATGTGGGAGATCGGCAAGACGCGCAAGGACGCCGAGAGCGAGTTCGACCGCACCGTTCAATACACGCAAGACACGATCGAGGCGGTCAAAGAGGTCGATCGGACCTCGGCGCGGTTTCAGCTCGCCGAGGGATTCATCGGGCAAATTCGCCGCTCGCCCCTCGGCGTGGTGCTCTGCATGGGCCCCTTCAACTACCCCCTCAACGAGACGTACACGACGCTCATCCCCGCGCTCATCATGGGCAACACGATCGTCTCGAAGCTGCCGCGCTTCGGTGCGCTCTCGCACATGCCGCTGCTTCGCGCGATGGCCGAGTGCTTTCCGCGCGGCGCGGTCAACGTCGTCAACGGAGACGGCGCGACCGTCGTCGGCCCCATGATGAGCTCGGGCCAGATCGACGTCCTAGCGTTCATCGGAACCTCTCGGGTCGCGAACATCCTCACGCGGCAACATCCCAAGCCCAATCGCCTCCGCACCGTCACAGGCCTCGAAGCGAAGAATCCCGCGGTCGTCCTGCCGGACGCCGACCTAGACCTCGCCGTACGCGAGTGCGTCAACGGCGCGTTGTCGTTCAACGGTCAACGATGCACGGCGATCAAGCTCGTGTTCGTCCATCGCTCGATCGCCGACGACTTCGTCTCGCGCCTGTCGGCTGCGGTCGACGCGCTCCGCGCAGGAATGCCCTGGGAGCCAGGCGTCACGCTCACGCCCCTGCCCGAGCCCAACAAGTGCGCGACGCTCGCGGCGCTGGTCGATGACGCCGTCGCAAAGGGAGCGAAGGTCGCCAACCGCGGCGATCGCTCGTTCGCGACGTTCTATCGACCTGCGGTCGTGTACCCCGTCACGCCGTCGATGCGGCTCTATCACGAAGAGCAGTTCGGCCCGATCGTCCCCGTCGCGGTCTACGACGACGAGCGCGAGATCGACGCGTTCATGCGCGAGAGCAACTATGGGCAGCAGATCGCCCTGTTCGGTCGCGATCGAGATCGAATCGCGTTTCTCGTCGACGCGTTGGTCAACCAGGTGTGCCGCATCAACATCAACTCGCAGTGCCGTCGCGGTCCCGACTCCTTTCCCTTTACGGGCCGCAAGGACAGCGCCGAGGGGACGCTCTCGGTCACCGACGCCCTCCGCCAGTTCTCGATCCGCTCGGTGGTCGCCTGTCAGGCCACCGAGTCGAACAAGCAGCTCGTGCAAGACATCGTCGCGTCGCGAAAGAGCGCCTTCCTGTCGACGGACTTTATTCTCTAGCGCCTCGGCAAGGCGGTCGTCCCTGAACCACGCCACAATCGGGCGTCGTAGAAATGAGTCGAGCGTCGGCGTGGTCGAACTCGAGTCGAACCGCCGAGTCCACTGAGAAAAATGCGTCGATCGAAGGAGCGGCCGTTTAGACGTCGCGCTTGGCTGCTTCCGCGATCGCGTCGGCGATGCGCTGGATCGTCTCTTCGCGCGGCCCCTCGACCATGACGCGCAGCTTGGGCTCCGTGCCGCTCCATCGAACGAGCACCCTGCCCTCCTTGCCGAGCTTCTTCTCGCCGTCGCGGATCGCTCGCTGCGCGTGCGCCATTTCGCTGAGCTCGCGGCGCGCCGAGAGCTTCACGTTGACGAGCACCTGCGGGACGCGAGTCATCGCTCGCGAAGCAATTTCGCTGAGCGGACGCGCTTCGCGCACCAGGATCGCCACCACTTGCAGCGCGGCGATCAGCCCGTCGCCCGTCGTGGCGTGATCGAGAAACAACAGGTGCCCCGACTGCTCACCGCCGAAGTTGTAGCCGCCCGATCGCATGGCCTCGACGACATAGCGATCGCCCACCGCCGTTCGCAGAAGCTTCGCGCCTCGCTCGGCGAGCGCTCGTTCGAGACCCAGGTTCGACATCACCGTCGCGACGACGGTGTTCTTCAGCAAGCTACGCTCGGCGATCAATCGCTCGGCGACCATGGCCATAATCGTGTCGCCGTCGACCACCTCGCCTCGCTCGTCGACGACGATGAGCCGGTCGGCGTCGCCGTCGAGGGCGATGCCGATGTCCGCGCCCTTCTCTTTGACGTACCGCGCGACGTGCTCGGGGTGCAGCGCGCCGACGTTGTCGTTGATGTTCTTTCCGTTGGGCTTGACGCCGATCGACGTGACGGTCGCGCCGAGCTCTTCGAACACCGCTGGCGCCACGCGAAACGCAGCGCCGTGCGCGCCGTCGACGACCACGCGAAGCCCGTCGAGCCTGAGCGACCGCGGAAAGGTGCTCTTCACATAGGTCACGTACCGCCCGCGCGAGTCCTCGATCTTCTGCGCTCGACCGACGCCGCCGTCGCGCTTTCGCGCGTGAACGAGTCGCGGGTCCTCCATGAGCGACTCGATCTCGGCCTCGGCCTCGTCCGGGAGCTTGAAGCCGTCCGAGCCGAACAGCTTGATCCCGTTGTCCATGAACGGGTTGTGCGAAGCCGAGATCACAACGCCCGCGTCCGCGCGCATGGACTGAACGATGTACGCGATCGCTGGCGTCGGCAGCGGGCCCGTGAGCAGCACCCTGCCGCCCTGCGCGCACACTCCCGCGGCGAGCGCGGTCTCGAAGAGGTAGCCCGAGAGCCTCGTGTCCTTGCCCACCACGATGCGCGCTGCGCGTCCGCCGCGCGAAGCCCACCACGTGACCGCGGAGCCCACCTTCATCGCGACCTCGGGCGTCATCGGGTGCTCGTTGGCGACGCCGCGGATTCCGTCGGTACCGAACAGTCGACGAATGGGCTTCGGCGCGGGCGGCGGGATCGATTCGCGTGGGGTTTCTGGGAGGGTTGGCTTCTTCGTGCGTGTCATGGGTCCTCGGACCCGAGGGTGGTACCACGATGACACGCCGAGCGACGCGCAACGCTCAACGGGCGATCGGCGACGCGATGACCTCCGGCGGGTCGATCGCGACCAGCTCGACGCCCGCCGGAAGGCGCCCAGCTCGCACCGGCAGGCGCACCGCTTCGCGTCGCGTCACGACCTCTTCGCTCACGTCGACGGTCGGGACGATCAGCGTGGGATCCACCGCTGTGATCGGCGTCGCCAGCCCTCGGACCCGGATCGTCACCGCCGTCGGTCGCAAGGTCACTCGCTGCGAACCCACGACCGTCACCTCGAGGTGTTCGAGCGTTCGCTCGGTGAGGTCGCGCTCGACCGTGATTGCGACCCGCACGCTGCTGGCGCCAACATAGTGAACGCGCGACCGCGGGCTCTCGAGCGCGACGCGCCGCGTGTGCACCCCGGCCTCGAGGCCCGTGACGTCGATCGCTTCGGTGCGCACCGCTGAGAGCCCATCGACGAACAGCGCGGGGCCCGTCACGTGAACGCGCGAGGGAATCGCTTCGATCGTCGCCGAGGTGCGCGTCCCAGGCGCGCTGCGTCCGACCGTCTCGACGCGCACCGGGACGTCCCGCTCGACGAGATCCTCCCACGCGAGCTGCAGCGACGCCGGTTGAACGCTCGAGATCGTGACCCCCGCCGGAAGCTGCAGCGTCGCCGGGTCGATGCGCGCGACGACCGAGTGTCCGTCGCTGGCGTTCACCTCGACGCCGCCGATGGACTCTTGCCGGATCGCGTTGACCAACGTCGGCGGTCCCTTCACGACCACTCGAACGCGGTTCGGCAAGTCCGTGAGCAACACGCGGCGCACGTCTGGCGGCGGGGGCCGCACGAGCAGGCTCACCTCGATCCCGCGCTCGACTGTGCCCGCGCCGCGAACGACGCCGTACAGCGCCATCGCGATGAGCAGCGACGTCACCTTGAGCCCAGCGTTCTCCGTGGTGGTCTCCCAGGCGCTCGTCACGAGCGCGGCGACCTTCGAGGGTTTGGTGTCGGGCATGGGCTCCCTCCGCTACTCCTTGTCCGCCGCGCGCGGCTCGGGCACGACGCTCACGCGCGGGGGATCTTCGTCGCGCTTCTTGCCGACTCGACCCTCGAGCAAGCGCGCCGCGAGGGGCTTCGGGTAGAAGAGCCCGTAGAGCGCGTGCCGAAGCGAGTTTGCGTCCAGGCCGCGGACGAGGTTGCCGTTGAAGCACAGCGAGATTTGCCCGCGCTCTTCGCTGACGATCACGACGACCGCGTCGGTCTCTTCGGTGATCCCGATGGCGGCGCGGTGACGCGTACCGAGCGTGCGATCGAGCGACGGGTTTGCGGTCAGCGGCAGGATCGCTCCCGCTCTGTTGATGCGCGCGTTGCGGATCACCACCGCCCCGTCGTGCAGCGGGTTTTCGTACGCCGGCAGAAACAACGTGTAGATCAGCTCGCTCGTCACGCTCGCGTCGAGCTCGGTGCCCTGCTGCAAAAAGTCGTCGAGCGACGCGTCGCGCTCGAACACGACCAGTCCGCCGATGCGCTTTTGCGCGAGCTTCGTGCACGCTTCGATCACCTCTTCGAGGGCCGTGGCCTCCTCGCGCTTGCGAAAGCGCACGAACCAAGGCCTCGTGCCGACGCGCATCAGCGCTCGCCGCAAATCGCCCTGAAAGAGCACCACCACGACGAGAAAGAACGACCCGAGCACGCGGTCGAGCAGCGTGTGCGTCGTCGTGAGCCCTGCCCTGTGGGCGACGAGGTACACGAGCACGACGAGGGCCAGGCCCACGCTCGCCTGCACCGCGCGAGTGCCGCGGAGCAGCAGCATCAATCGATAGATGGCGTACGCCACGATCGTGACGTCGAGCAGATCCCGCGCGAGCGAGGACGCGCTGGTCGGTCGCAAGAGCGTCAGCAGCCCCTCGATCATGACGCGCGCCCCTCGCGCGCGATCTTGATTGCGTGTGCGACTCTCGCTGCCTGTCGAGCCTCGCGTACGTCGTGAACGCGCACCGCGTGCGCTCCGGCGAGCACCGCGGCGGTGACCGCGGCGCAGGTGCCTGCGAGCCTGTCTGTGGCCTCTTCCGCGAACCCGCTCCACGCCGGCGGAAAGGCTTCTGGAGCGGAGATAAAGCTCTTTCGTGAGGGCCCGACGCACAGCGCGAAGCCGAGCGACGCGAGGGCGCTTGTGCCAGCGATGAGCTCGATTGACTGGCGAGCGGACTTCGCGAAGCCGATGCCCGGGTCGATCCAGACTCGGGATCGCGCGACGCCGAGCGCAGCGATGCGCTCTGCGTCACGAGCGAGCGAGTCGCGTACGGCCGTGACGACGTCGGGCTGGTACTCCAGCAACGTCGGGTCCGCGCGCATCGTCTTCGGCGTGCCGCGCGAGTGCATTCGCAGGTAGCTCGCCGCGTAGCGCGCCACGATGGGCGCGAGCTCGTCGATCGTCGCGCCGACCCCGACGTCGTTGAGGATCCGCGCGCCGACGTCGAACGCCGCCGCGGCGACAGCCGGCTTCGTCGTGTCCACGCTGACGAGCGCGCCCTCGCGGACCAGCGCTCGGATGACCGGAACGATCCGCTCGATCTCGCGCGATTCTTCGACGGGCTCGGCGCCAGGACGGGTGCTCTCGCCCCCGACGTCGACGATGTCCGCTCCCTCTTTCACGAGCGCGAGCCCGTGCGCGATCGCCTCAGTCGAGCCCCAATAGGAGCCACCGTCGCTGAAACTGTCGCGGGTTACGTTGAGCACGCCGAGCAGCACCGGCCGAGTCCACTCGATCCGATGCGCCCCGAGCTCCATGGGAGCGGGAACCATCCGGGCACTACTACGCCACAAACCCCCCGAACGCGCCTCTTTCTTCCCACCGAATCGACCGAGCGGCCGCTCTGGCGAGCCGGACGGCTCAGCCCTCGCTCGGCTCACCCTTGCGCGGCGGAAACACCGCGGGGCGCGGGGCGGTCTTCTCGGCGCGGCCCTTTTCGCGGCGCTCGCTCCACGTCGGGATCTCGACCTTTTGCCGCTCGGGAAGCGGGACTCCGTCGACGCACGCCTTGATCTCTTCCGTGTCGAGGGTCTCGCGCTCGAGGAGCGCCTCGACCATGCGCTCGACCGCGGCGCGATGCTCGATGATCAGCGAACGCGCTGTGCTTCGCCCCTCGTCGACGATCCGACGAACCTCTTCGTCGATGATCTGCGAGGTCGCCTCGCTGTGCGAACGGCGAAGCCCTCCGAAGTCGTCGTCCTCGGGCATGTCGTAGGACACGACGCCGAGCTTCTCGCTCATGCCGAGCTTGCAGACCATCACCCGCGCGATGCGGGTCGCCTGCTCGAGATCCGAGACCACGCCGGAGTCCGATCGGCCCGAGATCACTTCGTCGGCGACCATCCCGCCCATCGCCATGGCGATCCGCGACATTCCGCGCTGACGAGTCAGGTTGCGAATGTCCTTCTCGGGCAGGGACATCGTCAGCCCGAGCGCCTGGCCGCGCGGGATGATCGTGACCTTGTGGATCGGGTCGTGCTCTGGCGAAAAGAAGCCCACGATCGCGTGGCCCGCCTCGTGGATGGCCGTACGACGCTTCTCTTCGGGGTCGAGCGCGAGGCTCTTTCGCTCGACGCCCATCATGATCTTGTCCTTGGCGAGCTCGAGGTCGTTCATCGCGACCGCGTCTTTGTCTTGCCGCGCCGCCAGGAGCGCCGCTTCGTTGACGAGGTTTTCGAGGTCTGCGCCGGCGAATCCTGGGGTTCCTCGCGCGATGATCCCGAGCTCGACGTCGGGAGCCAACGGGACCTTGCGCGTGTGGACGCGAAGGATCTGCTCTCGGCCCTTCACGTCGGGGAGCGAGACGTGGATGCGTCGGTCGAAGCGTCCGGGACGAAGGATGGCCGAGTCGAGCACGTCCCCGCGGTTGGTCGCGGCGATGATGATCACCCCGTCGTTTGCGTCGAAGCCGTCCATCTCGACCAGGAGCTGGTTGAGCGTCTGCTCGCGCTCTTCGTGACCGCCGCCCACGCCCCCGCCGCGGTGTCGACCGACCGCGTCGATCTCGTCGATAAAGATGATGCAGGGCGCGTGCTTCTTGCCTTGTTCGAAGAGGTCGCGAACGCGGCTCGCGCCGACGCCGACGAACATCTCGACGAAGTCCGAACCGGAGATGCTGAAGAACGGAACTCCCGCCTCCCCGGCGATCGCTCGCGCGAGGAGGGTCTTTCCCGTCCCCGGCGGCCCCATCATCAGGACGCCCTTGGGGATGCGACCGCCGAGGCGCCTGAACTTCTTGGGGTCCTTCAAGAACGCGATGATCTCTTCGACCTCGTCCTTGGCCTCGTCGATCCCCGCGACGTCCGCGAAGGTCACTCGCTGCGCGCTGTCGCTGACGAGCTTGGCCTTCGACTTTCCGAAGGTCATCGCCCTGCCGCCCGACGACTGCATCTGCCTCATGAAGAACAGCAACATCGCGAACATGATCAAGCTCGGAAGCGCGATCGCCACGATGATGGGCGCCGCAGAGCCGCCGTCGTCCTTCTCGTTGTGCACCGTGACGTTGCGGTCGATGAGCTCTTTTTGCATGGCCCATTCTTCGATGGGCCCGTGCGTCGAGCGGTCCTCCGGCTGCGCGCCGGGCTGAGCGCGACGCGTATAGACCACGTCGCGCTCTTTGATCTTCACCTCGGTGACGCGACCCTGCCGCACGTCGGCGACGAACTCGCTGAAGGCGACGGGCGGCGCGCTCGGGGCCGCGCTGAACATCGCGTAGACCCCGAGAAACATCAGGATCAAGAAGATCCACAACAACAACATCCGGTGCGACTGCTTCACGGCTTCCTCGAGACTCTCACGCAGAAAGGGTGCGCGATCGACGCTTCACGAAACGTTGCCTACCGCAATGGTCGCGACGTCGCGAGGGACTACCGCGCAGAAATCCGCTGTCGAGCACGGCACGGCCCGCTGTAGCGCGCCGTGACGACAGGACCCTGGGGCAGGAGCGACTCAGGCGCAACGTGCAAAATCACGCCCGACAGAGGGACCATGGAGGGTTTCGCCGGACGACCGCCAAACGAACACCGAGGTAGTTGCCGTTGCCCCCGCGAGAGTTCAACGGATTTTCGCTCAGACGTCGCGCCCCGCGCGCCGGCAACGTCCCGAGAGCGACAGCAGCGCTCGGTCCACCGACGGAAACTCGGCCCGGATTCGAGGCAGGATCCCATCGCGAACTCGCTCGTCGTCGCTCGGCACCGACGCGAGCTCGGGAGGGACGTTGCAGACGACGAAGCCCGACGCTGTCGCGATCTGCTCGGCATCCTGCAGCGTGCTCTCGAGCAGCGGCCGGCTGACTCCGTCCCGGCGCCGCGCGCACAACCCGCGCACAGCGCGCCCCTCGACGCACTCGCGCAGCACGCGCGCCGCGCAATCCTCGATCGTATCGGCCAGCGCGAGCCGGTCCCATCCCCGACGAACGAGCGCGTCGAGCGCGCCGCGAACGACGCGCGCGTCGCTCTGCTCCACGGTCACTTCCAAGCCGAGCTGCCTGGCGAATCGGGCAGATTCGGCGGTCTCGTCGTCGTCGAGACCGTCGCGGCGCTGGACGATCACGACGGCGACCGCGCCGAGCCCCAGCTGCGTGCGCGCGCGGGCGACGAGCGCGGCGAGCGCGGCAGAGCGAAGGTCACCTCCCATCGCGATCACGACGCGCTCGCCCGGCCGAAGGACCCGTCGTCGTTCGACGAAGCTCACCGCGCGCGCGAACGCGTCGTCACGCAAGCTCGAACTCCTTGCAGAAGCTGCCAGCGGGCTCGGCGCCCGGCTCGAACGCGCCGAGCTTGTGCGAGGCGTTCGGGTACCGATGGGCGCACGTTCCGTCGCCGTGCGCGAAATAGACGCAGCGCTCGCAGCCGACGACGAGGGCGAACTCCACGCGCTCACGTTGAAAACGTGGGTCGGATTGCGGTGACGGCGGATCCTCGATCTTGCGCTTCACGGTCGAGCTCCACCGCGACGCGAGAGCGCGACGACGAGCTCGACGTGGGGCGTCTGCGGAAACATCTCGAACGCGTCGATCGACTCGACGCTCATGCCCGCGCCCAATAGACGCTGCACGTCTCGGCTGCACGTCGCCGGGTCGCAAGAGACGTATACGACCCGCTTCGGCGGCTCTTCGACGAGCGCGGCAATCACGTCCGCCGCGCCTTGTCGGGGAGGATCGAGGACGACGACGTCCCAAGACCGATGCGAGCGCGCCGCGATCTCCGAGGGCCCTTCGCGCGCTGCGACGTTGTCGATCGCGCGGGCCGCGAGGTTGTCTTGCATCGCCCTCACGGCGCGGCCATCGAGCTCGACCGCGCTCACCTTTCTGGCCTTGCGCGCGATGGCGATCGTGAAGTTGCCTGCGCCCGCGAAGAGCTCGAGGACCTTCTTGCCTTCGCAGCGCGCGCGCTCGACGACCGTTCGAACGAGCTCGAGGTTGAGCGCCTCGTTGGCCTGCGCAAAACCCTCGGATGCGAGCGTCAACGGCGCGTCATCGAACCCTCGGACGACCGGCCTGGGATCGCCGTCGACGGCGGGCGCGGTCGCGCCCGGCGCGTAGAGCTCGACGCCCGCGAAGCCGCTCGCGAGCAGCGCGGCCCCCGCGGCGAATCCGTCCGCCGAAAGCTGCTGATTTGGGCGCAGCGTGACGACCGGCTTGCCGTCTCTACCCGCAGCGAGAAACGCCTCGCCGCTTCCTCCGATGCGCGCGAGCGCTCGTCGCAGCGGATCGAGCGCGTCGCTCAGAGCAGGCGCGAGCACCGGACACTCGGAGGTGTCGACGATGTCGTTGCTCGAAGCAGCGCGGTGGCCGAGCAGCAGTTGCCCGCTGGCGAATTTCCACGCGATGCGGGCGCGCGTTCGATAGCCGTACTGCGCCTCGCTGGGGTGCCACTGGATCTCGAGCTCGCGCAGCGGCTTCGGGAGCGCTCTTCGCGCGGCCTCGAGCACCGCGCCGGCCTGCAGCTGCGGCGGTACGTGCTGCCACGTGCAGCCGCCGCAGCGATCAGCGACGGCACAGCGAGGGATCAGCCGATCTGTCGCGAGCTCGACCCAATCGACCGCCTCGGCGACGCGGGATTTCTTCGCGAGTTTCACGCGGACTTGATCGCCCGGCATCGCGCCGCGCACAAGGACGATGCCGCTCTTGTCGAAGCCGACGCCCTCGCCGGACTCCGCGAGCCGCTCGATCGACACATCGATCCACGAGGCTGCGGTCATGGGCCGGGAAACCCTTGTGCGGGCAAGGCCTGGTCGAACTGAAACCGAAAATAGCCCGTGAGTCGCGCGCGCCCTGTCGGATCGGAGGGCAGGATCGGCGGAGTGAAGCTCGAGAGCGGAGGATTCGTCGGAGGCTGATCTCCGACCGGTCGCGAGTCTTCGAACTCGAGATCGAACGCCGACACGTCCGTCGGCGTCGCCGGCGGGTCGAACCAGCGCGGCGGAGAGATTCCTCCGTTATCGACGGAGCGAAACTCCATGGTCCCTCGCACGATTGGCAGTGAAATATTGTAGCCGAGTCGCGTGGTCTTCGTTCGGCCGCACGACCAGCGAAACGCGAGAAAACCGTGCACCAGCACGTCGGCCGCGCCGGCTGGCCCGACCTGCGCTCGATAGACTCGCTGGCCGGTCGCGTCGAGCTCCGTCGAGTTGGCGATGCGCTGCGCGAGCGCGACGGTGTCGTCGATGCGAAAGTAGAGGTGATCCGTGTACTCAGCGACCGCTCCGCCGTACTGCGCGCGGATGTCCAGGATCTTTCCGCTTCGCTCTGCAGAGAAGAAGTTGAGCGGCATTCGAAAGGGGTTGGGCGACGCGCCAGTGTCCGCGAAATTGATGCGACAGAGCGGAACCCTCGCCGATCCCGTCGCGAGCCCTTCGCCCGCTCCGACGCAGGCCGCGACGCCGACGCCGACGCTGAACGCGATCACGGCGATGGGGATCAACCGTCGCATGCGACCTCCACGGCGTCGCCGGGCTTCAACCCGCTCGATCCTTCGCGAACGCACAGCTCGATGCGCCCCGACGAGCCGACGAGCCCGAGCCCTTGTCCTCGATCGACCTCACCGTACGCGCCGCGAACAGGACCGGCGAAGCGAGCGGGCGAAATCACGCGAAGCTCTCCCTCGATCGGTCGCACCGACGTGATGGCGTTGCCGTAGCGGTCGACGGTGATGACCTCGCCCCTGGCCGTGTGGACGCGGCCTTTCTTCACCCAGTCGGCGTCGGCCGGAAGCACGCATTCGGTCTCGAGCTCGTCGCGTCGGCCTGCGAGGTCAGGGTGCAGTCCTGCGGCCAGAAGCGCTGCGATGGGCGCGAAGCGTTCGCGTCCGTCGAAGGTCGTCACGCTCGGGTCGGCGACGAGCAGCTCTTCGCGCAGCGTCCAGACACGATCGCGATCGCGTCGAATCGGAAGGACGCCGTTGTCTGGACCCACGAGCCAACGGCCCTCTCGCTCGGCGAAGATCCGTCGCCGTCGCGTTCCGACGCCGGGGTCGACCACGACAACGAGCGCGGCCCCGCGAGGGAGCACCCACAGCGCTCGTTCTGCCATGAGCGCGGCGTGAACGCGGTCGAACGGCTTGACCTCGTGGGTCACATCCAAGAGCCGGGCTGACGGAACGCGCGCGAGCACCGCGGCTCGCATCTCCATTACGTAGCTATCCGCGAGCCCAAAATCCGTCACGAACGCGACGAGCGCTGCCATGTCTCCAACGTTTCTACACGATGAAGCCGCCGCCGACGACTCTATCGCCAACGTAGAACACCGCGGCCTGACCCGGCGCGGCCCCGCGCTGGGGCGAATCGAGCTCGAGCACGGCCTCGTCGCCCGAGGCGGCGATCGAGCATCCGACCCCCGCGTGTCGATAGCGAAGCTTCACCTCGGCCCGACTCGGAGGCGTCGCGGTCAACCAGCGAACCTCCCGCACTGTGACTGTGCGAGCCGAGGCCTCATCGGTGGTTCCCACGATGACCGCCCCGCGATCGGCGACGACGCGAAGCACGTACCGTGCTTTTCCGTCCCAGCCGGCGATGCCGCGGCGTTGACCAACGGTGAAGCGATGGACGCCGTCGTGTGAGCCCACGACGGTGCCGTCTGGGGTCTCGATGGTCCCTGGCAGTCGCGCGACGCCGTGCGACTCGACCCATTCGGTGTAGTCCTGCCCTTCGACGAAGCACAGATCCGTCGAGTCGGGCTTCTGCGCGCTCACGATCCCGCGCTCAGCCATATAGGCGCGAACGTCCGGCTTGCGCCGCCCTCCGAGCGGAAGCAACAGCCGCTCGAGCGCTTCGCGCGGCGCGATCCACAGGAAGTAGCTCTGGTCTCGATCGAGGTCGACTGCCCGCTCGAGCACGACCTCGTCTCGCTCGCGTCGCACCCTCGCGTAGTGCCCCGTCGCGACGTGCTCTGCGCCGAGCCGCTGCGCGAGCGTCCAGAGCGGACCGAGCTTCACGTGCTCGTTGCAGCGCACGCACGGGCTGGGCGTTCGACCCTCGCCGTAGTCCTTCACGAAGGGATCGACCACGCGCTCGCGAAAGAGCTCGCGCCGATCGAAGGTGTAGTGGGCGATGCCGAGCTGATCGCAAACACGCTTGGCGTCGTACTGGTCCTCGGGAGCGCAGCAGCGCCCCGCGTGTCCTTCACGTTGATAGTCCCAGAGGTGCAGCGTCACGCCGATCACCTCGTGTCCGGCCTCCGCCAGCATCGCGGCCGTGGCGCTCGAATCGACGCCGCCGCTCATTCCTACGACGACCCTTGCCATCGCTCCCTCGAATCGATCCTTGGTTGACCCCCTCACGAGAGGGGAGGGCACCCTAGCACTCGCCTCGATCCGCGCGACGCTCGTGTCGTCGCGCACTTGCGTCCGATCATCGAAGGGGGACTTCAACAATCCTCCGACGATGCGCTCGACGAAGCTCCGTCGTTCGACTCGGTCATCGATCGAAGAACGAACCTGCGCGCATGAACAGCAGAGCGCAGAGGCAATTCCATTCGAGCGAACAGCGAAATCGACCGCGGTCGCAGCGACATTGCGGCGTCTTTTCGAGCCGTTGCTCTCCATGCATTCGCGCGACAGTCGAGCGCGACGTCGAGTGCTTCACTCGCCACTTCAACGTCACATTGCCGCGACACGAATGTGACTCAAGTGCGTGCGCGCGTTGAAGAAGCGCTCACTTCAAGGTTCGCTCGGCCTTCGCGTCGTTCCAGTACGCGTCGAGCTCCTCGAGGCTGTGCTCTCGCAACGCGCGACCGCTCGCCTCTGCGCGACGCTCGACGACGCCGAATCGCTTCGCGAAGCGGGCGTTGGCCTTTCGAAGCGCGTCCTCGCCGTCCAGACCGAGCTTGCGCGCGAGGTTGCACAGCGAAAACAGCACGTCGCCGAGCTCGTGCTCGATCTCGTCCCGCGCTCCCTTCGCGATCGCCTCGTCGAGCTCTGTGATCTCCTCGCTCACCTTCGCTCGCGGCCCCTCGATGTCGGGCCAGTCGAAGCCCACGTGCGATGTCTTCTCTCCCGCGCGCTGCGCCCACCGAAGCGCCGGCAACGACCGAGGAAGACCTCCGAGCAACCCACGCTGGGTCTTCTCGCGCTTCTTGATTTCCTCCCAGTTCGACAATACTTCTGCAGAGTTGGCAACCTTTGTATCTCCGAATACATGAGGGTGCCTTCGTACGAGCTTACTCGCGATCCCAGCGCTCACTTCTCGCGCGGGCCAGCTCGCTGTGAAATACCATCTGCATGAGCAGATCGCCGAGCTCTTCACGAAACTCGACGACCTCTCGGTCATGTGGCGAAAGACGCGTCGCTGGTCCCTGCGGCAACGACCCCTCGTCGCCGAGCGCGTCGATCGCGTCGCACACCTCGCTCGACTCCTCCGCGAGGTAGCGCTTCATCGACGAAAACGTCTGCTCTCGATCCCAAGGACAGCCGCCCGGCGCGAGCAGTCGACGAACCGTGTCGAGCAGCGGCTCGATCTCCGAATCCTTTACCGTCATCGAGGATGCTGCTAGCACGCCAGCGCAAACGGCAGCATGACAACCTACCGCGCTGGGCAGGAGATCGATTCGTATTGCACGAAGTGCAAGCTCGATCTGACGCACAAGATCATCGCCGTCGTGAGCAACAAGCCCGCGAAGGTCGAATGCCGTACCTGCTACGGCGTGCACAACTATCGCGCGCCGAAGAGCGCGGCGGCCGTGGCATCGGCGTCGAGCGCGACGCCTCGCGCCGCGCGGTCGACCTCGAGCCGAACGGCGAGCAGCGGACGCTCGGTTGATCCAGAGCCGCCGATGGCGCCGCCAGATCACGCTCGAATCGTCCTCTATGCGACGAGCGAGAAGTTTCCGGTCGGCACGTGGCTGTCGCACAAGGTGTTTGGCGTCGGCGTCGTGCTGCGCGAAATCGCCGTCAGCAAGATCGAGGTCCGCTTCGACAGCGGAACAAAGGTCCTCGTCCACGGCATGACGCCGATCGCTTCGTGAGCGACGAGCGCACAACGGTCGCTCTCGTCGAGCATCGATGCGCAGCAGGCACGTAGGTCAAATCGACTCTCCCCGCTCGGGCGCGAGTTGGTCTACCCTCCGCGCCCTGCACGCGGAGACCTTGGTCCCCGAAGGTCACCTCCGCGGTCGAGTTTGAATCTCGGGGACGTCAACGATCGACAACAGGAGCGTTTTTCATGGGCAAGTCGCTGAGCGGCACGAAGACTCACGGAAACCTGAAGGCCGCCTTCGCGGGCGAAAGCCAGGCCAACCGTCGCTACGAGTACTTCGCCAAGCAGGCGGACGTGGAGGGCTATCCGGATGTCGCCGGGCTCTTTCGCGACACCGCTGCGGGCGAGACTGGCCACGCGCACGGGCACCTCGACTATCTGAAGCAAGTGGGCGATCCCGCGACGGACAAGCCGATCGGATCGACCGAGAAGAACCTCGCCTCGGCCGTCGCCGGCGAGACGCACGAGTACCAGTCGATGTACCCGTCGATGGCCAAAGAGGCCCGCGAAGAGGGCTTCGACGACATCGCGGAGTGGTTCGAGACCCTCGCCAAGGCCGAGAAGTCGCACGCCGGTCGCTTCGACAAGGCGCTGCAGGGTCTCCAGGCCTGATCGCTCTCTCCGCGGCGCGCTGTGCGCCGGGGGATCGATCGAGCATTCGCAGCGCTTTGGTCCGCGAAGAGACCGACGTCGTTGCGAGCGCTCGATGGGGCCCCCAGGCAACACCGATGACCACGATCAAACCGACTCCAGAGCGCCAACCGTGCTTCGACCCAGACGACCCGCGCTTCTTCGACGTTCGTGACCTCGAGAGCGAGCTGCGTCGCGTCTTCGAGATCTGCCACGGCTGTAGGATGTGCGTGAACTATTGTGGGTCGTTTCCCGCGCTGTTCGACGCGATCGACTTCAAGCACGAGAAGCTCGGCATGGAGCACGACGCGAGCACCGTCGACGCCGAGACCGTGCGAAAGGTCACCGACCTCTGCTGGCAGTGCAAGCTCTGCTACGTGAAGTGCCCGTACACCCCGGACGACAAGCACGAGTGGATGGTGGACTTTCCGAGGGTGCTTTGGCGCGAGAAGGTCGTGCGCGCGCAGCGCGAGGGGATCTCGCTGCAAGAGCGCATCCTCGGCGAGCCCGGCGTGCTGGGTAAGCTCACCGCAGGTCCGATCGCGCCGATCGCGAATTTCGTCAGCCGCAACGCCCTGGTCCGCAAGGCTGGCGAGAAGCTCGCCGGGATCTCAGCGCAGTTTCCCCTGCCCGACTACGCGCCGGACCCGTTCGACCGGTGGTTCTCGAAGCACGAGCCCGTCGAAGGCGTCGGAGACAACGGGACCGTCGCGCTCTTCTCGACGTGCCTCGTCGACTTTCATCGCCCCTCGATCGGGCGCGCCGCGGTCGCCGTCATCGAGCACGCGAAGGTGAAGATCGAGCGTCCTTCGCAGGTCTGCTGCGGAATGCCCAACATGGACACCGGCGATCTCGCCGGCGTTCGCGAGAAGGCCGCGTTCAACGTCGCGCAGTTGGCGCCGCTCGTGCGCAACGGCGCGAAGGTGATCGCGCCGGGCCCGTCGTGCTCGATGACGCTCAAGCGCGAGTACCCCGAGCTGCTCAAGACCGAGGACGCGCGGCTCGTCGCGGCGAACACCATGGACTTGATGGAGTACCTCTGGAAGGTGCTCTGGAAGGGCAAGCTCCTTCCCCGCGAGTTCGCGACGAAGCTCGGCTCGATCGCCTATCACGCGCCCTGTCATCTCCGCGCGCAGCGCATCGCGGCGCCGGCGAAGCTCTTGCTCGAGAACGTGCCCGAGACCGAGGTCACGCTCATCGAAGAGTGCTCAGCGGTCGACGGCACCTGGGGCATGAAGGCCGAGCACTACGAGATGGGCGTGAAGTACGCAAGGCGCCTCGTGCGCAAGGTCAACGACGCTGAAGCCGCTCGCGTCGCGAGCGACTGCACCCTCGCCGGGCAGCGAATCGCGAAAGAAAACGCTGTCGAAGTGCGACACCCCGTCGAGCTCCTCGCCGAGGCGTACGGGCTCAGCTACTAACCGCGCGGCGACACATCGAACGAAGACGGAGTCCCGGACACCATGCAAAAGCTCCAGGTCGAAGAAGTGATGCCGCTCGAAGCTTACGAGCGTGAGCGGCCTGCGTTTCGCGCGAAGGTCATCGAGCACAAGAAGCGCAGGCGCGTGCTGCTCGGGCCAGAGATGTCGCTCTTGTTCGAGGATCGATTGACGGTGCTCAATCAGGTGCTCGAGATGGTGCGGGCCGAGAAGATCACTCGACCCGAAGCGGTCGCCGAAGAGGTCGCCGTCTACAACGAGCTCGTTCCGCCAGACGGCGCGCTGTGCGCAACGTTGATGATCGAAGTGGTCGACGCGGCGCAACGCGCCTTGCGTCAACGCGACTACATGGGACTCGAGAAGCACATGCACATCGAGCTCGACGGCGTGCGCAGCACGGCGGTCTTCGACGCCCGAGGCCTGGAGCCAGACCAGATCGCCGTGGTGCAGTACGTCACGTTCGCCCTCGGCCCCGACGCCCGCGCATCGCTGCTCGACCTGTCGCGACCCGCGGCCATCAGCTGCACCCACCCTCGTTACGGATACCGCGCCGAACTGTCCGAGGACACCCGGCGAGCGTTGGCTGAAGACCTGCGTCCCGCGGCCATCTAGCCGCGAGGTGGATGCTTGACAGCGTCCGGGGGCGCGCATAATGTCCGCCTCCCTTCCGCGGGCATAACTCAGCGGTAGAGTGCGACCTTCACACGGTCGAAGTCACAGGTTCAAATCCTGTTGCCCGCACCAGCACCTCGCACAGAGGTCCCACGGCCGCGATGTTCGAACGAACGACATCGCGGCCGTTTTGTATTTGGCCCGAGATTGCCTGCGCAATCTGGCAAACGCGAACACGATGGATTTTCTCGCGCCTCGTGCGGCAGTGAAGGAAGTCTGTCGCAAAGTGGACAATTCTCGTCATGCGAGGCGCCGCATCGAGAATGCGGAAACCGCTGGAGCTCCCGCTCAAACGAGGGGTATTCGGCGGTTGTCGAAAGGTTTACACGGCCGCGCATCGTGCCATCATGCGGCTCCCCGTTGCGTCCCTTGGCGTGGTCCGGTCGGTCGGATTCGCGAGGCTTCTCGCAGCAGGAAAAGGAAAAGGTCCATGCGTCGTTCACTTTTTGCTCTCTCGCTCGGACTCGTCATCGCATCGACTGGCTGCAAAGGCCGTCCGATGAGCGAGCAGCTCAAGGACAAGCTCATGGAGCAGTACGAGGAGGACACCTCCCTCGCGCAGCAGCTCTGTGGGTACCCGGTGGCCGGCGTGACCGGCACAACGATTACCAACGTGGTCAACACGGGCAATAATCGTTCGGGCAGCGGCACCGCGATGGTGACCGCCACGCCGACGCCGATGCCGGGGATGCAGGCGGCTGGCCCCTGCTCCGGCTCGATCTCGTTCATCTACGGCTCGCAGTCGAACACGACCTACCGTCGCACTGGTTCGATTGGCCGTCGTCGCACCACGAGCTCGACCACGACTTCGATGTACGTCTGGGGCATCACGGTCACCAACCGCACGAGCCAGGTCCCTGCCGGCATGGCGATGCCGACGGGAATGCCGACGGGAATGCCTGGAATGCCGACTGGCATGCCCACCGGCGCGCCTGCTGGCATGCTCGCCATGGGCGGCACCGCAGCCGGCATCCTGCAGGCGGGCGACACCGCCCTGCAGGACGGATCGGTCGCTGACGACTACCAGATCATGCTCACGGCGGGCGTGCCCGTGACGTTCGTCGTTCGCGGCGGCCCGAGCCTCACCGAGCCCGGCTCGAACCTCGACGTGTACGCGGCGCTGCTCATGAACGGCACCGAGATCACGCACAACGACGATATTGCGCCGGACAACCGCAACAGCCGCATCGTCCACGTCCCGACGACGACCGGGATGCACACGCTCCGCGTGACGACGTTCGGCAGCGGACTCAAGTCTGGCCCGTACAACGTCCAGGTCTTCCCGGGCGCCAACCCGAACGCGCTGTGAGCGCGGCCCCGCTCTCGAGCGGGCTGCAACACGCGCTCGGCGCGTGACGACGTGATCGAGGGGAACACGCGGGGGGAAACAGACACGAGAGCGCCCTCGCCCTCGTCGGCACCCGCTCGTCGTACGCCCCAGGGCGTCGCGTCGGGCGATGCGGTGCGGCGAGCGCGGGTGCGTGATAGAGAAGCGCTGCGCATCGATGCTCAATCGCTGGCTCGCAACGCTCGAGCGCCGCTACGGGCGCTTCACGGTCCCCAACGTCACGTACCCGCTCGTCTTCGCGATGGCGGTGATCTACGTGCTGGTCGTCACGAACCCGGGTTTACTCCAGTGGTTGGTGCTCGACCGCGACGCGATCATGCGCGGACAGCTCTGGCGACTCGTCACCTTCGCGCTGCTCCCGCCGAGCTTTCACCCGGTCTTCGTCGTGTTCGAGTTGCTGTTTCTGCACACGATGGGCAACGCGCTCGAGTCGTCGTGGGGCACCTTTCGCTACCAGATCTATCTCGGCGTGGGGTGGCTCGGCGTCGTCGCGGTCGCGATGCTCTCCGGCGCGCCCACGAGCAACGCCATGCTGCTCGCGTCGGTGCTCTTCGCCTTTGCGACGCTGTTTCCTGAGTACGAGATTCGCGTTCTGTTTCTCATCCCGGTCCCCATCAAGTGGATCGCTGTGCTCGCTGGGCTCGGCGTACTCGCGATGATCGGAACGGCGAACGGCCTCGAGCGGCTCTACCCCGTGGTCGCGATCGGCAACTACCTGCTGTTCTTCTGGGTCGAGCTCGTCGACCTGGTCCGCGGGTACACGCGACGCGCGGGCCGCGCTCAGAAGTTCGGGCGCTTTCGAAGCGATGTTCGCGCTGGCTCGGAGCGGGCGAGGCGCGTGTGCGCCAGGTGCGGCGTCACCGACGCGGATCCGTCGATCGACTTTCGCGTGTGTAGCTGCGACAAGTGCAAGTCGCCCACGGACTTCTGCCTCGAGCACTCACGCGATCACTGAGCGCTCAGCGCTGGCTCGCCTCGCTGCGAAACAGCACGAGCAGCGCTCCCGGCAAGAAGGGCAGCGATCCGATCGCGCCGCCCCACCCGCGCCCGTCCTGCTCGAAGGGATAGAAGTGCTCGCCGCCTGCCTGCTCGATGCGCATCGCGTCCACCGCCGGAATGGTGCGCACCAGCGACTGGGGAACGCGCCATCGCGGCGCGACGTCCTGATCGGTGCCCGCCGGGAGCACTCGATCCCGATAGCGGAGCCCCGTCCAGAACACGGAGTCTCCGACGTTGCCGCGCACCGCCGTGTCGATCATTCGTGACAGCACTCCGAACGTGAGCCCTGCGGAGATCGAACCGATCGTCTCGCCCGCGGCGTTCTTCACGGGCGCCACAGCGACGAGCAGCACGCGCGACGGGACGTTTTGCACGGCAGGAAGCTCGCCGACGCACATCCCCTGGCGACCCTCGAGCGCCGCGCGAACGCAGGCGAACGGCGCTCGCAGATCCATCCCCTTCATCCTGTCGTCCGACTCGTTGGGAAGGTCTCGCGCGAGCGCGAGGCCGTCCCTTCCCGTGACCGCGACGAAGCTGGTGGGATAGAGCGTCATCGGTCCGCCCGGCGTGGTGAACCCCACGAGCGTGCTTCGGAGCGCGACCGGGTCGTTGTTGGTCAATGGCGCCGCCGCAGGACCCGCCAGCTCGAGCACCTTCGGAACAAAACCGTCCACCGCGCGCTGCGCGGCCGTCCTCGCGCGCTGCATGTCCGCGCGGAGGTTGGTCACCGACGTCTGCGCGTGCACCATCTTTTTGTCTTTGCACGCCGTGGTCATCGCAAACGCGGCGACGGCGAGCACCCCAAGACGACTTGCTCTCATGGGGCAGAAGCTACCACGACACGCGTGGGCCTCGAGCGTGCTCGTGGCGGGCGCGTCGGGTCAGAGCTGCGGACCGCCCGGCAGCGCGCAGAACCCCTCGTAGTCGATGTACTCGTGGATGGTCGGGTGCTCGCCGCACATCGGGCAGTGCTTGTCCTGTCGGAGCTTGAGCGTGCGAAACTGCATCCGGAGCGAGTCGTAGGTGAGCAGCTTTCCGACGAGCGGCT
>LNEO01000052.1 GCA_001465015.1 Deltaproteobacteria bacterium Ga0077539 | reverse complement strand
CGGTGGGGGCGGCTCTGGGTACAGGCATCGATAGCAGGGATTGCCGAGGTGCGGCGCAAACACCGTGACCTGTCCGTCGAAGCGAAAGATGCTCCCGTGCACGACCGGGATCTTCTTCATGACCGTCGCGTCGTTGACGAGGTAGCGCGTCGGAAAATTGTCGCAGCCGTCGACGATCACATCCCAGCCCTGGTCCAGAATGCGGTCGACGTTTTCGCTGGTGAGGCGCTCTTGAAACTTCACCACGTTCACGTCGGGGTTGAGACCGACGATGGTCTCTTCGGCGCTGTCGACCTTGGGCTTGCCGACGCGGCTGGTGTTGTGAAGCACCTGACGCTGGAGGTTCGACGCGTCGACCGTGTCTGCGTCGACGAGGCCGATCGTTCCGACGCCCGCCGCTGCGAGATAGAGCGCCGCTGGCGAGCCGAGGCCGCCTGCGCCGAGCAAGAGCACCCGCGCGTTGAGCAGCTTGCCCTGCCCCTTCTCGCCGACCTCGGGCAGAAGCAGGTGCCGCGAGTAGCGGTCGCGCTGGTCCGCCGTGAGCTGTCGATCGACGACGAAGGGGTATCCGCGGTCCTTCCACCGCACGAACCCAGGGTTGACGCTCTCGACGTCGGTGTAGCCGAGCTCGATCAGCGTGCGAGCTGCGAGCGCCGAGCGTGTCCCGCCCGCGCAATACAAGACGACCTTCGCGCGCTTGTCCGGGATCGCCGTCTCGATCTTGGACTCGAGGTGGCCGCGCGGAACGCTGATCGCCGACGCGATGTAGCCCGCCCGATACTCCTCACCCTCGCGCACATCGACGAGGTGAAACTTCTCTTTCGCTGCGAGTCTGCGCTCGAGGTCCTCGAGCGACGTCTCTTTGATCGACCGGCGGATCTCCGCCATCAAATCCTGAAATGTTTTGGCCATGCACGATCTCCAGAAAGCTGGAAGATTGTTCGGTATAGTGAACGTTGCGTCAACCCCCGAACTGGCGTCGAAATTGACGAACTCGCTGCGCGCGGGCTAAGGCCAGCCTGCCTATGGCAAAGCTCACCTATCGCGATGCAGGGGTCGACATCGACGCGGGCGACGCGCTCGTCGAGCGAATCAAGCCGATGGCTCGCTCGACGCGCCGCCCCGAAGTGCTCGCTGACGTGGGCGGCTTCGCGGGGCTCATGCGCCTTCCGCACGGCCTCGAGGAGCCGATCCTCGTGTCCGGCACCGACGGCGTCGGGACCAAGCTCAAGGTGGCCTTCGCGGCGAACAAGCACGACACGATCGGGCAAGACCTCGTCGCGATGTGCGCCAACGACGTGGCGACGTGCGGCGCCGAACCGCTGTTCTTCCTGGACTACTTCGGCACCGGTCGACTCTCGATCGACGTCGGCGCCGCGGTGATCTCGGGCATCGCCGCGGGCTGCCGGCTCGCCGGTTGCGCGCTGCTCGGCGGAGAAACCGCGGAGCTCCCGGGCATGTACGCGGACGGCGAGTACGACCTCGCGGGCTTCTGCGTCGGTGTGGTTGATCGAAAGAACATCCTCGACGGCAAATCGATCCGAAAGGGCGACTCCGTGATCGGCGTTCGCTCGTCGGGGCTGCACTCCAACGGCTACTCGCTCGCGCGAAAGGCGCTGCTCGAAAAGGGCGCCCTCGCGCTCGACGCGCACGTCGACGCGCTTGGACGAACGCTCGCTGAAGAGCTGCTCGAGCCCACTCGCATCTACGCGCGCGCGATCTCCGCGGCGATCCGCGCGGGCGGCGTGAAGGCGTGCTCGCACATCACGGGCGGCGGGTTGCCAGGCAACGTTCCGCGCGTGTTGCCGGCGGGTATCGGCGTCGCGCTCGACCCGTCGAAGTGGGAGCGACACCCGATCTTTTCGCTGATCGCGAGCCTCGGCGACGTCGAGGAGCACGAGATGCGACGGACGTTCAACCTCGGCTTGGGCCTCGTCATCGTGTGCGAGCCGTCTCGCGCCGAAGGGATCCTCGCGGCATTGGTCACCATCGGCGAGCAAGCGTCGATCGTCGGCGAGGTCACGGCGTCGGACGCAGACTTCGAGGACCGCGTCAGCTTCGTCGGAGCTGCGCCGTGACGCTCGCCCTCGGAGTGCTCGTCTCGGGATCGGGCTCGAACCTTCAGTCCATCCTCGACGCGTGCTCCGACGGCAAGCTCGACGCGACCGTCCGCGTCGTCCTCTCGAACAAGCCAGGAGTGTTCGCGCTCGAGCGCGCCGCTCGCGCGGGGATCGACGCCGTCGTGCTCTCGCACAGAGACTTCTCGTCGCGCGAGGCCTTCGACGGAGCCGTCGTCGAAGCGCTGCGCGCTCGAGGGGTCGACACCGTCGTTCTCGCAGGCTTCATGCGCATCGTGACGCCGGTGTTGCTAGACGCATTTCGTGGGCGTGTAATCAACGTCCACCCTGCCCTCCTCCCGGCCTTTCCTGGGGTCGACGCGCAGCGCCAGGCGCTCGAGTACGGCGCGAAGATCGCTGGCTGCACCGTCCACTTCGTCGACGCGGGCATGGACACGGGCCCCGTCATCGCCCAGAGCGCCGTCGCCGTGCGCGAGGACGACACCGTCGAGTCACTGCGGGCCCGGATCCTCTCCGAGGAGCACATACTGCTGCCGGCAGCACTCCAGTGGCTCGCCGAAGGTCGCCTCAGCGTCGATGGGCGGCGAGTTCGAGTGCTCGACGCTGCGCGGCGATGAAGGGCGCGCGCAGCCACTACGACGTCCTCGTCCTCGGCGCGGCGATCCCCGCGCTCGCGGCAGGCGCGCTGCTCGCTCGCCGTGGATTTCGTGTGGCGTGGGTGCGCCACGACGCGCTGCCGAACACCTACCAGTGGGACGAGCTCGCGCTGCGCCGCGCGCCAGAGAGCGCGTCGTTCGTCGACTCGCCAGCGTGGAAGCAGATCGCTTCGGACCTCTCGCTCCCAGCCCTCGCGCCGCGTCGCGCCGCGGCCGACGCAGTGCTCGCGCAGCTCGTGTTGCCGAGACACCGGGTGGATCTTCGGAGCGATCGCGATGCGCTGCTCGCAGAGTTCGAGCGAGAGTTTCCCGAGCTGCGACGGCCCACTGAAGATCTCTTCGGTCGCGTATCGTCCGTTTCTCAAGAGCTCGATCGCGCCCTCGCCGAGGACGCACCCTGGCCTCCGGACGGCTTCTTCGCGCGGCGCGCGCTGAAGAAGGCGCTGGCGAAGGCGCCGTCGTGGCCGTCGCTGCTCGACGCGGATTTGCTCGCGGATTTTCCCGAGGGGCATGACTTTCGTACGGCGTTTCACGCGCTCGCGCGCTTCTGGCCCGACACCGACCCGGACGCGATGTTCGCCGCGCAGCTCGCCCGCTCGTGGTCGGTCGCGCTCTCGGGTATGCCCGTGCTCGACGGCGGGCGCGACGGCCTCGCCCGGCTGCTCGGCGAGCGGATCGCTCAGTTCGGCGGAGACGTTCGCGACCGCGAGCGCGTGCGCGAGCTCGTCGTCGAACGCGGTCGCGTCGTTGGAGTGCGCTTCGACGTCACCGACGAAGCGCTCGGCTGCGCCCACTGCATCACGTCGATGTCGGCCGCGTCCGCGCTCGCGCTCGCCCGCATCGAAGCCCCTCCGGCTTTTCTCGATCAGCTCTCGCTCGCTGAGCCGGTGTACTCGCGGTACGCGCTCAACGTCGTCGTCGGCGCCGGCGGCGTGCCCCCTGGCCTCGCTTCACGCGCGTACGTCGTGCTCGACACGCGCAGACCGATGTCCGAAGAGAACCTGCTGCTCATCGAACAGTCACTGCCCGATCCGCTCGGGCGGACGGTGCTCACCGCGCACGCGCTGTTGCCGCGCGCAGTGGTCGACGAAGGAGCGCCCTACCTCGCGCGCGTGCGGCGGCGAGTGCTCGAGGCGGTCAGTCGCGCGATCCCGTTTCTCTCGAAGAACCTCCTCGCCCTCGACTCGCCGCACGACGGGCTCGACCTCGAGGACCACGCTCGGGACCTCGTCACGCGCGTGCCCGCGCGGTGGGACGGGCAGCCCGAGCCGATGAGCTCCATGCTTCGCCGGTGGCCCGACGCGTTCGCTGGAGTCTGCGGCCTGCCGCTGCGAGGTCCGATCGACAACCTCTGGTTCGTCAATCAGGCAGTGGTTCCGGGCTTCGGAGAAGAAGGCGCGCTTCTCGCCGCGCTGAGCGCGGTGCGCGAGGTGACCCGAAGCGACCCGTCGAAGCTCAGGCTTCGGCGCGAGGTGTGGCGAAAGGCCCCCTGATCCTCCGCCGCTCAGCGAAGGCCGAGCCGACCTCGAAGCGCTGTCAATCGCATGTCGTGCTGCGCGAGGATCTGCAGTCGGTCCATCGCTCGACGCAGGTGCTCGACCGCGCCCCGCTCGAGCGCGCGGTTGGCGACGAAGAACATTCGATCCAGCCCGGTCGCCGCGTCCACCCGCGCGAGCTCGAACTCAGCGATGCGAATCGCTCCGTCGAGGTCGTCGGGATACGTCCTCGTCCAGCGCTCGATCTCTCGCGGGACTTGCTGCGAGTGGCCGTACTTGATCAGCACGAGCATCTCGTCGCAAAACCGCTCGCCTCGCGAGTCGGGCGTGCGCGGGACCTCCGGGGCGGCCGACTGAATCGGCTGCGTCATTGAGAGATCGTCGTCGACGATGATCGACTGCTCGGGCTCTTTGCGAGAGCTCTTCTGCAAGAACTCGCGCGTGACGTCGGGTCTTGATTTCGTGGGTTCGTCCCACACCGACGAGTCGTCGACGGCCGCCGCCGGAATGATCACCGGTCCGCTGCGCGTCGGCTCGGGAACCTCCGCTGGCGGCGCGGCGCCGCTCGCCCCTGCCCCAGCGCTCGTCGGACGCTGCGCGCCAGGACGCGCAGGCGGGTTGCGCATGTAGTGCAGAAACGCGTCGAATACCTCGAGCGGGTCCGTCGGCATCAAGCTCGTCACGATCGCGTACGAGGGTCGCACCGCACGCGGTCGCACCGCAAGCGCGTCGAGCGCTGATCTACCGCGCCGGGCGGTCGACGGGCGTAGCGCTCACTCGGCAGCGAGCCTCGCACCAGCCCGGCGGTGGACCTGGCGGATCCCAGCGATCGATGTCGCGATCGTCGTCGTCGTCGTAGCCAACGTACGAGCGCCCGCCGCGGGGGTAGTGCCACTCTTCGAAATTGCCATCGCCGTCGCGGTCGAAGCCGATCTTCACCTTCACGAGACCGCTGTCGTCGAAGTACTCGATCACGTCGCGTCGGCCGTCGCGGTCGCGGTCTTGTTGGATGCGCTCGATTCGTCCGTTGGGGCGATACTCGATGTGCGTCTCGAACTGACCGTCGTGGTCGTCGTCCTTCTCTTCCTGCATCGGCTGCAGTGGATTTCTCCAGGCAGGATTGTAGAAGCGCTGGACTTCGTAGAGGCCGTCGCCGTTGTTGTCGATGCCCTCTTCGGTCATCCGCCCTTGCGGGTCGAACTCGCGATAGCGCTCTGGAGCTCCGTTCTCGTCGTTGTCGATCCACTCGGACACGATCGAGCCGCTCCCTCCGCGTTGGATCCACCGCTCGGGCGCGTCGTCCCAGTCGCGGTCATAGTGGGTGAGGATCGCGTAGCCCTCGCGCGTGATGGAGTCGTATCGGTCGTAGCTGCCGTCGAAGTCCTCGTCGTAGTCGACGCGAAACGGCCGCACCCCAGCGACGAGCAACTCGAGTTTGTCCGGTCGTCCGTCGTGGTTTCGGTCGTGCGCGATGGAGACGGCCACGCCGCGCTCGTCGAGGGTCGTCCACCGATCGAGCCTGCCGTCGCGGTCGGTGTCCTCGGCGCGCACCGTCGGCGGTCGAGGGCGAGGAACGGACGCGGCTCCCCTCGCGTGCCCCGCTCGATACCCGCCGAAGCCGACGCCCCCGAGCGCGAGGAGCGCGGCCATGACGGCGACGATACGAATGTGCTTGGACAGGGCCACCGTTACCGCGTCTCCGCTTCGCGTCGATGAGAGATGCGATCGCGAACGCCTTGCAAACACGTCATCTGTCCGCCTCGCATGTCATCGTTACGACCGCAGCTCCGCGATCGATCCTACACCGATCACGATCGCTGCCCGCGGCTCACTCGTATCGTAGCGCGTCGACCGGATCGAGCTCTGCGGCGCGGCGCGCCGGCACGACGCCCGAGAGCACTCCGACCACAAACGAGCTGCCGAAGGCCACCGCGGCGATCCACGGAGAGAGCGCGACGGGAACAGAAGGCGCAAAGCGCTTGAGCGCGAGGACGATCGACGCGCCCATCCCGAGGCCGATCGCGCCGCCTAGGCTCGAGATGACGACGCTCTCGAGCAGAAACTGCCAGAGGATGTCGCTCTTGGTCGCGCCGACCGCGCGTCGTACGCCGATCTCCCTCGTTCGTTCGCGGACCGAGACGAGCATGATGTTCATGATCCCGATCCCCCCGACGACGAGCGAGATCGAGGCGATCGCCAGGAGCATCAAGGTCATCGCGGCGGTGAGCGCGCCGAACGTTTTGAGCAGGTCGTCCTGGCTTTGAATCGTGAACGTCCGCTCGCCGTTTCGTCGACGGGCGAGGATCTGCTCGACCTCCTCCGCCGCCGCAGGGGCGTCTTCTTTCGACCGCGCGGCGGTGATGATCTGCGTGAGGTGATCCTGGTTGAACAGGTCCATTGCCGCTGTGACGGGGATGAACACCAGGTCGTTGAGGTCGAAGCCGAGGGACGTTCCGCGCTCTTCCATCAAGCCGACCACGCGAAAGCGGCCGTCGGCGAGGCGCACCGTCTGGCCGAGCGGATTCTCGTCGCCGAAGAGCTCTTTGACGATCGTTCGCCCGAGCACGCAAACGCGACGGCGAGACTCGACGTCTTCGTCGCGCACGAAGCTGCCTCGATCGACGGGCATGTTTCGAAGATCGCTGAACGCCGGGCCGACGCCGAGGATCATCGTGTCTCGCGTGCGACCCTTGAAGCGCACGGCTCCGCCGCCCATCACCATCGGGGAGATCCCGCGAAGGAGCGACGCCTGCCGTTCGAGCGCGCGGATGTCGTCGAGAACGAGCGGACGGGCGACGTTGCCAGCGGGTGGTCCGAAGCCTCGCGTCTCTCGCCGACCCGGAACGATGGTCATCAAGTTCGTTCCGAGCCCCGAGATCTGCTCGTCGAGGTAGATGCGCGCGCCGTCCCCGACGCCCACGAGCAGCGTGACCGCGAGCACGCCGATCACGACGCCCAGCATCGTGAGGGCCGCGCGGATCTTGTTCGCTTTGAGCGCCAGAAATGCTGACAGAATGTGTTCGAACATCGTCGCGCTCCGCCTATCGTCCCTCGATCGGTGGGCCGTCGTAGACCACCTCTCCGTCGACGAGCTTGACGTTGCGTCGCGCCCGTTTCGCCATGCTCGGGTCGTGCGTCACGATCACGAGCGTCACGCCCATGTCGTGGTTGAGCTCTTCGAACAGCCCAGTGATCTCAGCTCCGACCTTCGAGTCGAGGTTGCCCGTCGGCTCGTCGCAGAGCAGCAGCTCAGGCTTGGTCACGATCGCGCGCGCGATCGCCACGCGCTGGCGCTCGCCGCCGGACAGTCGATCGGGCGTGTGATCGAGCCTGTGTCCGAGCCCGACGCGCTCGAGGGCCTCGGCGGCGCGGCGCCTTCGCTCGCCCATTCCCACCCCCGCGTACCGAAGCGGCAGCGCGACGTTGTCCACCGTCGTCGTGCGGGGAATCAGATTGAACGCCTGAAACACAAAGCCGATGTATCGGTTGCGCAACGCCGCGAGCTCTTCGTCGCTGAGCTCGGACACCTCGTAGCCGGCCAGCTGGTAGCTGCCCTCCGAGGGCGTATCGAGGCAGCCCAGCAGATACATCATCGTGCTCTTGCCCGACCCCGACGGGCCGATGATGCAGAGGTGCTCTCCCTTGGTGATCGTGAACGACACGCCGCGCAGCGCGCGGACCTCTTCGTCGCCCATCATGAAGCGGCGATGAATCCCGTCGAGCACCATCAGCGGCTCGCCGAGCGCCAGCGCGTCGGTGCTCGCGCTCATCGCTGCACGCTCCTGGTCGGGGTGGCCTCGTTTGTCCGTGGTCGCACGAGGCTGCCGTCGGCGAGCTCGTTGTTCGACAGCGTCGTGATCACGCGCTCGCCCACGCGCAGGCCGCTCGAGACCTCGATCGCCTCCCAGGTGCTCACGCCGATCCCGATCGGTCGGCGCCGCGCGAAGTTCTGCGCGTCGACCACGTACACCGCGCGGTCGATGCCGCGTCCCATCACAGCGTTCGGCGGAACCCAGACCACGCTCTCGCGCGTCGCGACGATGACGTCGACCTCTGCGCTCATTCCTACACGCAGACGGGGGTCCGATTGCAGCTCGAACCTGCATCCGATCGAGCGATTGCCGCGCATGTCACGGGTCACGCTGGGCGCGATCTCGCTCAGCGTCGCGGAGAACTTCTGCCCCTGAAACGCGTCGAGGATCACCTCCGCGCGCAGACCGACTCGAACGCGACCGAGGTCGGCCTCGTCGAGGTCGGCTTCGACGTGCAAGCGCGACGGATCGGCCAGCGAAAACAGAGGCGCTCCAGGCGCGGTCACCTCGCCCTGCTCGATCGAGCGCGTGAGCACGACGCCCGCGAACGGCGCGCGAAGCACTCCGCGGCGGAGAGCGGTCTCTGCGACTCGCACGTTTGCGAGCGCCTGCATGCGGCCGACCTCGGCGACGCCTGCCGCTCGGTCGGCGACCCCTGCGCTGCCGGCGAGGTTCTCTGCTTCAGCCGAAGCTCCCACGCCGCGGTCGCGCAAATCTGCGGCGCGGGACGCGTTGCGCCGAGCCACCGCCGCGCTCGCCCTCGCTTGCTCGATCTGCGCGCTCGACAGCGCGACCGCCGCGCGAGCGGCCCCGACGCGGTCGCGCAGATCGCGAACGTCGTATTCGAGAAGGATCTCTCCTTCGGCCACCGCGTCGCCGCGTCGCTTGTGCACACGCAGGACCGTGCCCGCGATCTCGGCGCGAAGCGTCGCCTCGCGCTCGGCGGACACACGTCCAGCGGCGACCGTCGAGACGAGGTCGCGAACGGATCCGGGTTCGACGCGATGAACACGAACGTCGATCGCTCGAACCGGGCGGCGCTTGTACGCGCGAGCAGCCACCACACCCGCCGTCGCGAGAATCGCGACCCAGATCAGCCAGCCCCAGCGTCGTTTTCGCAGCGGTTTCTTCGGCACAACGCGAGAGGTTTGGCGCTGACCGTTGCGAATGCAAGTGTCATCGACCCCGATCTCCGATCAGGCTCGACACTCGCTCCGCATCGACGTGGTTCAGCCGTCGTAATCGGGCTCTTCCAACGCTCGGTGAACGCCGAAGAGCTGGTCGATTCGCTCCATTCCGGCGCCTTCGCGCAGGAGTTTCGGCTCTTCGTTGCATAGGTCGAGGATCGTCGACGAGAGCGCCTCGCCGAAGCCCCCGTCGAGCACCAGCTCGACGCCGCCGTACAGATCGTTGATGTCACTCGGGTCCGTGAGCACCTCGCCGTCCGTCGGGTGCGTCGCCGTCGTCGTCATGATCGGACGTCCGAGCTCCTTCGCCAGCGCGCGGGGAACGGCGTGATCGGGGACGCGAATGCCGATCGTCTTGCGCTTCATCATCACCAGGCGCGGCACTTCTCGCGTCGCTTGCAGGATGAACGTGTACGGGCCCGGCACCAGGTGCTTGATGAATCGATAGTGAAAATCCTGCACGACGGCGTAGCGAGCGACCTCGCTCAAGTCGGGCACGACGAACGCGAGCGGCTGCTCTCGAGGCATCCGCTTGATCGCGTAGAGCGTGTCGATCGCCGCCTTGCTGCCGAGGTCGACGCCGAGCGCGTACACCGTGTCTGTCGGATACGCGATCACTCCGCCTTCTCGCAAAACGTGCGCTGCGCGGGCGATCTTTCGAGGCTCGGGGTGCTGCGAATTGATCTCGACGAGCATGCGCGGCGCATTGGTACTCCTCGCGCGCGCCGACGCGCTAGCAAAACTCGATTCGTCACCCCTGCGACGAGCGCTCGAGTCGCTCTTTTTTCCCGCCCTTTGGGCCCCACCCGTTGATCGTGCGCGCTCTTGTCCGCGTCTCACCGACGCGAGCCGGTCAGCGTGGGCGACGGCGTCGGCGCCGAGGCTGCTCCTCGGACTGTGTCGATGTCGTCGTGGCGGTCGGCTGCGGAACCGGATCGCTTCCGCCCTGATTGACGATGACGAACTCGACGCGACGGTTGAGCGCCTGGCCGTCGGGAGTGTCGTCAGGCCCGGCGAGTCGCTGCGATCCAAAGCCTCGAAAATCGAGACGACCGCGCTCGACGCCGCGCTGGCTGAGGTACTCGACCACCGCGCGTGCGCGTCGAAACGACAGGTCCAGGTTGTACTGAGCCACGCCGGCGGAGTCGGTGTGGCCCTCGATGCGAAGCATCGTGATGTCTGGATTTCGCCTGAGCGTCGCGCCGACCTCGTTCAAGATGTCGAACGAAACGTTGCGAATCACGTCGCTGTCGTACTCGAAGTAGATGCGCTGCGAGAGCAGAAGGCGCGACTCGGTGCGGGTCACGACGACCGGTGACGGTCCGGGCTCGGGGCAGCCATCTTCGTCCTCGAATCGGTCGAGGTCTTCTGGGTCGTTGTCGCACTGATCCGCGGTGTCGGGGATGCCGTCGCGATCGTTGTCGGGGTCGGGGCAGCCGTCGTCGTCCGCCGTTCCGTCGTAGTCCTCGGGCTCGACCGGGCAGCGGTCGTCGTCGTCGAGCTTGCCGTCCGCGTCGTTATCGGGATCAGGGCACCCGTCGCTGTCGAGGACGCCGTCTCGATCTTCGGGGTCGTTGGGGCAGCGATCGTCGGCGTCGAGAACGCCGTCCGCGTCGTTGTCCGGATCGGCGCAGTAGTCGTTGTCTTCGAAGCCGTCGTAGTCCTCGGGGCCCGAGCTGCACGTGCGGCCGGTCACGCTGTAGCGGGCGCCGAGAAACGCGCCGGGGATGGGCGCGCCATAGCCGCCGCTCAGTCCGCAGCGCGCTCCCACGTCGATCGAGAGCGCTTCGACGGGGCGAACCTCTGCGCCGAGCACTGCCTCGACGGGCCAGCTCGCCGCGTTGATCCGTTGCATGGGCTCGAGCTGGGTCCGATCGGTCATCGCGTTGAGCACGCCGATGCGGCCGTTGATTTCGGCGCCGATATTCACCAATCGGTGGACGGTGACTCGGCCGCCGACGCCCCACTGAAACTCGTCGTCGATGACGAACGGGCGGGCGCCCGCAGGCAAGCCGTTTCGCTCGCGGAATCGGTAGCCGATGTTCGCAGCGAGCACGGCGGGACCCACCTGCCGAGAGACGAGGAGCTGCGGCATGATCGTCCATGCGATCGAGCTCGAAAACGCCTGCCCCGCCGTGAGCGCGCCGGCCGCGCACTGATTCGCGACCATCATGCCGCTCGGCGACTCCGTGCACGCTGGAGTGGCGCCGAACGACCCGAACGGAACGCTGATCGCCACACGCGCTGCGAGCTCGATCGGGTTGCGCAGAACCGGAAGCTTGACGTGCAAGCGCATGTCGCCGCTGCGGACGGTGCCCACCAGCTGCGGCGCGTTGCCCTGCGAGAGTCCTTCGAGCCCACCCGCACCACCGACGATCGCTTGCGCGTGCTGCGTGTACGCGACGGGCATGGCCGCGCCGATCTCGAGAAACTGAAACAGCCCGAACGAACCTTGAATTTCCGCGCGAAAATCGTGCTCGACGAGCGACAGCTTTCGGTCACCGAGCTGGGCGACGAGCGGCTGATGCGCGTAGTACGTGAAGAGCCCCGCGGTAAACGTCAGGTGCGTCGGAACACGGGCCAGCTCCAACGAAAACACCGACTGGGGCGAGGTCGACGGCTCGAAGAGATTGAGGTCGAACGCCGTTTGTTGCCCCGCGTGCCGGTAGTAGAAGATCTGCTCGTGGTTTTGCGCGGACGCTGCTCCGGCGGTCGCAAGAACGATCATCGACGACAACAGCGCCGCGACAGCGGTCGATCGGCCCGAAAAGCGAATCACGAAAGGACTGTAC
>LNEO01000051.1 GCA_001465015.1 Deltaproteobacteria bacterium Ga0077539 | reverse complement strand
TGCGCTCGGCGACCGAGGCCTGGGCGGCTGCGGGCGACGCGAGCAATAGCTTTCCCGTCTTTCTGTACCGATTCGATGGCACCTCGTGGTCGCTCGCGCACCGCGCGCCCGAACGATCGGGCGAGCGCTTCAACTCCGCGGTCGTCTGCCCTGCGAACGGCGTGGCGATCATCGAGTATTTCGCGTTCGACGCAGGCGTCACCACGTACATCGAGGTCCGCGACGGTCGGGTGGGCGGCGACATGCTGCCTCTCTCGGGCAGCGCCAACCTCGTGAGGACGCCCCACGGCGACGCGTACTTCTACAGCGGCCGCGACGCGACGCGATGGACTCCCACCGGTTGGCAGCGGCAGTTCAGCGGCGGTACTGGCTCGAGCTACTCGACGCAGTTCGATCTTCTGCCCGACGGATCCGCGGGGTGGATGGCTCTCGGGTCGCCGTACCTCTCGTCGTGGAGCGGCGGCGTGTGGCGCGCTGACCCACAGGCGGTCACTTCACGACTGTCGGTGTTCGTCAGCCCGTCCAACGCCACGGGCACAGCCGATCCCGTCGCGATCATTGGGAGCGGAGCGTGGGCCTCTCGAACCGCGTCGCGCTGGCAAATCTCGCCGACGCCGGTCATCGCGAACGGAATGGTGCTCGACGCCCGCGCAGCGTGGGGCGCTGACCCGAACCAGGTGTGGATCGTCGGCGGCGCGGGCGCGCTCGCGAAGTACGACGATCGAACGAAGCAGATCACTCCCGCCACGATCAGCACCGACATCGTCGCGGCCGAGTTGCTCGACGTGCACGGCAGCGACGCGAGCACCGTGTGGGCCGTCGGAACAAACGCGACTGTTCTTCGCCTCGACGGAGATCGCTGGGTCGCGCCGCCGGTTGCGGTTCCGACGATGGTCGACGGCGTTCGACTGACGACCCTTACGCTCAGCGCCGTGCACGTCGCGAGCGCAAACGACGTGCTCATCATGGGCGACGACCCAGCGGGCGGCCGCTTCCTCACCGTCCTGTTTCGATGGAACGGAACCGCGTGGACTGCTGAGTCCAACTTCGGCGGTGAAACCAGAGCGAGCCTCGCTCGCGACCGCAGCGGGACCGTGTACTCGTTGGTGCGCGGCCGCGTGAGCCGACGCGCGGTCGGCGGATCGTGGGTCGAAATCAACGCGATGCCCGAACTCCCGATCCGCAACGTTCGCGTGAGCCCATCGGGCACCATCGAAGTGCTCGCCGGGACGGATCGTCGCTCGGCCCTCTACGAGCTTGATTCCATGGGTCGCTTCAACCTCGTCGGCACTGCGCTCGATCTCGAAGGCGTCAGCGACATCGTCCGCGGCGCAAACGGCTCGCTCTGGGCCGCTGGGGCGTTCGGGTCCATCCTCCGCTATCAACCCGCTCGCTGAGCGCGCTCAGCGAGAGGCGATCGCGCCGTTGTTGCTCGCGGCGGGTCTCCGCTCGAAGAGCCTTCGATCGCCGGACACCACGCGCTCTTCGTCGCACGTCCACTCGATCGCGCCTGGGCTCCACCGGGTCTCGACCACGGTCTCGCGCTGCTCGACTTCGTCGATGAAGCTCCAAGTGTACCGCGCTCGAACGATGGTCCTTCCGTTGCGGCTCCTCGGGGCCTCGACGTCGAGGTCCGCGATCCTGATGCGTTCTGCCCACTGGGCGTGTCGCGCGTTGAAGTCCGCACGAAGCGAAGCGACCATCGCTCGCTCGGCCCACTCGGGCCGCCCCCAGCGCAAATCGTCGTGAAACGCAGCGAGCGTGTCGTCGAGCTTGTGCGGGTTGAGCGACGCGCAGCCCGAGAGGCACAGCAGCGCGCTGAGTGTTGCGAATGCAGCGAGGGCGGTCGTCGTGCGCGGCGCGGTGCTCATCGCCGTCGCCGTTGCCACAACAGGGACCCAGCGAGCCAGTTTTCGACAACTCTCTGCGGATGGCGACGGCGTCGCGGGCTGCATGTTTTTGGACGACCCGCCGCTCGTTGTTCTAACGGCTGTTGAACCATGGACACGATGGACGAGAGCAACGCCGCCGATCGACGCCGCGAAGAGCGCGTCGTGATCGACCTCTGGGTCGAAGAACACACCGACGACGCGCTGTACTTCCAGCGCGCCACCAACCTGTCGACCGGAGGGCTCTTTCTCGAGCGCACCCTCCCACACGCCCCAGGAACGCTGGTCGAGATCGACCTGCGCCTCCCCGGCGACGCGTCTCCCCTTCGCGTCAAGGGCGAAGTCGTCGCGGCCAGGTCGCGCGAGCTCGGGATGGGCCTGCGCTTCGTGGGCCTCGAGGACGCGGCGAAAGCGCGGATCGCGGACTATCTCCGCACGGCGCCCTATCGCGTCGTCGCGAAGGCCTGACGCACCAGCGACGAGCGATCGCAGGACGAGCGGGCCTTCGAACCGCTACTCTCGCCCAGCTTCGCCGTGCGCTCGCTTTCTTCTCGTCGATTCTGCTCGTGCGCGCTGCTCGCGACGGCGCTGTCGATGAGCGCGCCCGCGAGCGCGCAGCAAAACGACCCGACCCTCGAGTGGCGAACGCTCGAGAGCGAGCACTTTCGAGTGCACTATCACCAGGGGCTGCGCGAAGCGGCGCAGCGCGTGGCCAACGTCGGCGAGGCTGTCTTCAACCGCCTGGGCGACTACATGGGCCGGCGGCCCGTTCAGGTCACCGAGGTCGTGCTCACGGACATCACCGACGACGCGAACGGATTGGCGTCCTCGATCCCGTACAACCGCATGATCTTGTACGTGACGGCGCCCGAGGACCTCTCGACGCTGTCGGACTTCGACGACTGGCTGCAGACGCTCGTCACCCACGAGTTCACGCACGTCGCGCACGCGGACAACATCGGCGGCCTTCCGGCGATCATCAACGCCGTCTTCGGAAAGATCTATCCCCCGAACCTCGTTCAGCCTCGATGGCTCCTCGAGGGGATCGCCACGTACTACGAATCGAGGCTCACCTCGGGCGGCCGACTCCACTCGACGGTGTGGGACATGTACCTGCGCGCCGACGCCCTCGAGAACAACTTTGTCACGATCGATCAGCTCTCGACCGGGCCGAATCGATGGCCGCACGGCACGCTCTGGTACCTCTACGGCAGCACGTTCGTCGGCTATGTCGTCGATCGGTTCGGGCGCGACTCGTTCGCGCGGCTCGCGACGGACTACGGCGCGCAGGTCATCCCGTACGGCGTCAATCGATCGCTCCAGCGCGCGACCGGGCGAACGTGGGAAGAGCTCTTTCCCGAGTACCTCGCGCACACGCGCGCGCACTATCTCGCTGAGAAAGCTGCGATCGAAGCGCGCGGGCGCATCGAGGGAGAGCGCATCACGTTTCAGGGTGAAGAGGTCGCGTACCCGCGGTTTCTCGACGATCGAACGGTGGTGTTTCAGTCGAGCGACGGGCACTCGCACGCGATGTTTCGCGCGATCGACGTGAGCGCGGGGCGACCGTCTCCGGTCGATCAAGCGTGGATCGGCCTCGCGTCGGGCTGGGCGCCTTCTCCCGATCGCACGAGGTTCGTCCGCGCAGACGCTGGGTTCTTTCGCGGGCTCTACGCGTATCGAGACCTCTTCTTCGGCTCGATCGAGCGGGACGCGCGCGGTCGGCTCGCGCGCGTGGGCGAGGCGACGCAGCTCACGCACGGCGCGCGAACGCTGTACCCCGATTGGTCTCCGGACGGCGATCACATCGCGTACTCGGTCAATCACCGAGGAACGCAGCAGCTCTGGGAGTACTCGCTCGCCGAGCGTCGCGCGCGTCCGCTCGTCACGCCGCGACGGTTCGAGCAGGTCTACACGCCGAGATACTCGCCGGACGGCGCGCACATCGCGATTTCGCACTGGCAGCGCGGCGGTTATCGGGACATTCGCGTGCTCGATCGACAGACGGGGCAGCTTCGCGACGTCACCCACAACCGCGCCGTGGACATGCACCCGGTCTTCAGCCCCGACGGTCGCTACGTCGTGTACTCCTCGGATCGAACAGGCGTCGCCAACCTGTACGCGTACGAGCTCGCCACGGGACGAACGCGACAGATCACCAACGTCGTCAACGGCGCGTACATGCCCGACCTCTCGCCGGACGGACGCTGGATCGTGTACGTGGGCTACACGCACCGCGGCTACGATCTGTTTCGATTGCGTTGGGACCCGTCGCGCTGGATCGAGCCGGGCCCCGAGGCCGAACGCCACGACCATCGCGTCGCGACCACCGACGTGCCCACCCACGATCGGCCGTACACGCCGTGGAACACGGTGCGACCCCGCAGCTGGTTCGCCGAAGTGTCCGACGACGGCTTCGGCCCGACCGCCGCCATCACCACGCTCGGCGAAGACGTGCTCGGGCGGCACTCATGGGCCCTTCGCGCTGGCGTCGGCTTCGTCGGATGGAACCCGTTCTTCGACCTGTCCTACGCCTATCGCGGCCTTCGACCGACGATCACCGCGCGCGTGGGACGCTCGGTCACGCGCGCGACCATCGCGCTCGGCGACAGCGAAATCGCGTACCCGGTCGAGCGCTGGGTCGCCGACGTGGGCGCGTCGCTCTCGTTTCCCGCGCTGTTTCAGAGCTCGGCGCTCGCGATCGGCTACACGTTCTCCTACGCCCAGCCCGTCGGTCCAGTGCCCGGCGTCACCGAGCTCGACCCAGCGGAGATCCCTCCGCCTCTGCCTCGACGCGGCGCAGACGGGCGAATTCGCGCGTCGTTCAGCTTCTCGCGAACGCAGCGGTACACCTATGACATCTCCGCGCACGAGGGCTACGAGGGCTCGGTGAGCACCCACGTCGCGGATCGAGCGCTCGGAGCGCAGACTGGTTCGTTCGACGTGAGCGCGGCGTTCGCCGCATACATTCCCATGCCGTTTCGGCTCGCGCGCTACCACCACGTGCTCGCGCTGCGCGCCGCCGGCGGCGTCGGTACGCTCTCGCGCGGCGAAGCGAGCTTCTTCTCGGTCGGCGGCTACCCCATGTTCGACCCAGTGACCTTCGTCACGTCGTTGCCGTCGCTCGCGTACTCGTCGTCCACGCCGCTGCGGGGCTACGCGCCGCAGGCGCGCTTCGGCAGCGCGTTCTACCAGGCAAACGTCGAGTATCGCTTTCCCATCGTGCAGGTCGATCGCGGCGTCACGACGCTGCCGGTGTACTTCGCGCGACTGTGGGGCGGCGTGTTCTTCGACGTCGGCGACGCGTGGTTCGGACGGATGCAGCCGCAGAACATCGCGATGGGCGCAGGCGCCGAGCTCTTCGCCGACATCGTCTGGGGCTACTTCATCACCACCACGCTGCGCGTCGGCTTCGGCCAGGGGCTGGTCGGAAAGGACGCCATGTCCCAGGTCTACGGGCTGCTCGGCACGCCCTTCTGACAACTCGGCGCGTCTTCACTTCGGCGCTGAAAAACCGCGTATTGCTGCTACGATCACGACAGTCGAGGCCCGCTATGTCCGTTCCGCTCCCCGCCATCTTGCTCGCGTTGCTCGTGCTCTTCGTGCTCTTCGCGACGACCGCCGGCGTCGAAGCGATCGTGCTCAAGCTGTTTCGCTGGGGCCCGAGCAACCGTTGTCTCCGCGACGCCACGGTGGCGACCGCGAGCGCGTTCATGCCCGGGCGGTTCGAGCTCTTGCAGCTGTCCTTCACGGACCCGCTGCCGTTGCTCGAGCTGTTCGCTTGGGGAGCGGTGGTGCTCGCGACGGAGATCGGCGTGTACATCTCGCTCTCTCGCCTCGGCAACGGTGACCAGCTCCGCGCCGAGCCGAGCCAGAAGCTCTCGGCCCGCGTGATCGCAACGGCGATCGCCGCCAACGTCGCGAGCCACATGGTGCTCATCGCGTTCGTCTACTTCGTCACGCGCCTCGTCGGTCGCTGAGCGCGATGGACGCGATCGCCGCGAGCGCCGCGCCCGACTCGAGCCGCGTTCGAGGACGGCTCTCGGCCATCATGCGCGACGACCGCATCGAAGTGCTCGATGTGCACGACGAGTCCATGCGTCGCGTCCGCATCGAAACGTCGGTCGAGTTTCGCTCGCTCTCTCGCGTGCTCGCGGAGGATCCGGGCGTTCCCATCGATCAGCCGCGCGACCTCGAGCGGGTGTTCTGGGACGTCGCGCTCGAGCCCGTCGACGCCTTTCTCGACGAGCCTCGCGCGCAGCTCGACGAGCCCAAGAGCGGCGCCATCACCGAATGCCCGACGTGCCTCGGAAATGGTGAAGCCCCCTGCGACAAGTGCGGCGGCACCACTCGCGTCAACTGCGAGTCTTGTCGCGGTCACGGGGCCATCCCGGACAAGCGCGGAAGCAGCTCGATCTGCAAGTTTTGTCAGGGGCAGAAGTTTCAGCCGTGCCGCGCCTGCAAGGTCGGAACGCTCCCCTGCAAGCCCTGCAACAAAACCGGTCGCGCCTACACGGTCCAGCGCCTCATCGTGAAATGGCACACGCGCAAGGAGTCGCGCGTCGTCGCCGAAGCGCCGCCCGAAGTCTCGGTCCAAGGCGTCGGCGTCGTGGCCGAGCGCGTCGTACGCAACGAGCAAGGCGCGCTCGCCAGCGAACATCTCGCGGAGCTCGACGCTCCCCTTCGCGCCGCCGTCGACGCCCTCCTCGCAGAGCACCCCGCGCCCGAGCAGAGCAAGATCAAGACGCAGACGTTGATCGTCGAAAGGGCGCCGGTGATCGCCGTCCGCTTTCGTAGCCGAGGCAAAGAGCAGCGCGCCTGGCTCGTCGGCGACGCGCTCGAGCCCGTCGGACTCGAGCCGTCGGTTCCGATGAGCACGTACGCGCTCATCGCCGCGGTGCTGCTCATCGGCGCTGCCGCGGCGCTGCTGGCTTCGATGCGGCACGGCGCGGGCTGAGTCGCCCATATTTTCAAGAAGTCCGCTGATTCGCCGCGGATCACGCTGCTCGCCGTCGCGCTCCGACTCCCGCGCGCTTCACTTTCGGCGCCGCACGAGCTCTTTGACCTCGGCGAGGACCTCGGTGCCTTCGAGCACCATCAGGACCAGCACATACCCGATCACCGCGCTCAGCGCGCACGCGATCGGGTGCGCCAGAAGCCCTGTCTCGTACTTCGACTGCGCGATCGCGAGCGCGAGCCCCGCGCCCCCTGCGATCGCCGGTCCGCGCACGGCGCTGAACAGACTTCGCCCGAGGATCCTTCCCGTCCACGAGAACATCCCCGCGACGACCACCAGCGTCACGACGCTGTAGCACCACGCGATCTTGCCCAGATCCCCAGGAAACAGCCGGATGCTCGCGATCGACAGCGCCCACGTCGACGTCGTCCACGCCGCGAAGATCCCGATCGCGAGGCCCGCTCGGTTCTGCCCCTGCATCAGCCCGAACAGCGGCGAAGCGGCGAGTCCTGCGACCATGTTTCCCAAGAGCCCCCAGATCACGGGGTACGACGGCGCCCACTGCGGCGAGTAGAACGTCGGCACCGCCCACGGCGACACGATCGCGAGCCCGATCAACGCGGGAACCCCCACGATCGCGCCCGCTCGAAGCGCTCCGCGCAGCGCAGCGTAGAGCGTCGGGTCCTTGCGATCGAGCTGCGCGAACACCGGCAGCTGCACCCGTGCTAGCGAGTTGACCGCCAACACTGGAAGCTGGATGTAGTTCAGCCCGAAGTCGAAGAGGCCCACCGCCGAAGGGCCCAACGCGTTGCCGAGCAGCGCGCGCGACACGTTGTCCTTGATGTACGCGAGGATGCCCAGCGCCTCGACCTTCGCGCCGAAGCCGAGGATCGGACGAAGCACCCGCCAGCTCCAGCCGACGCCCGGCCAGCCTGGCGACGCGCGGTACGCGAGCACGCACTGGAGCACAGAGCCCGCGATGTTCGACAACACCAGCGCCCACACGCCGCCGCCGCGCACCGCGGCGACGATCGCGAGCACGTGCCGCGCGAGCGACGCAAAGAGCTCGATCCGCGCGATCGCGCTGAACTTCAGCGATCGCTCGAGGCGCACGTACGGGATCATTCGCACCGCGCTCACGAGGTAGAGCGGCGCCATCACCCGCAAGACCACGGTCTCGGTCGGCGTGAGGTGATACTGCGCGCCGATCCACGGAGCGAAGCCGAACAGCGCTGCGGTCAGCATCACTGCGACGCCGATCGCAAACGCCGCCGCCGCGCGCAGCGTCTCTCTCGTGAGGGGATACTCCTTGCGCAACAGGGCGATCGCGAGACCCCCGTCGCCGATCAGCGCGCCGACGCCCAAGAAGAACGAGCAGATCCCGTAGACGCCGAAATCTCGCTTGTCGAGCAGGCGCGCGAGCAGGAGGTTGGTGCTCCACGCGAGGATCGACGAGACCACGCTGAGCGCGGCGAACAGCGTCGTTTCGCTCACGATTCGCTGAAGGAGCTTCTTGCTCTCGTGCGGATCGCTCGGCGCTCGGTACGGCGCTCCGTCCTGGCGATCTCCGTCGTCGCGATCGTCGCTCACGAGCGGCCCTCGCCGCGCGTCGCGGTCGCGACCCACGCGAGCGCCATCTCTTCGGTCGCCCCGCGGCGGTCCAGCCACGACGCGCACACATTCACGATCGGAACGAGGTCCCTCGCGAACCTGCCGCGCTGAATCTCGAGGTTGACCATCTGCCCCACCGACGCCCAGAAGCCCCCGGCGGCTTCGATCACCACGTCGACGAACCCCGCGTCCGCGAGCGCGCGCTCGACGCCGTACTTCGTAAACCGCCAGTAATCGTGCGGTGCTTCGTGCGCCGGCCACACGCCAGGCACCGTCAACACGATCCTTCCCCGCTCGCGCAGCACCCGCGCGCACTCGCGCAGCGCCGCGACGGGATCGCCGACGTGCTCGAACACCTGCGTCGACAACAACCCATCGAACGAGGAGCCCTCGAAGGGCAGCGCGTCCACCGTCCCCACGACGTCAGGACGCGCGAGCGGCCCTTCTCGATCCAGCCCCGTGTACGCGACGTGATCGCCCATCCAACGGCGGTAGGGCTGCATTCCGCACCCCACGTCCAGCACCGCGCCGCGCAGCGACCGCACGTGCGGCTCGAGCACCCGCAGCAGAGGCCCGTAGTGAAGAAACAGCGGCTGTCTCCACGACGGCCGATGCGGCACAAACGGCGAGGGCGACGGCGAGAACAACAGCGGCACGACGGCCCTTTCTCTACCACCGATCGCCGTGCGCTGCCTTCTGGTACAGCCTGTCGTACGCGTCACCGGTCTCGGCGCGCGGATCCGAGGGAAGCGCCTGCTGCTCTCGCGCCAACAGCGCTCGACGCGGCGGGTCACTCTCGATCAGCCTGCAGAGAGCGCGCGGCCACTCGCGCTCGTCGACGGGGAGCATCGCTCCCTCGCACTTCGCAAACAGCTCCCGATGCGCGTCGATCGTCGATACCACCGCGGGCCTGCCCGCTTCGACCGCCTCCATCGGAACGAGCGGATACCCCTCGCTTCGGCTCGGACACAGCACGAGGTCTGCCGTCGGATACAAGCTCGCCGCGCGCCTCGATCGATCGATCGTGACGCGCTCTGCGATCCCGCGCTCGCGCGCGCGCTCCGCGAGCCGCTCGGCCTCTGGGCCGTCGCCCGCGATCAACCAGTGCCACGACGCGCTCTTCGCGAGGTCCGTCGCCAACGCGTCGATCATTCGATCGAAGCCTTTCTGCTCGACGAGCCTGCCCACGCTCAGCAAGCGCGCTCGTCCCTCCGGCCACTCGAACGGCGGCGACGGCGAGCGCTCGCGCGCGCGGGGCAGGGGAGGGCAGTTGGGCACTCGAACCACCGGCGAGTTCGCCGGCAGGATGGCTCGCAATCGCGCGGCGTCCGCCTCGCTCGGAGCGACGAAGATCACCCGTGACAGAAAATGTCCCATGCGTCGGAGCAGGGTGTCGCTGCGAAATCCGAACACCTCGTCGGGGCTGAAGTACCGCCCCGGCTCGGGCAGGAGCTGAAAGCTCGCCACCATCGGTCGCCCTGCGCTCGCCACGATCGCCGCGCCGAAGCGATCGGGGTACGCAAGGTGCGCGTGCACGACGCTCGGCTGCAGCACCGAGACGCGTTCGCGCGTCGCCATGGCCCACGCTCGCAACATCCGCGATCGCTCGAGAGCGGTCTGCGGCGCACCCGAGAGCTGCCTCGTTCGATGCGCGTCGAGCGCGGCGTCCTCCCAGGCGCCGTGCGCGACCGACTCGATCGCGGGCACCTCGAGGGTCGAGCGCCATCCGCGCGCGCTGGAGAGGCGATGAAGCGTACACGCGAGGCGCTCGGCGCCGCCCCACCCGACGCTCGGCACGAGGTGCACGAGCCCCCTTCCCGGAGCCCGTCCCGCCGATGCGACGACCGCGCGCGCGGCCTCGATCGCTCGCTCGACGGCGCGCGAGGCGTGCTCGAGTCGATCGATGAGGGCGCTCAACGGACAGCCTTTCGTCGCGCGATCAAGAGCACCGAGTCCTCGATGCTGTGCTGCGCCAGGATCCCCGCGCGCACGAGCGTCCTGGTGATCGCGGCCTCCAAGCGCTGCGCGGCGTTGCGTCGACCCCACACCGCGTCGGTCACGCGCGCGGCGCGCTCCCACGCGCACTCGATCGAGAGGACCTCTGCGTCGAGGGTCTGCTCGATGAGCTTCGCGATGCTCTTTCGCGAGTAGAACCACAGGTGCTCGGGCGGCTTGTACTGATCCCAGCTCGTCGGCCACGCCCGCGCGTTGACGTTGTCGATGACCGGAACCACCACCGCGATCAGCGCCCTCTCGCTCAGCCGCTCGCGCACCTTCGCGAGCTCTTCGAGCGGCGATCGCCAGTGCTCGATCACGTCGAACGCCGCGAACACATCGAAGCGTCGCGACGAGTCTCTTTGGCCGCCGTCGGCGTCTTCGAGCGACGCGAAGATCCTCTCTCTCACCAACTCGTCCGAAGCCTCGCGGGCCTCGCGCGACCACTCGACGCCCGTCGCGTCGAAGCCCCGCCGCGCCGCTTCGAGTAGAAATCGCCCGTCCGCCGCGCCCACCTCCAAGACGCGCGCAGGTCGCTCGAGCCCCGCGCGCTCGAGGGCGTCCATGCGGACGCGCGCCTTCTCGTCGGCGATCGCCCGCTCGCGACCGAAGTAGTCCTGATAGCCATGCCCTTCGCCGCTGAAATACCCGGCGGCGTACAGCGCCGAGAGCTCTTGCTCCGTCGGCATCGGCGCGGCTCGCTCGAGGTCACACCCATCGCAGCGCAGCACGTTGAATGTGCGCACACGAAAACGATCGCGCATGGGTCCGGCGCACAGCGGGCAGCGCTCGATCACCGCGCGGCCCTCGCCCTGGCCCTGTCGTCGATGGCCTCGGCGACCACCGCGCAAAACCTCGCTCCGAGCGTCGTCCAGTCGTATCGCTCGGCCAGCGCCCGCGCGCGGGTCGCGCGTTGATCTTCCTCTGGCGTGCCCCGCGCCTCCATCGCCTCGAGGATCGCCTTCGCGAAGGTGGGCCCGTCGTCGGCCTCGCGGTGGGTCTCTCTCTGGCTCGTTCCGGCGATCCCTCGGACGCCCACCGCCGTGCTCACCACGGCCGCGCCCGAAGCGAGCGCCTCGACCGCCTTGAGCGACGAGCCCGCGCCGCGCGCGAGCGGAACCGTCACCACCGCCGCGCGGTCGAGATACACGCCCACGTTTTCAACGGTCCCTGTCACCGCCACCCGCGGCCCAGCCAGGGCGCGCACCCGCTCGCTCGGCTGTCGACCGCAGAGGACCAGCCGCGCCTCGGGTCGCCGCTGCCAGACCATCGGCATCACCTCTCGCGCGAGAAAATCCGCCCCGTCCTCGTTGGGACCGTGGCTCATCAGACCGACGAAGAGCACGTCGGTCGCGCTCGTCCTCGCGCTCGGCGCGAGAAAGCTCACCCGCTCGAGCGCGACGCCGTTCTCGACGACCCGCGCCGGCGAGAGCCCCGCGCGCTCATCGGCGATCGCCGCGCGATCGTCGTCGCTCACGCACGTGACCGCGTCGGCGCGCCGCCAGCACGCGCGCTCCCACGAAGCGAGCCTCGCCCCCTCGACGTCCACCTCGGCGCTCGTCGAGCCCGCGGTCGACCGCGCGTAGTCGCTCTCGACGTTGTGCTCGTCCAGCACGATCGCCGCGCCGCGCGCAGTCCGCTCGTCGGCCAGCCCCATCGCGTACGAGTGCGAGACGACCACGGCGTCGAAGGGCCGCGCGCCATGCGAGCGCGCGATGGCCCACGCGAGCGAGAGCGGCGCCGCGCTCTTGGCGCGCTCAGGAGCCCGCGACGCAAACAGCATCGAGGGCTTTCTTCCGCGAACCGTCACGCGCTCGTACAACGACAGCGCCTCGCGAGACCGTTCGCTCGACGCCTCGACCCGCCCTCCGCACGCGAACAGCTCGACGCTCGCGCCCGAAGCGACCAGCGCTCGCGCCAGACGCGCCATACGAATTCTGCCGCCCGTGTCCTCGGGCGCGGGAAGATACGGAGCCACGAACGCGACGCGACGCCCCGACAACACGCCCCTCGCTGCTCCACTCGTGCTCGTCGTCTTCATCGCTCGCGTCGCCGGCTCGGCCGGATTCCACCTTCGCTGTGCCCTGGAAAAGCGCGCTGGACGAACCCTGACCCTTACGTTAGAGTTTGGGACAACGCGCGATTCGAGAATTGTCGTGCGTGCGAATACCGCATTCCGCGAAGGAGTCGACGATCATGACGATGTCCCCCACGACCGAGCCCACCACCCCAACCACTGCGCCGGCGGCTGACGACAGCCCGGTCGCGCTCACCGAGGTCGCCGCGGCCAAGGTGAGGGAGATCGCCAAGGAAGAGGGCCTCGATGGCCAGGGCCTGCGCGTGCAGGTCAAGGGCGGCGGCTGCTCGGGCTTTCAATACGACCTCTACTTCGACGAGAAGCCGACGGACATGGACCAGGTGGTCGAGAGCCGCGGCATCAAGATCTTCATCGACCCGCTCTCGGCCCAGTACCTCGACGGCACCGAGATCGACTACGTCGAAGGGTTGAGCGGCGCCGGATTCAAGTTCGGCAACCCCAACGTCAAGGGCACCTGCGGCTGCGGAAGCAGCTTCTCGGTCTGAATCGCGACGTTTCCGCGACGGTCACTGCGCCATGTGCGCGCGCGCCGCTTCGAACAACGTCACGAAGCGATAGCCCCGCGCGTGTAGTTGTTCGACGACTGCCTTCAGCGTCGCGCGCTTGACCTCGACGCTCACCGCCAGGTCTCGCTGGTGCTTTGCGAGCGATCCGAGGCCGTCTTCACTGGCGCCCAACAGATCGACGCCGTGCAGCTCGAGGTTGACCAGCGGTCGGCCCTCGATCATCGCGGTCAGCGCTCGCGCGACCGTGGGGCCGCCCGCCATCACGCTCGTGCCGATGTACGGGAGCCTCGCGCCGCGCGTGACGCCGATGGGAAGCTCGACCATCGAGCCTTCGCGCGTCGCGCGCTTCCAGTACGGCTCGCCGATTCGGTACGGGTCCGCCGGCGCCGTCAGCACTGCGGGCGTGTCCACGATCGAGTGGCTCCTGCGTCCGCGCGCGCGGATCCAGCCGATCATCGCTGTCTTCGCGCTCCAATACGCCGGGCACGGAAACACGCTCGAGTCGTAGGCGACGCCGCACTCTGCCAGGACCTCGAACAGCTCGTCCGTGATCGTATAGCCCGGCGCTCGAAAGCCCGGCGGCGCTCGGCCAAACGCCTTGGCGACGCTCTCGATCCCCTCGAGCACCTCGCGCTTCATCTCCGCGCGTGGGATCCGCGTGAGGTCGTAGCGATGATTCTGTGTGTGGTTGCCGAGCTCGTGCCCCGCGGCCGCAAGGCGCCGCGCTTCACCGAGCGCGCGCTCGTCCGCCATGTCCTGACCGATCACAAAGAACGTGCACGGAACCCCGAGCTCCGCGAACAGCTCACGAAACCTCGGCACCGCCCTCGCGTACACCGCCCGCGTGCGCTCGTCGTCCGCCTCGACCGCGAGCCCGTGGATCGCGTAGTAGTTGGGAATCTCGTCTAGGTCGACGGACAAAGCAGCGAGTCGCTCAGCCATGATTTCGCGGGATTTACCACACGTTTATCGCGCGTGGGTCTTCGCTCTGGCCGAACGGTCACGGCGCGACGCCGAGCGGACGCATCTTCCGTTGATCGCAGTCGAGCGCGAGTGGCATCCTCGTTTGCGCCGTGAGCACGAGCGAGCGCGATGCGAGCGACGTCCTCCTCTCGCTCTCGCGCGAGAGAGAGAGGACCCGCGCGCTTCGAGAGGTGGGGTTGCTCATCGACTCGTCGCTCCCTCCCGACGAGCTGCTCGAGCGCATCCTCGCAGCGACCAAGCGCGTCGCCGAAGCCGAGCGCGCGACGCTGTATCTCTTGCAGCCCGACGGACGCACGCTTCAGTCCCACGCGACGCAGGGCGGCACGCCGACCATCATCGTGCTCCCTGTCGACAAGGGGATCGCCGGCGCCTGCGCCACCGAGCGCGCGACCATCAACATCCCCGACGCCTACGACGATCCGCGCTTCGATCGCGGCTGGGACACGCGCACCGGGTTTCGAACGCGCGCCGTGCTCGCCGTGCCCATGGTCGCGCCGGACGGAAGGCTCGTCGGGGTCATTCAGGTGCTCAACCGCGCGGACAACGGCGCGTTCGACGGCGATGACGTCGCGACGCTCGAGGCCCTCGCCGCGCAGGCCACCGTCGCGCTCGAGGCCGCGCGCACCATGGCGACGCTCGTCGAGCGCAATCGATCGCTCGAAGACCTCAAGGCGCGGCTCGAACGATCGCTGCGAGAGCGCGAGCTCCTGCTCGAAATCGAGCAGCTCCTCTCGCGCGTCGACACGCTCGATGAGTTTCTCGACGGCACGCTCAGCGAGCTGCTCCGCGAGTGCGGCGCCAACGCCGGCTGCGTCGCGCTCACCGATCCGGTCACGGGTCTCTCGACGATTCGCGCGGTGCGAGGCGTGCCCGATGCCAGCTCTCTCATCGGCCGCGCCGTGCCCGAATCGTCCGCGGTGGTCGCCGCCGTCACCCGAGGAGGAGTCGTGTTGCGCGGCGACGACTCGTCCCCCGTGCTCAGCGCGCTGCCGGGCGCGGAGCCGCGGACGCTCCTGGTCGTTCCGTTGCCGGGCGAGGGCGGGATGCCGCGCGGCGCGATCGAGCTGCGCGACTCGAACGAGCGCGGATTTTCAGCGGCGGATCGCTCGCTCGTCGAGCTCGTCGCCGCCAACGTCTCGACCGGAATCGAGCTCGCCCAGGCCCGCCTCGAGCGCGAGCGCGCCACGCGCCTCGCCGCCCTCGGAAAGACCCTCGGCAACGTCGTGCACGACATCCGCACGCCCATGAGCGTGATCTCTGGCTACGCGCAGCTGATGCCCGACGTCGAATCCAAAGACGAGCGCCGCAAGTACGCGCAGTCCATCGTTCGGCAGTTCGGGCTCGTTCAGGCGATGATCGCCGAGCTGCTCGCGTTCGTTCGCGGCGAGAGCTCGGTGCTGTTTCAGCGCGTCCCGCTCGAGTCTTTCTTCACAGAGATCGCTGACGTGCTCCGCCGAGACCTCGCCGCGCGCAACGTGCGCGTCGAGCTCGAGCTGCGCGAGCGCGGCGCGGCGCGCATCGACCCCGCCAAGATCACCCGCCTCGTTCACAACCTCGCGCGCAACGCGGCCGACGCCCTGGCGCAGCGCCCCAACGGCGGAACGTTCACCATCCGCGTCTCGCGCGCAGGCGAGCAGCTCGTGCTCGAGTTCGAAGACGACGGACCGGGCATCCCCGAGTCGGTGCGCCAGCGCCTCTTCGAATCGTTTGTCACCGAGGGAAAACGCGACGGAACCGGCCTCGGCCTCGCGATCGTCAAGAAGGTCGTCGACGACCACAACGGAACCGTCGACGTCACGACGTCCCCCGAGGGGACGCGCTTCATCGTGAAGCTCCCCCTCACATCCACGGCGACGCTCCCCCGATCGGCGAATCAGCCGTAGTCCTTCTCGGCCTTCTCTTGCTCTTCTTTGCACTTGATGCAGAGCGTGGTCTCGGGGCGCGCCTCGAGTCGCTTGAGGCCGATCTCTTCGCCGCACTCCTCGCAGGTCCCGAAGGTCCCGTCCTCGATCTTCACCATCGCGTGGTCGATCTTGTCGAGAAACACCTTCTCGCGGCCGCGGAGGCGAAAGGTGAACGACTGCAGGTACTCACTGGACGCCTGGTCCATCTCGTCCGGAAGGTCGTTGGCGTCGAGCGCCATGTCTTCGGCCAAGGTTTCCTTCGCGTTTTCAATGATCTGCTTGCGCTTCTCATCGAGGATGTCCTTGAAGCGCTTCAGATCGGCCTTTTTCAATGCCATTCGCAGCCCCTTTGGGGATTCGGACAATTGGGTTGCCATGGAGCCGCTCCCGTCCTCCGGTGTTGCTCCAATTGAGGGCCGGGGAGGATAAAGAGACCCCTCCCTGTGTCAAGCAGCGCGAGCGCGTCGCGGTGGCGTCGCGAAATCAATGGATGTTTTCGCGGCGCGAGGGCCGTTTCGTCTGCGCTTCGACCGCGCGGCTCACAAAAATACCAGCGTGCTCCGCTCCCACGCTCGCGCGAGCACGATCGCGCCGCTCGCGAGCGCAAACACGATCGACTCCGGGGCCAGCGAGCGTCGGCTCGATTCGACTTTCGGGTCTGTGCTGATTTGCCGAACGCTGAGGCTCTGTGCGGCGTGAGGTTGGACGTCATCAGGACCGTCCCCGACCTCGAGTCCACCGGCCTCGCCCGCGAGCCCGACCAACAACGCGAGCGGTCCGATCGTCGCGCCCCTCGTCGCCCACACCGCCGCCCCGATCGCCGCCACCAGCGCGAGCGCAGGGAGCCTCGACGCTCCGACGGCGCGCGCGCACTGCGCGACCATCCGCGCGAGGGTCAGCAGCCAGAGCGCCGACCACGCCGCTGCGCTGGCGCCCAGCGCATACGCCAGCGCGACCGATCCGACGGCGAGCGACGAAAACACCACGCTCGAGCCGCGTCGCGCGCCGAGCAGCGCGGCGAGTCCAACGGCTAGAACCGCGAAGACCGCGCGAACCGAGGCCCCACGATCCGTAAACGACTCGGCCTCGAACACGCGAACCACGACCAGCCCCACGAGGTACGCCGCGAGCGGAAGCCCGACGTCTTCTCGTCGCCCGTCGCCGGCCCTCGATCGAGCGACGAGCGCGAGCGCGTAGCCCGCCGCGGCTCCAACAACAGACGCCAGCACCTCCAGCCGAAGCGCCGTCCGGAGCAACAACCATGAAACGACGCACGCCGCTGCGGCGACGGCCAGGTCCGATGAACGCAACTTTCCCTTCACGCGGGCGACCGTGAGAGTATCTCCGACAAGCCCCTGATGGCTGAGCGCCGCGCACCCTGGCTCTGGATCCCTTTCGCGCTGGCGATCTTCGCCTCGTGGGCCGCCCTCGATTTGCCCGCGCACGGTCAGTCGCGTCCTCGTCCTCGAGTCGGGGTAGGCCAGGACGCGGCGATCGCGGACGCCGGGCCGGACGCGAGCGCGACCTTCTCGTCGGACGGCGCGGTGCTCTCGGTGCCCACCCTGCCGACGCCCGACGCCGCCCTGCCCGAGGACCCCGAGGCGCGCCGCGAGCGAGCGGCCAGCGAGTTCACCGCCGGGATGAACGACTACCGTCGCGGCGATTTCGCCTCGGCCGCGACGCACTTTCAAGCGGCGTACGATGCGCTGCCAGACCCGGCACCACTATTCAACCTGGCGCGCTCGTGGGAGGGCGCCAACGAGATCACCCGCGCCCTCGACGCCTATCAGCGCTACCTCGCCGCCGCGCCCGGCGCGCAGGATCGAGACGAGGTCGTCGCGCGCATCGCGCTGCTCAGGCAGCGGCCCGTCGAGGTCTTCGTCGCGACGCAGCCTCCGGGCGCCTTTGTCTTCATCGACGGCTCGTCGGACCCCGTCTGGGGAACAACCCCCGTCGTCCTCCGCCTTCAACCCGGCCGTCACACTGTCGCCCTCGTCCGCGACGGCTACTCGCGCCTCGAGCGGCCCGTCGAAGTCCGCGCGGGAGAGCGCCAGACCCTCACGTTCGCGCTGCTCGCCGATGACCCGAACAGCACGCCAACGGCAGGGCGTTGGCAGGACCCGGTCATCCTCGATCGCCGCGTCGCTGTGCAGTGGGCCACGCGCTTCGCAGGGCTGTTCGGCGCGGCGCGGACCTTCGAGAACAACCCGTTCTGGTTCTCGTTTGGGGCGGATTTCACGCTGTTCTACCGACGTAACTTCATGGCCAACGCGCGGTTTCTGCGCGTCGAGCCCGACGGAGCCTGGACGCTCGCGACCCTGGGAGCTGGTTACGTGTTGCCGATTGAAGACCTGGACCTGGCCTTCGTCGGACATCTTGGTGTCGCGCACGGCTATCATCAGCCCGATGGGGCTCGGCTCGGACTCGTTCGCTCGTGGGACGCGGTCGTGGGCGCGGAGGCACGACTGGACTGGTACTTTCACCGACGTCTGTCGCTGGGTCTCTTCGTACGAGGCGACCTGCTGACGGATTTCACGCCGGTGGTACGGTTTCAGACCAACCTCGGCGTCGCGATCGGCCTGACCCCATGAGCGAACGAACGCAACCTCTGTCGGCCACCGAAGCGCTCGAGCGCACGGCAGAGGTTCGTTCGGATCGCCAGGGCGCCGCAGACGGGTCCGACGTCGCGCGAGACGCGCACAACGCCGTGACGGCGCGGGCCGACGGCGCCTCGCGCGAAGACACAGACAACTCGGAGAAAGCCGACGAAGCGCTCGTCGGTCGCATCCTCGCCGGGCGCTATCAGCTCGAGTCCGTCCTCGGCCGCGGAGGAATGGGCGTGGTGTTCAGCGGTCGACACATCGCCATCAACCGCCCGATCGCCGTCAAAGTGCTCCGACGCAACCTCGCGTCGAGCGGCGACGCCGTCACACGATTTCATCGCGAGGCCCGCGCGGCGGCTTCCATCGGCAACCCGCACATCGTCGAGGTGTTCGACTTCGGGTTCACCGACGAGGGCGACGCGTTCATCGCGATGGAGCGCCTCGACGGCTCGGACCTCCGCAAGCTCGTGCGCGACTCGGGCCCGCTCCCTCCCGCGCGCGCGCTCACGATCGCTAGACAAATCGCCCGCGGACTCGCCGCGGCTCACTCGCGACGGATCGTCCACCGCGACCTGAAGAGCGAAAACGTCTTCGTCTGTCACCGCGACGGCGGAGACCACATCAAGCTCCTCGACTTCGGGATCTCGAAGGTCACCGAGCTCGACGACGCCCGCGGACCGCTCACGTCCGAAGGCGTCGTGATGGGCACGCCGCACTATATGGCGCCCGAGCTCTTGCACGGCGCGACCGCCGCCGACGCGCGGGCAGACATCTACGCGCTCGGGTGCGTGCTCTACGAAATGCTCACGGGCGCCGTCCCCTTCAGCGGGCGAACGCCGATGGAGGTCGCATACAAGCACGTCCACGAGGCGGTCGAGCCTCCGTCCAAGCGCCGAGCGGGCCTGTCGCCAGCGCTCGACGCGCTCGTCCTGCGCGCCCTCGAGAAGCACCCCGATCAACGGTACGAGAGCTCCGAAGCGTTCGTCGCCGCGCTCGATGCGCTCGAGCGCGCGCCTTCGAGCACGGTTCCTCCGCCCGTCCCGGCGGAGCCCGAGCCGGTCGCCGCGCCTCGGCGCCGATCGATCGTGTTGGTCACGATCGCTGCGGTCGCCGCAGTGGGGGCGGTCGCGCTCGCGCTGCGTAGCCCCGTCTCGCCCGACCCTGGCAGGATCAACGCCAATCGCGCGGACGCGGCATCGCTGTCGGTCGACGACGCCAACGCGAACACCGGCGATGCCCCCGAGCCGCGAGACTCCTTCGCGACTACGCCGCTGATCGAAGATGCCGCGTCGGAAGACGTCGACCCCCGATCGACCCTCGACGCGGTGGCGCTCGAGCCGAACCCCGCGTCACAAGACACCGGAACGCGGCGCGGCGATCGATCTCCCACCGTCGTTCGTCCCAATCCAACGGAGAGCGACGCCGCTGCGGTCCCCGCGAGCACCACGGATGTGGCGTTGGCTCCCCTCGTCCCCGACGCGGCGCCACGAGGGCCCGACGACGGGCTGAAGCACTCTCCCTACGGAGCTGCCGCGCGCCGAGGCCGCTGATCGAGACGCCCGCGGATGTCCCGGATGAGCGCGTCGAGCCCCTCGCGAAGCGAGACCTTCGGCTCGAACCCGAGCAGCTGCCTGGCCCTGGTGATGTCGGGCTTTCGCTGCTTGGGGTCGTCCGAAGGAAGCGGCTTGTAGACCACCTCGCCGCCGAGCAGCTCGGAGACCAGCTCGGCCAGCTGCTTGATCGTGAACTCGTTGGGGTTGCCGAGGTTGACCGGGCCGTCGACAGACGCAAGGCGCGTCATCGAGACGATGCCGTCGACGAGATCGCTGGCGAAGCAGAAGGACCTCGTCTGCGAGCCGTCGCCATAGATCGTCAGGGGGGTCTTCTCGAGCGCTTGCACGACGAAGTTCGACACGACGCGCCCGTCGTCGAGGGCCATGCGCGGACCGTACGTGTTGAAGATCCTGACGACCCTGGCGTCGACGCCCCAGCGCCTGCGCGCGTCGAAGAGAAGCGTCTCGGCGCAGCGTTTTCCCTCGTCGTAGCAGGCTCGCTCGCCGATGGGATTGACGTGGCCCCAGTACGACTCGGGCTGCGGGTGCACGAGCGGATCGCCGTACACCTCCGAGGTGGACGCCTGCACGATGATGCACTTGCGGCCGCGCGCCGCTTCGATCACCCGTTGAATACCTGTGACGCTCGTGGTGAGCGTGAAGTACGGGTCCGCTTGATAGTGCACAGGCGAGGCGGGGCAGGCGAAGTTGAAGATCTGCTCGGCGTACACGCCGATCGTCTCGCGCACGTCGCCGAGCTCGAAGTGAAACCGCGGGCTCTTCATGGCGTCCGCGAGGTTCTCGAGCGTGCCGGTGACGAGGTTGTCGAGGCCGATGACTTCGTTGCCCTCTGCCAGGAGCCTGTCGACCAGGTGCGAGCCGAGAAATCCCGCCGCGCCCGTGACCAGTACCGTTCGTCTCGCTGCTCCGAGGCCCATTCGTTTGCTCTGTCCTTTCGTGCGCGGCGTCTGTTTTCGCGCGAGGCGCGTCCGATCGATAGAGTCGATGACGCGATGGCGTGGCTCTATCACGCGGCGATCGCGCGCAGAAGGCGCGGTGCACAGTAGCGTCGGGCGCGCGTCGTTGTAGGGTACGCCCGCTCGAATGACGACCGAGAGTCACGTTGCGCGGCGGCTGCCCCTGATCGACGCGCGCCCACGCCGCGCCCCGAGCTGGCGCGACGAGGCGCGGGCCGCGATCAGCTCGCTCGAGGCGCTCGAAGCGCGGCTCGAGCTCACCGACTCGGAGCGAGAAGGAACGCGCGCCGCGATCGCCGCGGGTCTGCCGCTCTCGATCACGCCGTACTACCTGTCGCTCATCGACCCGAAGGACCCCGAGGATCCCATTCGGCGCCAGTGTGTTCCGCGCGTCGAAGAGCTACGCGAAGGCGACGGAGAGCTCAGGGATCCGCTCGGCGAGGAGGCGTATTCACCGGTGCCCAACCTGGTGCAGCGCTATCCCGACCGGGCGCTTCTTCTCGTAACCGACCGCTGCTCGGTGTACTGCCGGTTCTGCACGCGTGCTCGGATGGTGGGGCGCGACGGCGGGGCTCGCAGCGAAGAGCGGCTGCGTCCAGCGATCGACTACCTGCGCGATCACCCCGAGGTCCGCGAGGTGATCTTGTCGGGCGGCGATCCGCTGGTGATGTCGACGCCGAGGCTGCAGCGCGTGCTCGAGCTGGTGAAGTCGGTCCCGCACATCGAGCTGCTCCGCGTCGGAACGCGGGCCCCGGTCGTGTTGCCGTCACGCATCACGCCGTCGCTCTGCCGCGCGCTCCGGTCCTTTGCGCCTCTGTGGGTGATGACGCACTTCAATCACCCGCGCGAGCTCACGGCGAAATCACGGGCGGCGTGCGAGCGGCTCGCGGACCACGGGATTCCCGTGATGAACCAGTCTGTGCTCTTGCGCGGGATCAACGACGACGCGGCGACGCTCGACGCGCTGTTTCGCGGCCTCGTTCGCGCGCGCGTGCGGCCGTACTATCTGCTGCAGTCCGACGTGATGCGGGGGACGTCGCACTTGCGGACGCCGCTCGCGACGGGGCTGTCCAAATTCGTGGTCGACACGCCGGGAGGGCACGGAAAGGTGCCCCTCGTGCCCGACTCGATCGTGCGGCGCGAGGCGGGGCGCACCTGGCTGCGCACGTGGAGAGGCGTCGAAGTCGCGTATCCAGACCCTTCCGAGCCCTGAAATGACTGGGAAATTCGTCTGGCTCACATTTTCTCGCAAACACGCTTGACCAGGGTAAGGGGCAGGGGTAGATACCGCGCCCCCTCGGTGAACGAGACTCCTCCTGGGCGCAGCGAACGGCGGCCCCTGGAGACACTCCGAAAGAGTGAAAGTCGAAGCCGAAGAGGTGCTTGACAGCGCCTCGAAGACCGTGAGAGACAAACAACACGGTTGACGAAACTGCCCTCGACGGCGGGACGTCAGCGGGGCTCGGGAAAAAAAGTGAAGCGGTGAAAAAATCTGCTTGACA
>LNEO01000050.1 GCA_001465015.1 Deltaproteobacteria bacterium Ga0077539 | reverse complement strand
CGCGCGATCCCGAGCTCCCTCGCGAGGACCTCGATCAGCCCGACCGCCGCGCGCACTTGCACCTCGTACCGCTCGCCCGTGAGCGCCTGCACCATGTTCGATCCCCACACTAAACGGGTTCGTCGCGCCCGCGTGCCAGGTGAACCACCGCGCGGGATCGCCCTGCTGAAACACCGTTCCGTCTCGATCCACGATGGCGGCCCCTGCCCTCCGCACCGTTGGCTCGGTGCAGTCGCCGCCTGTCCGTCATTGAGCGTCATCCCTCAACCGTTGCCCCCTTCGCCCGCCCGTTAGAATCTCCCCCATCGCGCAGTTCGTGCGATGAAGGGGCCTCGCTGTGGGTGAAATCAGCAAGCAGGTGTTCAAGCACTTCGCCGAGTTCGAGTGCGACCGTCAGCTCTTCATCGACCTCGGCGAGTCCGACCCGCGTTGGCTCGAGCCGATGCGCTCGATCGTCGAGCCTCCCTTCGCGATGGGCTCGGCGCGCTCGGGGCTCGCGGAGCTCGGTCGCGCCTACGAGCGCTCGGTCTACGATCTCCTCACGCGCAACCCCAACGCGCGCTTTCGCTCGTCGCTCTCTGCCGATACGCCCGTGGCGCAGTCGCCCTTCGACGCCGCGCTGCTCGTGTCGCTGCACGCTGAGCTCGCCGCCGCGCCCGTCGCCGCCGAGCGCTACCTGCTCGAACACGCGTGGACGACGCCCGATCGCTTCATCGAGTTCGCGTTCGCGACCACCGCTGCCGACGCGCTTCCCGTCAGCAAATCGCCCGGGATTCTCCGCCCGGACATCCTCGTCGTCGGCAACCAGGTCGATGCCTCCGCGACGGGACCCGTGTGGGAGGTCCTCCCCGACGCAACGCTGCGCGCGGTGCCCGAGGCCGAGCGTGCGTCGCGCTTCGGGATCAACGTCATCGACATCAAGCACGCTCACGAGCAGGGCGTCGGCCGCGGTCACCTGATCGAGCTGCTCTACTACGCGTTCGCGCTCTCCAACGAGCTCGACCGCCTCGCGATGCGCGATCGCTTCTTCGTGCGCGCCGACGGCAACGGAATCTTTCCCAAGCGCGACCTCACCGCGCTGGCGACGTTGCTCGTGGGGGCGCGCGTGGCGGGACACGGTGCATCTGTTCGAGTCCGTGCGGCGACGCGTGCGCGAGCTGCGCGAGAGCGCGCCGCGGGCGATCGAGAGCGTCGATGCGCGCATTCAACCTGCCTGCGGACGATGCCCGTACCTCGAGGACTGCAAGCAGTCGCTGCAGCCTTCAACGGCGCCCGAGACGTGGGATCTCGGGCTGATTCCGTACCTGCGGCAAGGGTCGGCCGAGCAGCTTCGCGCGCTGGGATTTCGCACGGTCGGCGACGTCGCCTCGCGCGTCCGAGACATTCCCATCGGAAGCACGCCGCAGCCCATCTACGCCGAGGTCGCTCCGCTCGAGCTCAAGGCCCGCGCGCTCGTTCAGCAGAAAGAACTTCCCGCGACCCCCGAGAACACCGCGGGGCAGCGGATGCTCTCGATCGCGCTTCCGCGGTTCACCAACATCGATCTCTTCTTCGATGTCGAGACCGACCCCACCAACGAAGTTGCCTTCGCCCTCGCGATCTCGCTCGAGATCGACGCCTTCTCGAAGGCCCCGTTCATCGAGCAGCACAACGCGTGGTGGACGTTCTGGAGCGAGTTTCTTCGCAGCGACGGCCGCGAGCGCGACTGGGACAAGCTCGACGCGCTGCTCGATCCCAAGCTCGTCGGCGGCGGGTTCGTGAGCAACAACGCTGCCGTTCGCCACCGCGACTACCGCGTCTTCGGCGACGCGTTGCGCTCGCTCTCCAAGACCCCTGGTGGCAAGCTCACCCTCCGTCTCCCCGGCGAATCCCTGGGAACCTTCACGCTCGAGAGCGCCCGCCTCTCCTACGAGTTCGCCTACGTCAACAGCGGCGCTCGCGGTGCGCGCGGCTACGAAGACGGCGAACGTGTCGTGGCCGAGCGCGCCGTGACGCAGATGTTCGACGTGCTCGCGCTGGCCCAGTGCTACGAAGAGTACGCGCGGTCCGTGCACGTCGAGACCGTCGACGGTGAAGAGAAGTCCTGGGCGAGGGGCCCGGCGTTCGCGGCCTTCTATTGGTCGCGCGAGCAGCTCGATCACATCCAAGACTTGCTCGAACGACACCTGCCCGGGCTCATCGGCAACAGTGAACTTCGCGAGCAATTTCTCTCGCTGCTCGAGTGGCTCGCCCCGTCCGAGTCCGGCGTCGCCCACTTTCTGCAGCACCTCAAGGTGTTCAACCTGCGCGAGTTCGTCGAGAGCAGCGTGGGCATTCCCGAGATCATCAACGCGACGTGGCACGGCATCGACGCGAAGCTCCCGCGCGACTCGAGCTGGAACTACTCGCGTCGATATTGGGCCCCCCATTTCAACTACATGGACTTCGCCGTCTGGCACGAGTACATCGACGAGCCCGACGCCAATCGCCAGGTCGACCTACGCGAGGGGATCGTCACCGAGCTCAAGCGCAAGCTCTGGGCGCTGCGTCGCATCCTGCGGCACTACCGCAAGCAAGCCGGCGACGTGATCTCGCACACCCGGCAAAAACCCGCGCGAACCGGTGATCTGCGCAAGCGGGACCTGCCGTCCGCGATGCACGCGATGGCGCAGGTCTGGTACCTGTACTCGCGGCTCAACGCGGCGATGCAGGAGCTCGAAGCGGAGTACAACCGCACGACGTACCCCGCGCAGAGCATCGCAGGGCTCGTCGCCGCCGAGGTGCGCGACATCGCGGTGGACGCCGGCAACGAGACGGTGAGCGTGCGCGTGACGGGGCTGTCTGCCAACGCGAAGTTCTCCGAGGGCGACTACGTGTTGCTGTTGCCCGAGTCTGCGCGGGACACCTCGCCGGGTTGGCTCAAGAGCTACCAGCTCACCATCGACGAGATGGTGTGGGACGCGGCGACGCAGTCGTTTGCGATCACCCTGGTGAAGTCCGGTTGGTCCAAGCACGTGCTGCTCGAGGGGACCGCGCCCACCCTCGATCAACCGTGGTTCTTGTACGGCGCGACGAGCGACGCGTGGTCTCCCGCGCTCGCCAAGCTGCTCCATCGCCAACAGATCGGAACGAGCTGGCTCGGCCACCGTCTCGCCCTCCTCTGGGCCGTCGGCAGCGAGACGAGCATCGAAGCCCCCAAGCACAACCGCGTGAGCGCGCCCGAGGTGTACCTGTTTGCGCCGCAGCTGCTTCCAACGATCACCGCGGACCCCGCACCGCTGCGAACGACGCAACATCCTCCGCCCGATCCCTCGCAAGCCGAGGCGATTCGCTTCGCGCTCTCCTCGACGGTCTCGTGCATCCAGGGCCCTCCCGGAACGGGAAAATCCCAGACGATCTCCTCTCTCATCGACGAGTTTCTGATGCGTCACGAGGGCCCCGCACGCATCCTCGTCACTGCCTTCTCGTACTCCGCGCTCTCGGTCGTTCTCGACAAGCTCCGCACCGCCAGGACCGCCTCGGGACGCCCGACGATGGCCTCGCAGACGCAGCTCGTGTGGATGCGCTCTTCCGGCCGCGAACCGATCGCCGACGAACCCGATCGCCCGCACGTGTTCGACCTCACCATCACGAACGGCGTCATGTCCCTCGATGGCAAGAAGCTCGAACGCCGCGGAGGAAAGCGCCTCGACAGCCACCTGCGCGACCGCTTCATCCTCTTCGCCAACGCGTTCTCTCTCGCGAAGCTCAGCGACCCGAGCGACACGAAGAAGTTCGACTACGAGCTGCTCAGCAACGGCTTCGGCTTCGACCTGGTCATCGTCGACGAGGCCTCGCAGCTTCCTGCGAACCAACTGCTCGCGAGCGCCGCGCTCGTGCGCCCGTTCGAAGCCACCGTGCGCTTCAGCGATGGTCCGCTCACCGACGCCGAGTGGCCCCTGACCGACCGCGATCGTCTCTCGCGCCTCGCGCTCGATGGCGTTCCATCCTTCGACGCGCTCACGCGCTTCGTGATCGTGGGCGATCACAACCAGCTCCCGCCCGTTCAGCCAGTAAAACCACCGGCGAAACTTCAGCGCGCGCTCGACAGCGCGTTTCACTATTACGTCCAGGGGCACGGCGTCGAACACCGACAGCTTCAGCGCAACTACCGCTCGCGTCCCACCATCGTCGAGTACACGCGCTACCTCGATCTGTACGACGCGGGGCTCGAGGCGTTTCGTGCCGAGCAGCCGTATCCCGCGCTTCCTGCGCCGCCGACGGACGAACCCGACTGGATCCAGCGCGTGCTCGCGGACGACAAGGTCGTCGCCACGATGGTTCACAGCCGTCGCCACGAGACCGCCGTGAGCCCGCTCGAAGCGAAGCTCGCCGCGGATCTCGCCGTCGCGTTCTACCGGCAAATGAGCGTGTCCAACGAGCGCGACGAGCGAGCGTTCTGGCAGGAGCACCTCGGCATCGTCGCCCCGCACAACGCGCAGGGGCGACTGATCGCGCGCTCGATCTACGACAGGCTGACGGCGTCGGGCGAGGGCAGGGTGACGCGCCTGAGCGACCGCGACTTGATGACCGCGCTGCGGGCGACGATCTACTCGGTCGAGAAGTTTCAGGGCTCGGACCGCACGTTCATCATCGGGTCCGTGGCGCTTTCGAGCCGGGACCAGTTGAGCGCCGAAGAGGCGTTCATCTACGACATCAACCGCTTCAACGTGCTCACGTCGCGCGCGAAGCAGAAGATGCTGCTGCTCTGCTCCGAGAGCTTCCTGGACTACATCCCGCGCGATCGCGATGTGTTCGCGTATGCCGCGCGTGTGCGGCAATTCGCGTACGGGTTCTGCAACGTGGAGCAAGCGCTCAGCGTGCAGAACGAGCGCGGTGAGATCGAGACGCCCGCGGTGCGGTGGAGGTATCGGGGAGGGTGACAGCGCATAGGCGCCGAAAACTTCGCGGCAGAAACAGAGAGTCAGAGTAGTAAATCGAGCGACGAAACGACGTTTGGCGCAGAGCTGAAGCCCCCACCCGCGCTGCCGCGCGCCGAGTGAGCAGAACGACAGTGGGCGCAGTGCTGAAGCCCCCACCCGCGCTGCCGCGCGCCCCACGTGAGCAGAACGACGGTAGGCGCAGTGCTGAAGCCCCCA
>LNEO01000049.1 GCA_001465015.1 Deltaproteobacteria bacterium Ga0077539 | reverse complement strand
CTGCAGGGCGTCTTCTTCGAGAACGATGAGCTCGGTTTCTGGCTGCGAGACCGCGACGGAAGACTTCATGCCGTTGGCGGCAGCACGCCGACGTCTCTCGCGCCGTGCACGAGCGGCGGCGCTCGCCCCTTCGGAGTGATCTCCCAGTCGGTCACGCTCGGCGCATTCGGAGAGCCCTTCGAGCTCCGCGCGGAGCTCGCGAGGAACGGCGCAGATCGCACGTGCGTCACGCGGTTGTACGGACGAGCATCGATTCGCCTCGTCGCGTCCTCGATCGACGTCACGACCACGGGCCAAGGAGCGCTCGAGGGCCTGCTTCGAACGCCTCGCGCGGTGAGAGCCGTGCGGTGCGTCGCGACCGGAGCGTGACGCTCGGCCCGTTGATCGTGCCGCGTTTCGTGCGGTGAACGCGCGGGACGACAAGTCTGGTAGTGTCCACGCCCTTCTCCCCATGCGAACCGTTCCCGAGTTGATCGCCTGCAAGCGCGATGGTGGCGCGCTGCGCGCCGAAGAGATCCAGTGGCTCATCCGTCGGTACACCGACGGCTCGCTGCCCGACTACCAGATGAGCGCCCTCGCGATGGCCATCTTCTTTCGCGGAATGACCGAAGAAGAAATGGTCGCCCTCACCCTGGCGATGCGCGACTCGGGCTCGGTGCTCGACCTCGCGCACATCCCCGGTCGCAAGGTCGACAAGCACTCCACCGGCGGCGTCGGCGACAAGGTCTCGATCGCGCTGGCTCCATGGGTCGCTTCGTGCGGCGTGCGCGTTCCGATGGTCTCTGGTCGTGGCCTCGGTCACACCGGCGGGACGCTCGACAAGCTCGAGGCGATCCCTGGCTTCTCGGTCAACACCAGCACCGAGCGGTTCATCGAGCTCGTCGCGACCGTGGGCACCGGGATGATCGGTCAGACCAAGGACGTCGCGCCCGCGGACAAGCGCCTCTACGCGCTGCGAGACGTGACGGCCACGGTCGAGAGCGTTCCGCTCATCGTCGCGAGCATCCTCAGCAAGAAGCTCGCAGAGGGAATCGACGCGCTCGTGCTCGACGTCAAGGTCGGTCGAGGCGCGTTCATGAAGGACCTCGCCAGCGCGCGCACGCTCGCGAGCGCCCTCGTTCGAACCGCCAAAGGCGCGGGCAAAGACTGCGTCGCGCTGCTCACGCACATGGATTATCCCCTGGGATTGACCGTAGGAAACGCGCTCGAGACCGCCGAGGCCTTCGCGATCCTTCACAAGCGCGCGCCCGCGGACCTCACCGAGTGCACCGTCGAGCTCGCGATCGAGATGCTCGTGCTCGGTCACGTCGCGCGCACCCGCGACGAAGCGCGAGAGAAGCTCGAGCGAGCGCTCACCGACGGCTCTGCGCTCGCCACCGCGCGTCGCATGGTGAAGGAGCAAGGCGGTGACCCGCGCGTCGTCGACGACTCATCGATCCTCCCTGCGACGAAGACGCGCACGCCCATTCGAGCCCGCGCGGGCGGCTTCGTGCACGGCATCGACTCGCTCGAAGTCGGCCTCGCGGGCGTCGCGCTCGGAGCGGGTCGCACGCGAAGCGAAGACGCGGTCGACCCCGCGGTGGGCTTCGTCCTCGAGAAGACCGTGGGCGACGCCGTCGCGGTCGACGAAATCGTGGCGTGGGTGCACAGCGACGACGAGGCGCGCGCGACCGAAGCAGCGCGCCGCGTGCGCGACGCCTACACGATCGCGAGCGAAAAGCCCGCCGGTCGTCCCCTCGTGATCGAGCGCGTCGAGTGACGCACGCGCGGCGATCGCCGCTCAGTGCGACGCCAGGATCTCGCTGATCGAGCTGTACTTGCTCGGCTGCTGCGTCCAGTAGTGAACCACGCGTCCGCCGCTGACGATCCACGCGTCGTGAAAGCGGTTGTCCGGCGACTGGACGCGCACGATGTAGTCGCCCTCACCGAAGGCCCAGTGACGGCCGTCGTTGTAGAAGTGCTCGATCTTCGCGCCGCGACGCGTGCGGATGTGCCAGTAGTCGCTCTCGAACTTCCACGTGTTGTCGATGACGAACTGGATCACCTGCCACCAGTTGCCCGACGGCAACACGCCCTGATCGCCGTACAGCCCCGAGTCGTTGGGCAGTCCGAACATCATGTAGTGAGGAAACTTCCTGGCGGCGTGCGCGAGGTCGCTGTCGCGACCCGGATCGTGGTGCAGCGTGCACATCACGTTGCGAAACAAGCCGAAGGCCTTGTTGTCCCCGCCGACGTCGTAGCTCTCGCGAAACAGGTACTCGCAGAGGTGATCGGCGCCCGCTGAGAAGCCGACGGTGAGCTTGCCGCGCTGCTGTCGCTCGTGCAGCAGCCGGCCGAACTTGCCCCACTCGCCGTTGCCAAACTTCGCGCCGAGCTCTTTGTAGCGTCGGAGCCCGGTCACCGAGTGACCGCCGCCGAGGATCACGACCTCCGCGTGAAAGAGGTCGTACCAGAGCTTGTCGACGTCGTCTTGACGCAGCGAGCTGCGCCAATAGAACGGGTAGTACTCGAGGCCGTACTTCTTGAAGAAGTCGAAGTAGAACCGAAAATTTCCCCATGAAAAATCCTGGCGCTCCATCTCGCTGCCGTTCTGCACGGTCTCGGACATGGGAAGAAACAGGATTCGCTTGTTCTCCGTCCCGCGCAGCGCGCGCTGAACGATGAGGTCGTTGTGGATGCGATCGCCGCGATTGTGGGACGAGTAGACGAGGGCCGTTCCGCGCATGTTGGGCGGTGATTGCACGAGCAACGTGCGATGCAGGTCAAGTAAAAGCGCACGAGAGAGACGCCCCCGCGCGCTCTCTCGTCCCCCCGTCCGTCGTTCTGTCACTCACGCTCCCCCGTGCGTCGCGCTGCGGTGCTGATCAGCGCGGGAAGTTCCAGAGCACCTGGCCGACGCCGACCGCGCCGCGATCGACGACGAGGTGTTGGTAGGCGCCCGAGCCTTGCTCGATGCTCTGCCCGTGCTGCGCGAACTGGCGCCACACGTAGTGCGTGAGCTCGCCGACGGTGAGCGCGTTGTCACGCGGGTCGTTGTCGGCCTCGCCGCCCATTCCGAGCCGCAAGAAGTGCGAGAGGTAGCCGCCTGCGCGGAAGCTCTGTGCGACCGAGCTCGTCACGTCCTCTTCGCTCGAGAAGAGCCCGACGCGTCCGGGCCTGGTGATCACGTCCTTCGCGAAGCCGCCAGCGTAGCAGGCGTCGAGCGCGAGGATGCTCGTGCGGGCGCGGATCCCGTCGAAGAGCGTTCCCATCTCGTCGTCCATGATCTGGCCGTCGTACACGTAGAGGTACTCGTCCATCCCGTCGAGCTCGCGCTGATCCGTCGAGCCGCCGCGGGTGCGTCCGCCGTGGCCCGAGTAGAAGAACACGAACACGTCTTGCGGGCCGACCTGTCCGCCGATGCGCTGAATCGCCTCGCGGATGTTCTGCCGCGTCGCTTGCGCGTCCGTGAGCAAGACACGGCGATCCTGCGTCAGCAGCCCGCGATCGGTGAGCGCCTCGACCATCTTCACCGCGTCGTTGGCGCACTCCGCGAGGTCGCTGGTGCCCGCGGGGTAGTCCGTGATGCCCGCGAAGACGCCCCAGACTCGCGCGCCGCCACCGTTCGTCGGAATCGGCTGAACGCTCGGGTTGTTGGGGTTGTTGGGCGTGTTGGGGTTGCTGGGCGCATCGATCGGCAGCGATCCCGCCGCGCCCGACTCGACGCGAAGCGTGTACGGGCCGGTCTCACCCGAGCGATAGCTCGTGACCATCACCTGGTAGTTGCCCGCCTCGGCCGACGGAATGTCGATGCCCGAGTTGGTGCTGCCCGACACGTGATCGTCGTTGTCCTGCTGCCTGCCGCTCGGCGAGCGAAGGAGCAGGTAGGTGTCGAACGACGACGACGCGAGCCGGAGCCGCACCGCCTCTCCCGGTCGAAACTGAAGCGTGTGCGTGTCGACGAACTCGCCGGAGTTGAGGGTGCGATCGCCCTGAGCGAGGGTGCCCGCGATTTCCCGCGCGCGCGCAGCGCCGGGCTGCGTCGGGTTGGGCTGCACGGGATTGGGCTGCACGGGATTGGGCTGCACCGGGTTGGGTTGCACGGACCCGTTGGTGCCAGGGGCGCGCACGACGAGCTGATAGTTGCCCGTCTCGCCAGCGCGGTAGGAGGACACGGTGACCGTGTACTGACCCGCTTCGGTGGTGACCAGGTCGAGCGCCGAGTTGGTCGTTCCCTGAATCCCGTCGTCGTTTTGCTGAACGACGCCCGAGGGAGAACGAACGATGAGGAACGTGTCGAACTCGCTCGACGTCACCTCGAGCCGAACCGCCGCGCCCGCGGGCCAATTGAACGATAGGTTGTCCGCGAACTCGCCGCTCGGACGGGTTGCGTCGCCCTGGGCGAGCGCGCCCTGCGTCGTGCGGGGCGCGACCGATCCACCGGGCTGCGTCGGGTTCGGCTGCGTCGGGTTCGGCTGCGTCGGGTTGGCCTGCGGGCCGCCCGAGCCCGCGCCGATGGTGAGCGAGTACGCGCCCGTCTCGTTGGGCCGGTAGCTCGTGACCATCACCGTGTGCTGGCCCGCTTCGCGGACCGTGTAGTCGAGCTGCGAGTTGCGGTCGCTCGGCGAGGCGTCGTCGTTGTCCTGCTGCGATCCCGAGGGCGCGCGCACGATCACGTACGGGTCGAACTGCGACGACTCGAGGCGAAGTCGGATCTGCGCGCCGACGGGCCAGTTGAACGTCAGGCGGTCGACGAACTCACCACTATTCAAGCGCTGATCGCCTTGCGCCAGCGTGCCCTGGCGCGTCTGCGCTGCGACCGCGGCTCCGCCCGGCTGCGGCTGCGGCTGCGTCGGAAACCACTCCTGCACGTTGGCCTGCCGCGACGCCGGGTTGAACTTGAGCTCGTACGCGCCGGTCACGCCGGCCCGCGTCGCCGACGCGATGACCTTGTACTCGCCGGGCTCGGCCAGCACGAGCGAGAGGTGCGCGTTGGTGGTCCCGCCCGAGTCATCGTCGGCGTACACCGTTCCCGATGGGGCCAACACCATGAGGTACGGGTCGAGCGCGGTCGAGTTCAACGCGATCGAGACCGACTCTCCTGCGGTGCCAGTGAAGGAGTACACGTCGGCGTGCTCGCCGCTCGGCAACGTCGAGTCGCCGGACGCGAGCGTCCCGCGCACCTCTTGTCCCGGGCGCAACGCGGCGGTGGGCGCAGGGAGCTCCGGTGGAATTCGGTGGTGAGTGCGCGCCTCGGAGGGCTGGATGTACTCGAGAAACGGCGTGCTGTTCGAGCCCATCTGCTGATAGGCGTTTTGCACCTGCGTCGGCATCGCGAGGGCGTTGGTGTTCTGCGCGACCTGCCCGGCCTGGCGCTCGACGCGCACGTGGTAGGCGCCGCCGGCGTTGGGCCGATACGACCGAACGCGGACCTTGAGCTCACCGGCTGCGCGCGCGGCGACCGTGAGCTGCGACCGCTGTCGCGACCCGTTGAAGTCGTCGTTGACGAGCGAGGTGCCGTCCGGGAGAACGACCTCGAGCACCGGGTCGAACGTCGAAGAGTCCACGGAGACAACGAGGCGTTCGCCCGCTCCGACGTGCACTTGAAAGTGGTCGGCCGCAGACGCGCCCTGCGTCCCTTGCGCGCGAGGCGTGAACTGCGCCTGCTGATCGAGCAGCGCGTTGGTCGCCGGACGGGGTTGAGTAAGAGCGTTGTTGCCCTGATTGTCGCGGTTGGCGCGAGACCGGCGACAGCCACCCGCGGCGACCGCGGTGATCGCGGCGAGCAACACGAGCGAGCGCGGCAGCGGAGTCTTCATCGTCATTTCAGCCCTTTCTCCCATAGGAGCGAAGGACGACAGGGGCGGGTTCGCCGGATGTATCGTCGTCTACGCCCGATCTCACCATCGGTGAGTGTACGGGAATCACCACGACGGATGTTCCTACCTTTCCCGGATCTGACGGTCGGACAACGACTGACACTGGATCAGGGCGTCGAGGGGGCAGCCGGGTGGCGCAATTCGTTCGGCTCGAATTTCGTCGGCTATTGACCAGGGGATCGGCGAGCCACACCCCTGCGGCCGCTCGAAACGCGCGCACGAAGCGCAGCCGTTCGACGTCCCGTTAGCATCCTCGAGAAAGTGTCTGTCATGGCGAAGCTCAATCAGGTCATCGCGATCGAAAAGGGCGTGAAGGCGAAGTCTCATCAAGAGCTCACCGAAGCGCATCAGCAGCTGCAAAAGCCGTCGATTCTCGCCGGTATTTCCCGAACGTATCGGCCCAAGGACGAGGAGGGCGAGCAGCTTCCGCCCGAGTCCACCCGCGTGCAGCTCAAGGCCGACGAGGTGATTCGCCGCACGATGGACACGCTGGTCGAGCTGTTCGACATCACGGCCACCAAGGAGTGGGCCAACTGCGAAGCGCGGGCCGACGTCGTCGTGGACGGCGCGGTGATCGTGGCGCAGGCCCCGGTGACCTACCTGCTCTTTCTCGAAAAGCAGCTCGTGGATCTTCACACGTTCGTGAAGAAGCTCCCGGTCCTCGACGCGTCCGAGTCATGGGTGTTCGACGCGAGCGCGGACTGCTGGGCGACCGAGGCCATTCAGACGGCGAAGACCAAGAAGATCCCGCGCAATCACGTGAAGGCAGAGGCCACCGACAAGCACCCGGCGCAGGTCGAGGTGTACTACGAGGATGTCGTGGTCGGGACGTGGCGAACCGTGAAGTTCTCCGGCGCGCTCCCGGCCAAGCGCGTCAACGAGCTGCTCGGGCGGGTCGAGAAGCTTCAGCAAGCGGTGAAGTACGCCCGCGAAGAGGCCAACAACAACAAGTGCGACGACAAGAAGGTCGGCCGCGCAGTGTTGAGCTTCTTGTTCGGCTGATCGCGCCCTGCGGGGGGGTTGCGCGCGTCGCATCGCGGGGCTAAGCAGGGCGTCGGAGTACAGACTGAGACTCAAGCTCAGACTGATGACTTCGACGTGTCAGTACAGGTTCGAATCCTGTCTCCCTCATCGACGAGGGAGTAGCCCAACACTGGAAGAGGCGGCGTCGGAGTGACCAAAAACGCTCAGATTCTCGCTCCAGTCTGAGCATGCGCCGTCGCTCATCCGATCGACCGGCGAGCATCGTGTAACCGACGGATGCCCGTTCAATTCGGGCTCGACCCACTCTCTGGGTTGATCGTCTAATCGCAAGACACGTACGGTCTCAGGGCTGAATGCTCGTCTTCAAACGTGCGGATGACTCGTACTAGGGCGGCAAACCGCGACGTCGGAGAGGGTCATTCTCCGGCGTTGCACTAATTTCTCCACGCGCGACGGCGCGGCGTCGCCGCGAGGACGCGGCTCCTTCCTTCCGCGCCTGCGCGTGGGGGTTCTCCACGCGCGACGGCGCGGCGGGAGGAGAGGCGGTTTCCTTTCGAGCCTGCGCGTGGGGGTTCTCCACGCGCGACGGCGCGGCGGGAGGAGAGGCGGTTTCCTGCGGAGCCTGCGCGTGGGGGGTCCAGCAAAAGCGCCGCCTCAGCGACGCAAATCGAGCACACTCGAGGATCGCATTGTCCGAGGACCAACCATCCGAGCGCTCCGTAGTGCTCGTCCACAAGCCCCGCGGCATGTCACCCGTGCAAGCCATCGCGCGCCTGCGCGAGATCGACCCCGCGCTCGAACATCGACGAATCGGCTACGCAGGGCGGCTCGATCCGCTCGCGACCGGGCTCATGGTTTTGCTCTTGGACGAGGCGAACAAACGCGCCCACGAATTCAACCACCTGGACAAGCGCTACGAGATCGAGGTGACCTTCGGCGTCAGGACCGACACGTTCGATCTGCTCGGGCTGCCCACGGTGAGCGGCGCTTCGATCGACGCCCCCTCGCTCGACGCGGCCATCGACTCGCTCGTGGGAACCCGCTCGCAGCGATACCCGCCTTACTCGTCGGTGCGCATCAACGGTCGGCCTGCGTTCTACTGGGCGCGTAGGGGCGAGGTTCCTGATGGTGGCTGGCCCGAGAAAGAGCGGACGATTCGTACGGCGAGCGTGGTCGATCGACGGGTGGTTTCGGGCGCGGCGATGGTCGAGCAAGCGCTGTCGGACATCGCCTCGGTGCAGGGAGACTTTCGGCAAGAACAGCTCGCTCGAGCGTGGGGCGACGCTTCGCAGGTGTTGAGCGGTCGCGACCTCACCGTGCTTCGGCTCGCGATCGAGTGCAACTCGGGCACGTTCATGCGCTCGATCGCCGATGCGCTCGGCGAGCGCGCAGGGTGCGGCGCGATCGCCACCGTGATCCACCGAACCCGCGTCGGACCCTACGAGCTCGATCAGGCTCGCTCGCTCGAGAGGTCGCCGCCGACAGCCCGCTGACGAACGGGCTGCTCGTTCCGCCCGTCACAAGGACGAGCAGCGTTTGTCTCCGTCGGCGCGAGCGAAGAGCGGCTGAAGAGTGCGCATGCAACAAGTGCATGCGCAGGAGCGCCGAGTACGGCGGGGCGTCTGCGGTCGAAGCGACCGGACGCCGAAGCGGTGGACGTTCAGCGAAGCAGGCGAAGCCCGATCGGCGCTGGGTGCATCTACTTCCATACGACGGACGGCGCGGCAGCGAGCGAGGACAGCGGCGGCGCGGCAGCGAGCGAGGACAGCGGCGGCGCGGCAGCGAGCTCTCATCATTCATCACCTGCGTCGAAGTAGCAGCGTTGTCAGTGGCGAAGCAGCGGACCCAATGAAAAGATGGG
>LNEO01000048.1 GCA_001465015.1 Deltaproteobacteria bacterium Ga0077539 | reverse complement strand
TCCCTCACAGAACTGGGGTAACAATGAGGACTCGACCTCTGGCCGTGAGGCGAGCGTGGTGCCGCTTGGGTGTTGACGCCGCTACTGATTTTCCTGCGCATGTGCATTTTTGAACCGAAATCCGGTTCCCTGCTGAGAACCGCTTTCGTGAACCCCGTGACAGTGATGACCGATCGACCGGAGACCGACGCAATGAACACCGAGCAAACTCTGTCCAACACGCCGAAGCGACGGACCCTCGAGGAGCTGATGGAAATGAAAGCCCCCGAGCTCCACCAGGTCCTTTGCGCGGGCCATCCGCTCGATCCCGACGCGCTCGCGGGACGGCAATTTCTCGGCGTGGACTTGAGCTTGCCGGGCTGGGCCCGAAAGATCTTGTGGCACACGTTTCGAAAGACCTTCGTCCGCGACGAGGCCTCCGGCGACGTGCGCGGGTGGAACGTTCGCATGGAGCAGCACGGGATCAACGGCCCTCGCGTGCCCATCACAGACCGTCGCGGACAGCCCGTGACCTTCGGGCACTACCGCGTGCGCTCCGCAGAGAACATGCGGTTTCCTCGCGGGTGGAGCGGGGCGCACTACCTGGACTACGGCTCGGCGGGCAACACGTTCTTCGACCTCGCGCGGCTCGGGCGCACGCCGCTGGTCGCCGTCAACGCCGGGAGCCAGGAGCTGCTCCTCGGCTGGGAGGTGTTTCGCGTAGGACCCGCGATGCTCCCGATGGCGCTCTATTGGGCGCTGCGCGACGAGGGGCCCCTCGAGCACGTCGTCGCGCCGCCGCGCGCCGTGCCGCCGCGGTAGCGCTGCACATCTCATCGCATTTACGCAGTGATTTCGCTGGCGATTCGACGCGATCGACTCAGCGTCGGGCGAGCGCGGTCGCGAGGTCGAGCAGCGCGCGCTCGGCCTCGTTCGGCGGATTCGATCCGTCGGACACGCCCAACCCGCGCTCTCTCGTCCACATGTACTCGAAGTCCCTCAGCCGAACGCCGTCGAAGTATTCGACGCGCTGCGTGTAGGTCGTGTCGAGCGCTCCCCCGCCGGCGCGTCGTCGAATCGCGCCGAAATCGAGCGCCTCCAGGCGCGCGAACAGCGATGCGCACGCTTGTTCGCTCTTCTTGAAGGGGTTTCGATTCGTGATGCGATAGCCACCGCCAGAGGTGTCGACCTGGCGCCGCTCTCCGAGGCCGTTGTCCGAGAGGCGCACGTCGAGCAACTGGGTGTACGCCGTCGAGCCATCCCAGTCGTGCGTCTCGGTGAAGCGCAAGCAACGCCGCCGCGCGCGTCGATCGTCGCTGCTCGGAAAAGCCAACTCGGGCGACTCCTTGGGCCGTCCGCTCGCGCTTCCTCGAACCGCTTCGACGATCTCGTCGACGATCGCGACGACCTGAGCGATCTCGGTCCCTACGAAGCGCTCTGCCTCGGGGTCGACGCGGGGGTAGTCGCCGTCGAACGCAACGCGAAGGGTGCGACGAACGACCCGGCCATCGTCCGAGCGAATCCACAGCTCGACTTCGTGCTTGCCCTCTCCCACGCGATCGGGCCACGAGTCGAACTTCGCGCGAGCGAGGACCTCGAGGAGCGTGTGCACGCGATCGCCGGTCGAGCCGTTCCAGGTGAGGAGCGACATCGATCCCGGCGGTGCGGTCGAGATCTCGGCGCACGCCGCGGAGCCGTCTGCCCACAGCTCGATCGCAAACGACTTGCGCATCATGCGCGCGAGTCGAGAGACGTTTTCGCGCAGAATCGCGATGGATGCCGGGCGTTCGCTCAAAGCGCGGCGAGCATACGTGCGACGGCGGGCACCGTCATCCGAGCGTTGCCTGCACGTCGGACGCGCTGCCTACCCCCGGGGCTTCTTCACGGCCGCCTTCTTCGCGGCCGCCTTCTTCACAACGGCGGGCTTCTTCGCAGCCGCCTTCTTCACAGCCGCCTTCTTCACAGCCGCCTTCTTCACGACTGCGGGCTTGCTCGCTGCGGATTTCGGGGCCTTTTCTTCCTTCGCGGCTCGCTTCGCGAGCTCTCTTTCGACCCGCGGACGGTAGTACTCGCAGAGCAGGCACGCGCAACGACGCTGCTCGATCGCCCGGAGCACGGCGCTCTGTTCGGCGGCGGTGAGGTCAGCGAACGCGAGCTCGGGACGGAGTCGGGCGTTGAGCAGCGCTGGCGCGGCGCCTGGGTGAGCTCCGGGCGAGATCATGTAGAGCGCCCCGCGGAGGTCGATGAAGGGCGTCGCGCAATCGTTGAGGACCGTCGTCGCGTCCCGCGGCGGCTCGAGGATCCATCCTTCGAACTTCATCGAGCGCGAGAAGTGATCGAACGCGAGCATCGTCGCGTACGAGACCTCGGTGAAGTGCGCGCACGCGCGGGACTCCAGCGCGAATGCCCCGTCGCCGTCGTGAAAGAGAAAGAGCAGCGCTCCTTCATCG